>CAYXQS010000052.1:8422-13773 GCA_964466515.1 uncultured Gemmatimonas sp. | reverse complement strand
CGATCTTCTCGAAGCCGCAGTGCAGGTAGCCGATATGCGGGATGCAGCGCACGACGGTCTCGCCGTCGAGCTCGAGCACGAGGCGCAGCACGCCGTGGGTCGCCGGATGCTGCGGCCCGATGTTGATGAGCATATGCTCACCCTCGAGCTCCGGCTCCAGCGCGGGATACGGCGTCACGAGCCCTTCCGCGCCGAGCGGCACGCGGAT
This sequence comes from uncultured Gemmatimonas sp., assembly GCA_964466515.1. Classification (GTDB taxonomy): domain Bacteria; phylum Gemmatimonadota; class Gemmatimonadetes; order Gemmatimonadales; family Gemmatimonadaceae; genus Pseudogemmatithrix. Next base: position 13,565 of record CAYXQS010000052.1, on the reverse strand, counting down.
CGGCCGGCCGTCGGCGCCGAGGCCCGTCGTCGAGAGCGCGACCTCGAGGGTGCGCTTGTCGGTCGTTGTCATCGCTATTCCCCCGTCGGCTCGCCGCCGGCGAGCCGCTTGCGCATATCGAGAGGCAGGTCCTCGAAGGCGTCGGAGATGGAGAGCTCTTCCTTGGAGTAGCGCGCCTCGGGATTGGCGGCGAGCGCCTGCGTCAACTGCTCCGAGCGCGAGAACCGGCCGCGCATCGGGAAGTCCTTCCGCAGCGGGAACCCTTCCTTGTACTGCTCCCACATCAGGAGACGGCGCAGGTCCGGATGGCCCACGAACGCGATGCCGAACATATCGTAGCATTCGCGCTCGAGCCAATCGGCGCCCTTCCACACCGGCCAGACGCTCGGCACCTCGAGCGGCGTGCGCCCGTCCTTCGGCAGCTCCGCCTTGAGGCGGAGGAAGCGGCGGAACTTGAGCGACCGCACGTGCCAGACGACCTCAATGGGACGCGTCGAGTCGCGGTACTCCACCGCGGTCACGTCGCTGAGGTATTCGTACGACTCCGTGGGCGTGCCCTGCAGCCAGGCACAGATCTCGGCGACCTGCGCGCGCGCCACGAAGACCGTCGTCTCGCCCCACACGACCTCGGCGCGGCCAATCGCGGCGCCGAACCGCGCGCGCAGCGACTCCACCGACGGATTCATCGGGCCGCCGCGGTGCGGAATGCCCCTGGGCGTGACGGGCGCGTCCCCGGGCTGGCCGGGGCGCACGATCGCAAACGTCGGGACGCCGTGCTGGGAAGACTTCACGGCGCCGACCGGGTCTGATGGACCGAGTTGCCGAACGGCTCGGACAGCTCGTCAATGCGCGAGGGCGGGATGTAGAGTTGCGACGTGGGGTCGGGCATCAGCTCGTCGCGGAGCGATGCATTCGACATCCGTTCTTCCATAATTTTCTTCTGCAGCATCATAATGCCGTAGATGAGGCCTTCCGGGCGTGGCGGGCACCCCGGGACGTAGACGTCCACCGGGATGATCGTGTCGATGCCCTGCACCACCGCGTACGAGTCGAACATTCCGCCGGAGGCGGCGCAGGCGCCCATCGAGATCACCCACTTGGGCTGCTGCATCTGCTGGTAGATGCGGCGGATGACCGGCGCGAGCTTGAACGGCACGCGGCCGGCGCAGATGAGGACGTCGGACTGGCGCGGCGAGAACGACATCCGCTCCATCCCGAAGCGCGCGAGGTCGAAGCGCGCCGCGGCGGTGGCCATAAACTCGATGGCGCAGCACGCGGTGCCGAACGGCATCGGCCACAGCGAGTTGGCGCGGCCCCAGTTCACCAGGAAGTCGAGGCGCGTGGTGACCCATCCCTCCTGCGCGTTCAATCCCATTGGAAGGCTCCCTTCTTCCACACGTAGATGTAGCCGACGAGCAGGATCGCCATAAAGACCAGCATCTCGCCCAGCCCGAAGAACGAGAGGTGGCCGGGGGCGCAGGCCCCACCCACCAGCGGCTCGGTGCACGAGAGCTGGCGGTAGTACGCGGCCCACGGGACCAGGAACACGGTCTCGATGTCGAAGATGATGAAGAGCATCGCCACCATATAGAACTTCACGGAGAAGCGTTCGCGCGCGTCGCCGATCACCGGGATGCCGGACTCGTACGGCTCTTGCTTGACCGGCGTGGGCCGGGAGCGGGTGAGGAGATGCGACAGGGCCAGCATCCCCACCGCGTTGACGGCGACGAATCCGAGGAGGAGCAGGACCGGGAGGTACGTCCGTTCCATAGGATCGAATCAGGGTCGGGCGTGAGTTCGTGAATTATTTCACGAGCGGCAAACTGACGCGTGGGAAAGTAGCCGCGGTACTTGGGCGAAGCAACGGCAACGCACTGTCATTGCGCGACTTGGACGCGCAATCCCGAGTCGCAAGCTCGGGTACGGAAATTCCGGTCACGCGCGCGCCGTTACGCGAGCCGAGCGCACGGCTTAGACTACGCCGTTCGCCGCTTCCTCCCCACTTCTCAACTTCCCCCCTCGTGTCAATCAAGAACGACCGCTGGATCACCGAGATGGCGACCAAGCACGGGATGATCGAGCCCTTCGAGAGCTCCCAGCAACGCGACGGCGTCGTCTCGTACGGGGTCTCGGCCTACGGCTACGATATGCGCGTGGCGCCCGAGTACAAGATCTTCACGAACGTGCTGAGCTCGATCGTGGACCCCAAGCATTTCGATCCGAAGTCGTTCGTGGAGTTCAGCGGCGACGTCTGCATCGTGCCGCCCAACTCGTTTGCGCTGGCGCGCTCGGTGGAGTACTTCCGCATCCCGCGCAACGTGATGACCATCACGGTCGGCAAGTCGACCTACGCGCGCTGCGGCATCATCAGCTACGTGACGCTCGAGATCTCCAACACCACGCCGCTCCCCGCGAAGATCTACTCCAACGAGGGCATCGCGCAGGTGCTCTTCTTCGAGGGCGACGAGGAACCGCTGGTGAGCTACAAGGACAAGAAGGGGAAGTACCAGGGCCAGGTGGGCGTGACCCTGCCCCGCATCTAGCGCCGCGTCAGTCGGCGCTCGGCCCCCCCGAGAGCGCGAGCGTCGTGGCCGCGAGCAGCGTCGCCGACGTGAAGGGCTTCTCGATGAGCCGAAAGGTCCACGTGTGCGTGTCCTTGGCGCGCAGGTCGGCGTCGGAGTAGCCCGACATCAGCAGCACCGGAAGCGTGGGCCACCGGTCCGCAATGTGTCCGGCGAGCTGGATCCCGCCCATCTCGGGCATCATCACGTCGCTGAGCACGAGCTGCACCTGGTGGTCGCCGCGCGCGAGGAGATCAAGCGCCTCGGCGCCGTGGACCGCGAGTACCACCTGGTAGCCGTGGCGGGTGAGGAGCCGCCGCGTCACCTCGCGCGTCGCGGGATCGTCCTCGACGAGGAGGATCGTCCCCTGCCCCGGCGGGAACGGCTTGAACGCGGCGCGTTCCTGCAGCGGCTCGGCCGCCCCCTGGAGCTCGGGGAAGTAGATCTTGAAGGTCGTGCCGTGCCCCGGCTCGCTGTAGACCCAGATGCGGCCGCCGAGCTGCGTGACGATCCCGTGGACGCTCGCGAGCCCGAGCCCCGTGCCCTTCCCGATGGGCTTGGTGGTGAAGAACGGCTCGAACACCCGCTCCGCCGTCTCGCGGTCCATCCCGACGCCGGTGTCCGTCAGCACCAGGCACACGTGGCGCTTGCTTGGCGCCAGGCCGCCCGGGTCCTCCTGCTCCGCCGGGTCGAGCTCGGCGAGGAGCGTACGGATCGTGAGCCGTCCGCCGGACGGCATCGCGTCCACGGCATTGAGGGCGAGGTTCATCAGCACCTGCTCGAGCTGCCCGGGGTCGGCGTTCACCGCACCGATCGCCGCGTCGAGGTCCAGCGCGCAGGCGACGTTGGACGGGATGAGGCGCTGCAGCATCCGGTGCGATCCCCGGATGACCTCGTTCAGGTCCACGCGCACGGGCTGGATGATCTGCCGGCGACTGAACGCGAGGAGCTGGCGCGTCAGGTTGGCCGCGCCCTGCGTGGCGTGCAGCACCTCCTCCATATCGCGCGCGGCGGGGCTTCCCGGCGGGAGTTCCCCCTGGATCATCTCGCCGTAGTTGGCGACGACGGTGAGCATATTGTTGAAGTCGTGCGCAATCCCGCCCGCGAGACGGCCCACCGCCTCGAGCTTCTGCGACTGCATCATCTGGGCCTCGATCGCGTGCTGCTTCTCCGCGCGCTCCGACATCGACCGCAGCGCCGCGTCGAGGCGGTCGATCTCGTCGCGCCCCGCGGCCGCGCCGATGCCGTTGCCCTCCGGCCCCACCTCGATCCGGTCGAGCTCCTCGGTGAGCGCGGTGATGCGCCGCGTGATCCGCCGACTGAACAGCCAGGCAAACAGCGCGCCGAGGATCGCGACGAGGATGACCACCGGCGCCATCTGCCACACGAAGCTCCGTGCCGGCGTGAGCACTTCCTGCCGCGTGAACTGCAGCCAGACCGCCCACGGCGTGCCGGGAATCATCTGCGCCACGCCGATCCCGGGGCCGCGCGGGGAGTCGTCGAACACGAACGCGCTGTCCATCCGCTCAAACGGCGGCGGGGGCGGCGCCACCCCGGTCAGGTCGGTCCAGACCCCCGCACCGGGCTGGCCGATGAGGATCGTCTTCGTGCCGATGAGGCGCTGCACGGCGTCCACGTTCCGCCCACGCACCATCCGCGTCTCGACGAGAAAGCCGACGTGGCTCTCGCCGTCGTCGCGCGCGTGGACGGGGACGGCGAGCTCGTAGTACGGCATCCCCTCGTGATTGAAGACCGGACTCAGGCTGGGCGCCGTGGCGGACAGTTCGCCCCGCTCCGCCGCGGCCACGGCCCACGCGTCGAGCGCGCCGATGTCGCCCAGGGTGTACTGGAGGACCGCCTTCCCCCTGGCGTCGAGGAGCTGCGCCCGGAGGCGTGTCGAGTCGGAGAGCTGTGGGAACGCGGCAACGAGTGCGCTCTCCGCCACGGCCGGGATCCCCTGTGTCGTCAGCAGCCGCCGCAGTTCACCGTGCTGCGCAGTGCGTGCCAACTGCCCGCCCCCCGCCGGCGTGCTCTCCCGCAGCAGACTCACGAGGAGCCCGGCGTTATACTCGAGGCGTTGCCCGCTCGTGCGGTACAGCACGCCGCTGTATTCGCGGTATGCCGACCAGACGAAGACGATGCTGGTGCCGAGCACAATGCTCGTCATCAGTAACGGGAACTTGACACCCATCGAGACAAGCCGTCGCTGCATCTGGCCACCCCCGGGCAAATCCCTGACAGTTGGCAGGAATTGCTAGTATCGGGCACAAACGTAGAAACGGCAAGGGCAATGCGTACGGGTACGCCGCCACTTGCCCCCCGACGTACTCTTCACGAAGCTTGCAACAACCGAGCCCGAGGAATGCGCTGAATGGCCGCGACGGACGTCTCTGATCCGCGATACTACCACAAGGTCGTGGACTGCCAGTGGGCCTGCCCCGCACACACCAACGTGCCGGGCTACCTGCGCCTCATCGCGCAGGGTCGGTACGACGACTCGTACCTGCTCAACCGCGAGTCGAACGTCTTCCCGGGAATCCTCGGCCGCACCTGCGACCGCCCCTGCGAACCCGCGTGCCGCC
>CAYXQS010000052.1:0-8412 GCA_964466515.1 uncultured Gemmatimonas sp. | reverse complement strand
AGCGCGTTGCCGCCGACCACCGCGGCGACATCACCGACCGGCTCCCCACCGCCCCGACGCACGGCAACGGCAAGCGCGTCGCGCTCATCGGCGCGGGGCCGTCCTCGCTCACCGTCGCCAACGACCTCCTCCCGCTCGGCTACGACGTCGCCATCTATGAGAGGAACGCGCAGCCGGGCGGGCTGATGCGCATCAACATCCCCTCGTTCCGGCTCCCCGCCGAGGTGCTCGACGAGGAGTGCGACTACGTCATCCGGATGGGCGCGCAGATGAAGTACGGCACGCCCGTGGAGAGCCTGAAGCAGCTCCTCGCCGAGCGGTACGACGCCGTGTACGTCGGCAGCGGCGCGCCCAAGGGCAAGGAGCTCGACCTCCCGGGCCGCTGGGACGCGCCCAAGCAGGTGCATATCGGCATCGAGTGGCTCGCCAACATCCACTTCGGCCACCTCGAGACAATCGAGCGGCGCGTGCTCATCATCGGCGTGGGCAACACGGCGATGGACTGCTGCCGCACCGCCAAGCGCGTGGGCGCCACGGACGTGAAGGTCATCGCGCGGCGCGGGCGGAAGCACTTCAAGGCGTCCCCCTGGGAACTCGAGGATGCCGAGGAGGAGCACGTCGAGATCGTCGAGAACCACGCGCCCAAGCGGTTTGTCGTCGAGCACGGCACGCTCACCGGGATGGAGTTCGAGCGGCTGGAGTGGAGCGCCGACGCCGCGGGCAAGCAGGTGAGCCGCGTGATCGACACCGTCATCATCCCCTGCGACGCGGTCATCCTCGCCATCGGGCAGGACAATGCCTTCCCGTGGATCGAGAAGGACCTTGGCGTGGAGTTCGACGCCAAGGGGATGCCGGTCATCGACAAGGTCACGCACCAGAGCACGCGCCCCGACGTCTTCTTCGGCGGCGACGCGGCGTGGGGCCCGGAGAACATCATCTGGGCCGTCGCGCACGGGCACGCGGCGGCGATCTCCATCCATCAGCACTGCCTCGGCCAGCCGGTCACCGAGCGTCCGCCGCACGGAATGACGCTCGTGAGCGCGAAGGTCGGGATGCATAGCTGGGCCTTTGACAACGACTACGACCCGGTCAAGCGCGCCAAGATGCAGCACGAGGCGCTCACCAAGCGCTTCAGCGACCTCGGCGTGGAGGTCGAGCTCGGCTTCACCGCCGAACAGGCGGCCGCCGAGGTCGGGCGCTGCCTCAACTGCGACATCCAGACGCACTTCACCGATGCGCTGTGCATCGAGTGCGACGCCTGCGTGGATGTGTGCCCCACCAACTGCCTCACCATCACCACCAACGGCTCGCCCATCGACGAGCTGCGCACGCGCCTTTCCGCGCCCGCGACGAACCTCACGCAGGCCATCTACGTCTCGGCGGCGCTGCCCCAGACCAAGCGCGTGATGGTGAAGGACGAGGACGTCTGCCTGCATTGCGGGCTGTGCGCCGAGCGCTGCCCGACGGCCGCGTGGGATATGCGGACGTTCGATCTCAGGATTCCCTATGCCGGGATGGCCACTGTATGAGCGGCGTCAACGACTTCGCATTCAAGATCGGGACCGTCAACGGCACCGGCTCGGCCAGCGCCAACGCCTTGTTGATGCAGGCCATCTTCCGAATGGGGATTCCCGTCACGGGCAAGAACATCTTCCCGTCGAACATCCAGGGACTCCCCACCTGGTACGAGATCCGCGTGAGCAAGGACGGCTACACCGCGCGTCCCTCGGCCGTGGATCTCGTGGTCGCGCTGAACCCGGCGACCTACGCCAAGGACGTCGCGACGGTCTGCCCGGGCGGATACCTCATCTATGATTCGTCCTGGCCGCTCGACCCCGACCTCGTGCGCGAGGGCATCTCCATCCTTGGCATCCCGTTTGGGCGGATGTGCGTGGAGACCTTCGAAGGCGACCGCGACCGCACGCTGCTCCGCAACATCGCGTACGTGGGTGCGCTGGCGGCGCTGCTCGACTTCGATATGGCCGTGGTCGATGCAATGCTCAACGAGAAGTTCGGCCGGAAGCCGCGGCTCCTGGAATCCAACCACAAGGCCATCCGGCTCGGCTACGACTACGCCAAGGCCAACTTCACGTGCCCGCTGCCCATCCATCTCCAGACGATGGACGCCACGGGCGACTCGATCCTGATGGACGGCAACACCGCCTGCGCGCTGGGTGCCCTGTACGCCGGCGCCACGGTGGGCGCGTGGTACCCGATCACGCCGGCCACGGCATTGATGGAGGCGTTCAAGGCGTTCTGCGAGAAGTACCGCGTGGACCAGGACACCGGGCTCAACAACTACGCCATCATCCAGGCCGAGGACGAGCTGTCGGCGGCGGGGATCGTGATCGGCGCCGGGTGGGCGGGCGCGCGCGCGTTCACCAACACCTCGGGCCCCGGCATCTCGTTGATGCAGGAGTTCATCGGCCTCGCGTACTACACCGACATCCCCGCGGTCTTCTTCGACATCCAGCGCTGCGGCCCCGCCACCGGGATGCCCACGCGCACGCAGCAGGCCGACCTGCTCTCGCTCGCCTACGCCTCGCACGGCGACACCAAGCATCTCATTCTCTTCCCCGCGGACCCCAACGAGTGCTTCTCGATGTCGGTCGAGGCCTTTGACCTCGCCGACCGGTTCCAGACGCCGGTGTTTGTGGCGTCGGACCTGGACATCGGGATGAACGACTGGATGATCAAGCGGCTCACCTGGGACGACAGTTATCGTCCCGACCGCGGGAAGGTGCTCGACGCCGCGGACCTGGAGAAAATCAAGAGGTTCTCCCGCTACGTGGACGAGGAGGGCGACGGCATCGCCGCGCGCACGCTGCCGGGCGTGGGCGGCAAGGGCGCCTATTTTGTGCGCGGTTCCGGGCACGACAGGCACGCCGCGTACACCGAGGACTCCGACGCATACCAGGAGGTCGTGGACCGGTTGCTGCGGAAGTTCAGGCACGCGGCGGGCGCAATGCCAAAGCCCGAGATCGTGGCGCAGGCCAAGGCATCGAAAGCCAAGAAGCCGAGGAAGGCCGGCATCGGGCTCGTGACCATCGGCGGATGTCGCGCCGCCGTGCTCGAGGCCGCGGACGAGCTCAAGGCCGACGGCACCGCGGTGGACGTGATGCGCATCCGCGGCTTCCCGTTCGGCGAGGAGGTGCGCGCGTTCATCGAGCAGCACGAGCAGGTGTTTGTGATTGAGCAGAACCGGGACGCGCAGTTGCGCTCGCTCCTGACCATCGAGCTCGGCGTGCCGCGCGACACCCTGCATCCCATTCTGGATTACGGCGGAATGCCGCTCACGGCGCGGACCGTGGTGGACGGCGTCCGCAGCCACCTCGCAGGGGTGACCGTATGACGTCCATTGCCAAGCCGCCCGTCCGGCATCCCCACTCGCGCACCAACGGGCTCGGGCTGACCATCCGCGACTATGAGGGGGCGATGTCCACCCTCTGCGCCGGGTGTGGGCACGACTCCGTGACCGCCGCGCTGGTGCTCGCCGCGTGGGAAATGGACCTCGAGCCGCATCGCGCCGCGAAGATGAGCGGCATTGGGTGCTCGTCCAAGACCACCGCGTACTTTATGAAGCAGTCGCACGGGTTCAACTCCGTGCACGGGCGGATGCCGTCGGTGACCACCGGCGCGGCCGCGGCCAATCGGTCGCTGACCTACATCGGCATCTCCGGCGACGGCGACTCGCTCTCGATCGGGCTCGGGCAGATGTCGCACGCCATCCGGCGCAACGTGAATATGCTCTACGTGCTGGAGAACAACGGCGTGTACGGGCTCACCAAGGGGCAGTTCTCCGCCTCGGCCGACATCGGCTCCACGTCCAAGAAGGGCGAGGCGAACGAGCAGTCGCCCATTGACCCCGTGCTCCTCGCGCTGACCCTCGGCGCCACGTTCGTGGCGCGGTCGTTCTCCGGGGACAAGCAGCAGCTCGTGCCCATCCTCAAGGCCGGCATCGCGCATCGGGGGTTCGCGCTCATTGACGTGATCTCGCCCTGCGTGTCGTTCAATGACCACGAGGGGTCGACCAAGTCGTACGCGTACACGCGGGAGCACGAAGTCGAGGCCGTGCAGGCGGACTTCGTGCCGTTGCGGCGGGAGATCACGCTGCCCGAAACGTCCGAGGATGTTTCGGTTGTCGCGTTGCACGATGGCGGGTCGGTGCGGCTGCGGTCCACGTCGCCCGACTATGACCCGACGAACCGGGAATCAGCCTACTCGCACGTGCGGGCCTGCCAGGCGCGGGGGGAGATTGCGACTGGGTTGCTGTTTGTGGATGAAGGTGGGCGGGATATGCACGGGTTGATGAAGACCAGTGAGGTTCCGCTCGTGGATGTCGGGTTTGAGCGGCTGTGTCCGGGTGGGACGGCGATGGAGAAGTTGATGGGGCGGTATCGTTGAGCGGCGCCACTCCCTCTCGATAGCGGACTGGCGTTCCGGCGCGTAACATCCTTCGGACGCTCGACAGAACCCTCCACGAAACGGATGATGCGCTTCTTCACCGCGACCCGCCTTGCCCTCGCGGGCCTTCTGGCCCTGCCCCTCGCACTCCTCACGGCCCAAGCGCCCGACTCGGCGCGACGTGGCGGATCGGCTACCCCTCCGCCCAACCCGCAGCTCAATCTCCCCTACGGCGCCACGAGCGCCGATCCCGTGAGCCGTTGGACGCCACCAGCCTCGGCGGGTCGTCAGCTCACCCTCAACGACCTGCTCACGTGGAACACCATCCGCGGCACGCAGCTCTCCAATGACGGCAAGTGGATTGCATACGAGCTGGCGCCCAACGAGGGCGACAACGAGGTGGTGATTCGCCCCACGGCCGCCAATGGGACGGAATGGAAGTTCGCGACAGGCTCCGCGCCCACGGGTGGCGCGGGCGGTGGCGGTGGCCCCGGCGGCTTGGGCGGCGGCGCGGTACAAATCAGCGGCAACAGCAAGTGGGCAGCGTTCCTGGTGCGGCCAAGTGCGAACGCAGCGCGTGGCGGTACGCGTGGGCCGGGCGCAGGGGCCGGTGGCGGGGGCGCGGCCCAGCAGCCCAAGCTCGCCATTGTCCGGCTCGGGGATGGCATCAAGGTCGAGTACGAGAACGTGCGCAGCTTCCGCTTTGCGGGCGATACATCAAGTTGGCTGGCGATTCAGCACGGTGGCACGGGCAGCGGCACGATGCTGGAGCTGGTCAACTTGGCCGCGCCCGCCGGCACACCGAACCAGTTCATTGCCAACGTCACCGAGTTCGCGTTTGACGCCGCCGCGCAGTACCTGGCATATGCGATTGGCGCCACGGACGAGATTGGCAACTCGCTGCAGCTCCGCCGGTTGTCCAACGGCGAGACGCGCACACTGGATGCGTACAAGGCCGCCTATCGGCGCATCACGTGGGGCGATTCGTCGTTCGCGCTGGCCGCGCTGCGCGTGGACAGCGACACCGCCAACACGGTGGACGAGATCGTGGCTGCGCTGGTGTGGCCCAACGTGCGCGTGGCCGCCGCGCCGCAGGTGATTGATGCCACCACGAGCGGTATGCCGGAGGGCCGCGTGGTGTCGAGCGATTACGCCATTGCCTTCAGCCGCGATGCAGGCGCGCTGTATGTGGGCATTCGTGCGCCGCGTCCGCCGCGCACGCAGGTGCGCGCGGGTGGTGCAGGTGGCGGTGCACCGGGCGGCAACCTCCCTGCTCCGGGCGCCGGGAGTGGCGGCCGTCAGGCGGCCGCGCCGCAGACCGACGCTGACGTGCCCTCCCTCGTGCTCTGGCATTACCAGGACGTGCGCGTGCAGTCGCAGCAGCAGGTGCAGGAGAGCCAGGATCGTTCCTTCGTGCACGTGGCCGCGTACCAGATTGCCCGCAAGACCATCGCGCCGCTCACGGACGACGCCCTGCGCGGCCTCCAGCGCGGCCCGCGTGACACGTGGGGCGTGGCCAGCGACAACCGTGAGTACGAGCGTGAGGCCGGCATTCGCGGGTTCCAGTTCCGGGACCTCTACGCCGTGAACCTCGTGACGGGCGAGCGCAAGCTGATTCAGGCGCGCATACCCGGTGGCGGTGGCGGCGGATTCGGTGGCGGCGCAGCGGCGGCATTCTCGCCGGACAACTCCAGGTACGCCTACTACGACACCGGCGACTGGAAGGTCTATGACTTCGCCACTGGCCAGACGCGCACACTCACCGCTGGCATCAACAACAACTTCTACAATGACGAGGACGACCATAATCAGGTGAAGCCGCAGATGGGCGGTGCGCTCGTCGGCTGGACACACGACAATGCCTCGCTCATCGTCCGTGACAACTGGGACTACTGGCGCCTGCCCGTGTCCGGCACCGGCGCACGCAATCTCACCGTGAATGGCCGTCGCGATGGCATCCGCTATCAAGGGCGGCTGACGTGGGACAATCGCGACCGTCGTGGCATTGACCCTACCGCGCCGTTCTACGTGGAGACCTTCGAGGAGTACACCAAGAAGGAGGGGCTCGCGGCGATTGACGTGGTGCGGGGCGGCGTGCGTGTGATTTCGAGCGAAGCGGCAAAGGTGGACTATCGCCGCGCACGCGATGCCAATGTGTGGGCCTACACACGGCAGACGGCTGTGGCCTTCCCTGACTGGTACGCCGCCGAGCTGGGCGCGGGCGCCTTCACCGGTGAGCGGCGGCTGACCGACGCCAACCCCCAGCAAACGGAAGTTGCCTGGACCGCCGGCACTCGGCTCGTCGAGTACCAGTGCGAGGGCCAGCCCGGGCGCAGGCAGGCCACGCTGTATCTGCCCGCCGGATATGTGGAAGGCCGTACGTATCCCACGCTCACGTACATCTACGAGAAGCTCACACAGGGCTTCAACGCGTACCAGCAGCCCAACGCCACGCGCTACGCCAATGCCGCCGTGTACACCTCGCGCGGCTACGCGTACCTGATGCCCGACATCACGTATCGCATCAATGATCCCGGCCGCAGCGCCGTGGATTGCGTCGTGCCCGCGGTGCAGGCCGCCATTGCCACTGGCATCGTGGATTCCGCGCGCGTCGGCCTGCAAGGCCACTCGTGGGGCGGCTACCAGACCACGTTCATCACCACGCAGACCAACATCTTCAAGACCGCCGTCGCCGGCGCGCCGTTGACGGATATGGTCTCGATGTTCGGGTCCATCTACTGGAACTCCGGCTCGACGGACGCGAGCATCTTTATTGCCAGCCAGGGCCGCTTCACCGGCGGGCCGAACGACGTGCCTGAGGCGTACCTGCGCAACTCACCGCAGGTGCACGCGCAGAGCCTGTCCATCCCGTTTATGATCCTGCACAACGACCGCGATGGTGCCGTGGACTTCAACCAGGGCATCACGTACTACAACCACCTGCGGCAGCTTGGGAAGGAAGTCGTGCTACTCGAGTACGTGGGCGAGAACCACGGGCTGGCCCGCCCCGCGAACCAGAAGGATTACGCGCTCCGGATGACGGAGTGGTTTGACACCTTCCTGCGCGATCAGGACGCGCCGCAGTGGATGCGGGACGGCGTGCCGCGCCTGGAGATGGAGGCACACTTGAAGGCGAGACGGGCGATGACGGATCGGAAGGCGGAGCCCGCTCCGCCAATATGAAACGCGCCCTTACTCCGTCGCGACCGCAGAAGTGCCGCGCCCAGCACTCGCCCACACATAATCCCGATTCATCTGCATAATCGCATCCAACGAAATCCCCTTCGGGCACGCCTCCATACACTCGCCAAACAGCGAGCACCCGCCAAACCCCTCAAGGTCCATCGTCTCCACCATCGCCAGCGCGCGCCTGTGCCGCTCGGGCTGCCCCTGAGGCAACGCGCCAAGCTGCGTGATCTTCGCCCCGGTGAACAAGGACGCTGACGCGTTGGGGCAGGCCGCCACGCAGGCACCGCACCCGATGCACGCCGCATTGTCCATCGCCAGGTCCGCATCCTGCTTGGGGATCGGTAGCGCGTTGGCGTCCTGGGGGGACCCCGTCGGCGCGGAGATGTACCCGCCCGCCTGGATGATCCGGTCGAACGCCCCGCGATCGACGATCAGGTCCTTCACCACGGGGAACGCCTTGGCCCGCCACGGCTCGATGTAGACGTCCTGCCCGTCCGCGAACGACCGCATATGCAACTGGCACGCGGTCGTGAGCTTCATCGGCCCGTGCGCATACCCGTTGATCATCACGCCGCACGCGCCGCAGATCCCCTCGCGGCAGTCGTGATCGAACGCGATGGGCTCGTCGCCGGCCTCGATGAGACGCTCGTTCACCACGTCGAGCATCTCGAGGAAGCTCATCTCGGGACTGATGTCCCTGGCCGGGTACTCGACCATCTTCCCGACGGCGTTCGGTCCGGCCTGACGCCAGACGTGGAGGGTGAGGTTCAACCCGCTCACTTGTAGCTCCGCGTGCTCAGGTGGACGTTCTCGAACTCG
>CAYXQS010000051.1:12344-14475 GCA_964466515.1 uncultured Gemmatimonas sp. | reverse complement strand
CGTACCGGCTCGACTCGTACCTCACCCACCTGCGCCGTTGCGGTTGGTTCGACGCTGCTGCTCTAAAGCGCGCGGTGCAGCTCAATCCGGCGCTCTCGCGCGCCCAGGCCAACCTCTCGCTCGACGAGTACGACCCGAAGCGGTACGAGGCGCTGGTCCCGGGCCGGCAGGCGCGGCGCTCGCAGGCGCAGATGACGATCGCCGAGGGCGAGTCGCTGGCGCACTACACGCTCGGGCACGCGTTCCGCCAGCAGGGGCTGATGGCCGAGGCGATGCGCGAGTACCGGATGGCGCTCGACCGCGGCGAGGACCGGGCGCTCGCGGTGCAGGCCATTGCCGAGCTGCACCTCCTGCAGAAGGAGCCGCAGCCGGCCATCGCGCTGTACGACGAGCTGCTCGCCGAGCGCCCGGAGAGCCCGAAGCTCTGGAACGAGCGCGGCGTCGCGCTGCACCAGACGGGCGACCACGCGGGCGCGGCCGAGAGCTACCGGCGCGCGCTGGCGGCGGACCCGCACTACGCCATTGCGCGCAACAACCTCGCGGTGGCGCAGTTCCACGCGGGGGACGCCGACGACGCGGTGGACGCGTTCCGCGACGCGCTGACGCAGGCGCCCAACTTCGTGAAGGCGCGGCTCAATCTTGCGCTCCTGCTCGTGCGCGGGCGTCGCTACCAGTTGGCGCTCGAGGCGTACCGGCAGGTGATTGAGGGCGACCCGACGCAGCCCGTGGCGTGGAACGGCGTCGGGATGGTGCTGGCCGAGCTGCGGAAGTTCGAGGAGGCGCGCACGGCCTTCGCGCGCGCGATTCAGTCGAACCCGGACTATGCCGAGGCGCACTACAACCTGAGCTTCACGCTCTCCAACCTCGGCGACTATCCGGGGGCGCTGCGCGAGACCAAGCGCGCGCTGGAAATCGACCCGTACTACGTGGCCCAGAGCTTCGCGCTCGCCATTGACCTCGAGTACGAGGACCCGGATCTCACCGTGCTGCCCGACCTGGGCGGCGAGCAGCGGATGAGCACGGGGGTGGACACCTTCACCTTCGACGCGGGCCTGCTCGACACGATCTTCCGGCAGCTCGAGCCGGCGGTCGCGGCCGACACGGCGGCGGACGCCACGGGCGACCCGTACGCGCTCGCGACGGACTACCTCTCCAAGGGGCTCGTGGACCGCGCGATGGCGGAGGTGCGCCGCGCGATGGGACGTGGCGCCGATCCGGTGCAGGGCGACGTGCTGCTCGGCGAGGCGTTCGGCCGCCAAGGGGCGTGGGGCGATGCGCTCGAGCGCTTTGAGGCGGCGCGGCGCACGGCGCCGGAGCATCCGGAAGCGCTGCGCGGCGAGACGCAGGCGCTGCTGAGCCTCGGCCGCGGCGGCGACGCCGGCGCGCCGGCGGCCCTGCTCCTCCAGGTGCTCCCCGACGATGCCGACGCCCTGATGCTCGTCGCGACCGCGCGCTTCGAGGGCGGTGACTCCGAGGGCGCGCTCGAGGTGCTCGACCGCGCGCGGCGCGTGGCACCGGACCGCGCCGAGGTGCTGCGTGGGATCGGCAACGTCACGCGCGCCCTCGGCAACCTCGACGCCGCAATTGCGGCGTACCGCCACGCGCTCCAGCTCGACGGCGACTTCGCGGCGGTGCGCTACGACCTCGCGCAACTCCTGCTGCAGCGCGGCGGATTCGTCGAGGCCGAGCAGGAGCTCCTGGCCGCGCTCGACGCGGTGCCGACGTATGCCGACGCGACGCTCGCGCTCGCGGCCCTGCACCGCGTGCAGGGCCGCCAGCCCGACGCGCTCACGCTCCTCATCGAGTTCCTCGAACGCGACCCGTACAGCTTTGACGGCCTCGTGGCGCTGGGCGAGCTGCTGATGGAGATCGGCCGCCCGGACGATGCGGTGATCGCCTTCCAGCGCGTGCTGCGCTTTGACCCGACGCACGTGGGCGCGATCTTCCATCAGGGGCTCCTGCTCTCCGCGCAGAACCGCTTTCGCGAGGCGGTGGCCTGCTTCCGGCGCGTGGCGGAGATCGAGCCGCACGGCGAGTTCGCGCGGCGCGCGTTCCGCGAGGCGCGCGCCATCCAGCAGCGCGTCGACGGCCCGGACACCGACGCCAGGGCGGAGGGCTGATGGCAATCGAA
>CAYXQS010000051.1:880-12334 GCA_964466515.1 uncultured Gemmatimonas sp. | reverse complement strand
GGCCCGCTCCGCGAACTCGGCATCCACGACGTCTTCCAGCTCCTCGACCTGAGCCGGAAGACGGGGACGCTCACCGTCACCTCGGCGCTGCGCGACAACGAGGGCGTCGTGCTGTTTGAGAACGGCAAGGTGATCTCGGCGAACATCCGGTCGAACCCACACCGCATTGGCGACCTGCTGGTGCGCTCGGGGCGGCTGATGGACGCGGACCTGCTGAAGGTGCGCGCCCTGCAGGAAGCCGGGGATCGGCGGCGCTTTGGCGAGATCCTCGTGGCGCTCGAGATGGTGACGGCGCGCGAGATGGAGCGCCAGATGCGCTTGCAGATCGAAGCGGTGGTCTTTGAGCTGATGTCGTGGTCGGAGGGCCACTTCCGGTTTGACGAGGGGCTCACCGAGGAGGCGATGCGCGACGCGACGGCACCGATTTCCACGGAGTCGCTGCTGATGGAGGGCGCGCGCCGGATCGACGAGTGGTCGCGGATCGCGGACCGGGTGCCGAACCTCTCGGTGATTCCGGACCTCGCGCCCGTGGACACGGGGCATCAGGCGCTCCTCGACCTCCTGCCGCAGGAGTGGAAGGTGCTCTCGTGCATCGATGGCCGGACGGACCTGCGCACCATTGCGGGGACGGTGTCGATGAGCGAGTTCGACGTGGCGCGCATCGTGTACGGGATGGTGAGCACGGGCGTGGTGCTGCTGCGGCAGCCCCCGCGCGAGAGCGTGCTCGCCCCGCTTCCCCGCGACCTGCGGCCCAGCGAGCGCACCACGCCGTTCGGCGTGGTGCCGACCGCGCTCAGGCGCGGTGCGGCGGCGCTCAGGCGCGGCGCCTTTGCGGAGGGCATCGCCACTTGGTCGGCCTTCCTCGAGGCGATGCCGGCGTACCCCGGCGCGTCGGCCATTCGCGAAGGCATCACCGTCGCGGCACGGCTCAACGAGATCCTCGCGCGGGAGGTCCCCGATGAGCGCTGAGGAGATCCGCGCGATGAGCGAGATGCTCGCGGCCGACCCGTCGAGCCTCGTCTTCCTTCCGCTCGCGGAGGCCCTGCTCGCGCGCCAGGACCTGGCGCACGCGGCGCGCGTGGCGCGCCGCGGGGCGGACCGCCACGCCACGCGCGCCGACGCGCACGACCTCGTGGCGCGGATCGCGCTGGCGCAGGACGACGTCGCGGCGGCGGAGGCGGCGTGGGCGCGGGTGCTCGACCTCGCGCCCGAGTTCGGCGCGGCGCATCGCGGGCTCGGCTTCCTCCGCTACCAGCAGGGGCGCTTTGACGAGGCCGAGGCGCATCTCGAGGTGGCGCGCCGGGCCGACCCCGACGATCCCGCGCTGGAATCGGCGTGGCGGGCGGTGCAGGCGGCGCGCCTCGAGATGAGCGAGCTGCCCACGGCGCCGTCGCATTCGCCCTATCCGCTGCCACCACCGGCACCGGCGGCGACCGCAGCGGCGGTGCACGCGGGCGCGGGCGCGCTCTTCGACGGTGTCCTCGGCGACACCGCGCAGGTGGCGTTGCTCCTCGACGCGGACGGGCTCGTGGTCGCGGGGCGATACGAGACCGCGGAGGGCGAGGATCTCGGCGCGGTAATCGGCGCGCACCTCTCCGGCGTGAGCGACGAGGCCGCGCGTGCGATGCGGCACTTCGGGCTCGGCGCGTGGACGCGGATCGTGCTCGAGAGCGAGGCCGCAACGCTTGCGATGGCGCCGGCCGCGGAGGGCGTGACGCTCGTGGCCGCGCCGCGCGAGGTTCCGCTCGGCTTTGTCCGTCGCACCCTCGACCAGTGCGTCGCCGAGGCGCGACGCTGGCTCGGAGGCGACGTATGAGCGCATTCGGCGCCCTCGTGAGCACGGTGACCAGGCACCGCGGCGTGACCGCCTGCTTCGTGGTGGCCGAGGAGGACGGGATCGTCGTGGACGGCACGGCGCAGATCGGCGTGGACACGGCGGCGTTTGCCGCGCTGACGGCGTCGCTGTACCGCAAGGCGGCGCGCGCCGCGGGGGCGGCCGGGTTCGGCGCGGTGTCGTTCTGCGAACTCGAGGCGGAGCAGGGGCGCGTCCTCGCGGCCGGCCGCAACGGCCTCGTGGCGGTGGCGGTGTGCGGCCCCAAGGTGAATCTCGGGTTGGTGCGCGTGGACCTGCTGCGCGCGGCGGGGGGGCTGTGATCCGCCATACGACGGGCATCGGGTGGGCCGACGCGCCGCTGCGGCGGTTCGTGGACGATGCGCGCCTGCAGCTCGCCGTGCTGATGCAGTCCAGCGGGCAGGTGCTCGCGCAGGTCGGGTTCCAGCGCTCGCTCGACGTCCAGACGGCGTGCGCGCTCTCGGCGGCGATCAACGCGTCGGCGGAGCATCTCGGCACGATGGTGGACGGCACGCCGTTCCGCGGCCTGCACTACGCCGGGCAGACGCGGCAGATGTATCTGGGGCAGGTGCCCGTGCGCGGCTCGATGCTCCTCGTGCTCGCCGTCTTCGACTCGGAGAGTTCGATGGGGATCGTGCAGTTGTATCTCAAGGAGCTGCAGGCGAACGCGGCGACCGCGGCGCCGGCCCAGACCGAGACCACGCCCGCGCTGGCGGAGAACTTCGAGCAGGACCTGAACCGGAATCTCGCGCAGTTGTTCGGACGGGGCTGATGGGAATCCCCGCCTTCCACCGTTCACCGACCCCGCCGTGAGCCTCGTCAACTACGCGACCCGCGAGATCACCTGCAAGATCGTCTACTACGGCCCCGGGCGGTCGGGGAAGACGACGAACCTGCATTACATCCACGGGCAGGTGCCGGGCGACCGCAAGGGGCAGATGGTCTCGCTCGCGACGCAGACCGACCGCACGCTCTTCTTCGACTTCCTGCCGATTGACCTCGGCGCGATCTCGGGGTTCACGACGCGCTTCCAGCTCTACACCGTGCCGGGCCAGGTCTACTACCAGACCACGCGCAAGCTCGTACTGCAGGGGGCGGACGGCGTGGTGTTCGTGGCGGACAGCCAGTCGCGCCAGCTGCAGGAGAACATCGAGTCGTTCCAGGACCTGCACGCGAACCTCGCGGAGCAGGGCGTCGACGCGCGCACGATGCCGCTGGTGATCCAGTACAACAAGCAGGACCTCCCGCCGGAGCTCATCACGCCGGTGCCGGAACTGGAGGAGGCGCTGAACTTCCGCGGCGTGCCGTCGTTCGCGGCAGACGCGCTGCACGGCCCCGGCGTCTTCGAGACGCTGCGCGGGATCTCCGAACTCGTGCTGCGCAAGTTGAGCGCAGGGCGCGAGGGCTGACGTGCGTCTCGATCCGCGCCTGACGTTTGAGCGGTTGGTGGTCGGTGCGGGGAACCGTATGGCCGCGGCTGCCGCGCGCGCCGTTGCCGAGGCGCCGGGCACCACATACAACCCGCTCTTCGTCTATGGCGGCTCGGGGCTCGGCAAGACGCACGTCCTGACCGCCACGGCCCATCTCCTCAAGGCGCTGCAGCCGCACGCCGAGGTGCTCGCGCTCACGCTCGACGAGTTCTCGGAGCAGTTCCACGCGGCGGTGAGCGCGGGCGAGACGACGGCATTCGGCGGACGCCTCGCGCGCGTGGACCTGCTCGTGCTCGATGACCTGCAGTTTGTCACGGGACGGCGCGAGATGCAGGCGGAGCTGCTCCGCCTCTTCACGGTGATGCAGGACGAGGGGCGGCAGATCGTGTGCGCGAGCGATCGCCCGCCGGCGGAGATTGCCGACGTGGACGAGCGGCTCATCGGCCGGCTCGCGGGTGGGCTCGTGGTGGACGTCGGCGTCCCGGAGTACGAGGCGCGCGTGGCGATCCTCAGGTCGGCGTGTGCCGAGCGCGAGCTCGAGGTCCCCGAGGCGTCGCTCGCCAAGCTCGCCGAGCGCAACGTGGCGAGCGTGCGCGAGCTGCAGGGGCTGCTCAACTCCTGGGTGGCGCAGCAGGCGATGGGCGCGCGCGCGAGCAGCGTCCTGACGCCGCTGCCCGGCGATGTGGGCGCACCCGCCTCGTCCGGCGAGTTCCAGAACTTCCTCTCCGACGTCGCCTCGGTGGTGCAGGAGCAGATGGAATCGTGGCAGGTGCGGCTCCGCGAGGTGATCGCGTACTGGCGCGGCGAAGGGTACCGCACCGGCGTCCTGGAGCGCGCGCTCGCGCTGCCCAAGGACCCGGACGTCCAGGCGCTGGTTGCGATGTTTGCGCAGGCGGTGGAGCATCTCCGCACCCTCGAGGCCGAGGCGACGCGCGTGGACGCGGCGCTGGGCGGGAACGAGCTCTTCCGCGATCCGGAACGGCTGAAGGAGGCCGAGGACCTGGTGGAGAAGGCCCTGGCCGGCGATATGCCGCCCGGCGGCCCGAACCCGGCGTTCACGCGCGATGGGTTCGAGCTCGGCTCCGCGAACCAGTTGGCGGTCCACGCGGCCGATGCCGTGATTGCCTCGCCGGGCACGCGGTACAACCCGCTGCTCATCACCGGACCGAGCGGCGTCGGGAAGACGCACCTCGTCCACGCCATCGGGAACGCCATCGCCATTGCCTCCGAAGGGCGCATCGTGGTGGCGTGCGTCCACGCGCAGACGCTGGTGGACGAGCTGATCGCGGCGATCCAGGGCGGGACGGTCGAGCGGTGGCGGTCGCGCTACCGCGCCGCCGGCGCGCTGATCGTCGACGACGTGCAGTTCCTCACGGGCAAGGAGCGGACGCAGGACGAGTTCTTCTTTGTCTTCAACGCGCTCGCCGAGGCGGGGAAGCAGATCATCCTGTCGAGCGACCGGCTCCCGTCGGAGATCCCGGACCTCGCGGCGCGGCTGCGCTCGCGCTTCGAGGGCGGATTGATCGCCGAGATCCAGCCGCCGGACCGCACGCTGCGCGAGAAGCTCGCGTCGCGCTTCCTCGCCGCCCTCGGGCGGCCGGCGACCCCGGAACTCCTCGACGTGGTCTGCGACCCGCCGCTGCAGAGCGTGCGCGAGTTGATCGGGCTGGTGAACCGCCTGGCCGCGGCCGCCGATGCACGCGGGATGACGCTCGATGCGGCGCTTGCGCGCGACGAGCTGGGGCTCGGGGCCGCGGCGACCGCGACCATTGCGCCCGCCGCGGCCGCCGCCGCCGCCACGGAGGGCGGCGACCCGACCTTCCTCGACCGCGAGCGCGTGGTCTGGGAGTGGTCCGATATGGGCGGGCGCGTCATCGAGGAGCTCCGCTAATGGCCATCAAGGGCTCCCTCAAGGAAGCGTCGCTCCCCGACGTGCTGCAGCTCCTCGCGATGGGCAAGAAGAGCGGCTGCCTCTCGGTCACGCACCGCAACAACTTCGGCTCGATCTTCTTCGACAAGGGGAAGATCAGCTACGCATCCATCGTCAACCGCCGCGACCGGCTGGGCGACATCCTCGTGAAGAGCGGGCTCCTCACGCAGGAGAGGCTCGACGAGGCCATTGACCTGCAGCGCAGGGAGCGCGGCAAGCGCCTCGGCGAGCTCCTGGTGGAGCACGGGATGATCACGCGCGACCAGCTCAACGCGCAGATCCGCGTGCAGATCGAGGAGGCGGTGTACTTCCTCTTCACCTGGGCCGAGGGGTCGTTCAACTTCGAGGCGGACATCCGCCCCGAGGAACAGGACCTCCTGGTCGCGATCAATCCGGAGTCGCTGCTCCTCGAGGGCGCGCGGCGCGTCGACGAGTGGAGCCTCATCGAGAAGAAGATCCCGTCGTTCGACATCGTCTTCGAGCTCGACCGTCGCCGGCTGGCGGAGAGTTCGGCGCAGTTGACGGCGGAGCAGCAGACGCTCATTCCGCTGATTGACGGGCGCACGGACGTTGCGGGGCTCGTGGATGCCTCGGGGTTCGTGGAGTTCGAGGTGGGGAAGGCGCTCTTCGGGCTCGCGACGGCGGGGTTCCTGCACCGCGTGGGCAAGTCGAAGGCGACGGACGAGGTGGCGACCGACGTGCGGATCGAGGAGCACCGCAACCTGGGCTTCGCCTTCTACCGCACGGGGATGCTGGACGAGGCGGTGCGGGAGTTCCGCCGCGTGGCGGAACTGCGTCCGGACGACGTGGGCGCGCGCTTCCACCTGGGCATCGCGCACCTGCGGCTCGGGAAGTGGGCCGAGGCGCTGACGCACTTCGAGGCGGCGGCGCGGCAGCGCGGCGCAAAGCCCGCGGTGTTCCACAATATGGCGCTCGCGCTTGAGCGCCTCGGCCGCGAGCAGGAGGCGCAGGAGGCGCTCGAGCAGGCCATCTCGCGCGGCGGCGAGGAAGAGCCCCGCATCCACCTCTCGCTCGGCGTGCTCGCGCTCCGGCGCGGGGAGTTTGACGTGGCGGACGCGCACTTTATGCACGCGCGGCCGTTCTATGGAAACCGCCCGCCCTCGGCCGTCTGGTTCCACGAGGCGTCGCTGGCGGCCGCACTCGCCGGCCAGCTCGAGAAGACGATCGCGCTCCTCACGGAGGGCACGGAAGCGCACCCGCACGCGGTGGCGCTGCACAACAACCTCGCGGTGGCGCTCGCGGCCGCGGGGCGTGAGGACGCCGCGCTGCGTGCCGTGGAGCGCGGACTGCAGGAGGACCCGGGGCTCGCGACGCTGCACCGGAACCACGGCGACCTCCTCCTCGCGCGCGGGGAGCGGGAAAAGGCGCTCGAGGCGTACCTGCGCGCCGTGCGCCACTACGAGACGCTCGGGCCTGAGGTCTGGGCGCGGATCGGCGCGCTCCGCGAGGCCTCGCACGAACCCGCCGAGGCGATCGGCGCCTATGAGCACGCCGTGCTGCTCGACCCATCGCACGCCGAGGCCACCGCACGCCTCGCGGCGCTCCGCGGGGGCTGATGACCTCCGCGTGGACCGACGACGAGGGCTTTCGCGCGCTGACCGAGAAGATCGCGCGCGAACGCGGCTTCCCGTGCGCCAACTATAAGGATGGCTGTCTCCGCCGCCGGATTGCGGTGCGGATGCGCGCGAGCGGCGCGGTGGACTATGCCGGCTACGCCGGCGTCCTGGACCGGGACGCCGGCGAGTACGACCGCCTGCTCGACGCACTGACCATCAACGTCACGCGGCTGTTTCGTGACGCCGCGGTCTGGACGGCCTTCGAGCAGGCCGTGTTGCCGGGACTCTGGCACGCCTTCCCGTCGCAGTTCACGGTGTGGAGCGCCGGGTGCGCATCGGGCGAGGAGCTCTATACGCTCGCCGCGATCATCCACGCGCACGCGGAACGTTCGGGCACGCGGTCGCGCCTCGCGAAGACGACGATCCTCGGGTCGGACATCGACCGGGGATCGCTCGCGGCGGCGGAACGCGGCGCGTATCCCGCCGAGGCATTCGCCGAGGTGCCGCCGGCGGTGATGGCGCGCTACTTCTCGCCGGGTCCGCCGCACACGGCATCGGCTGACCTGCGCGCGCTGGTGAAGGTTGAGCGCCGCGACCTGCTGCGCGAGTCGGCGCCCGCGACGGGGCTCCAACTGATTACCTGCCGCAATATGCTGATCTACATCGACCGGACGAGCCAGGAGCCGCTGATCCGGCGCTTCCACGACGCGCTGGCGCCGGGCGGGGTCCTGATACTTGGCAAGGTCGAGACGTTGCTCGGGTCGCTGCGCGGGCTCTTCGAGACGGTGGACCAGCGGCAGCGGATCTTCCGGCGGAGCGTGGCCTCGTGAGCGACCACCACGTCCGCATCGCGCATCTCGCCGTGGCCCGCGGCACGGGGCGGCTCCTCGCCGTGGGGCTTGGCTCGTGCGTCGCGGTGGCGCTCTACGATCCGCGGCAGCGCGTCGGCGGCCTCGCGCACATCCTGCTGCCCGATCCCTCGGTGGCGCGCGACGCCTCCAACCCGGGCCGCTTTGCGAGCGAGGCGGTGCCGATGCTGATGGACGGAATGCGCGCGCAGGGGGCGGGCACGTCGCTGATTGCGAAGATCGCGGGGGGCGCGGCGCTCTTCGGACCGCTGCTCGGGACATCGGCCGGCCAGATGGGCGATCGCAACGTGGCGGCCGCGCGGGCCGCGCCGGCGAGCGCGGGGATCCCCGTTGTCGGCGAGGACACCGGGGGGTCCGGCGGACGCAGCATCACCTTCGATGTCTCCACCGGCGAACTCCTGGTGCGCGGCGTGCGCGGGGGGCGGCGTGTCCTCTGAGCCGCGGACCGTCCTCGTGGTGGACGACAGCCAGCTGATTGCGACGGTGGTGCGCGAGCTGATCGAGGGATTCGACGGGTTCCGCGTGGTGGGTGTGGCGCGCGACGGGGAAGAGGCGCTGCGGATGGTCCACGCGCTCGACCCGGACATCGTGACGCTCGACATCGAGATGCCGAACGTCGATGGGCTGCACGCGCTCGGCTACATAATGAGCGAGTGTCCGCGGCCGGTGGTGATGCTGAGCGCCGCGACGACGCGCGGCTCCGTGGACCTGACGATCCGCGCGCTCGAGCTCGGGGCGGTGGAGTTCGTCCGCAAGCCGACCGACGCGACGCCGGACGGGTGGGCGGTGGTGGCGGCGCGGTTGCACGACGTGCTCCGCGCGACGGCGGTCACCAATCTCGCCGGGGCGCCCGTCCTCGCGCGGCCGCGACATCGGACGCCGGCGGCCCCCCGTCGCGACGCGGCGCCCGCACGGACCGTTGTCGTGGTCGCCGCATCCACCGGCGGGCCGCGCGCACTCGCCGAGATGATCCCCGGGCTGTCGGCCCAGTTGAGCGCCGCCGTGATCGTCGTGCAGCATATGCCGCCGGGATTCACGGCAGGCCTCGCCCGCCGCCTCGACCAACTCGCCGCGCTGCCGGTGGTCGAGGCGGGTTCCGGCGACCTGGTGCGTGAGGGCACGGTCTACATCGCGCCGGCCGGACAGCACCTCAGCGTGGAGCCCGCCGGGAAGGGCGCGCGCATCGTCCTCTCGGACGAGGCATCGCTGCACGGCGTGCGCCCTGCGGCGGACCGGCTCTTTCATTCGGTGGCCCGCTGCTACGGCGCGCGCGCGGTGGGCGTGGTGCTCACGGGAATGGGGCGCGACGGCGGCGATGGCCTGCGCGCCATCCGCGCCGCGGGCGGCCGCGCGCTGGTCCAGGATCGCGCGACGTCCATCGTCTATGGGATGCCGGCGCAGGCGCTGGCCCACGCGGAGCGCGAGGTCGCGCTCCCGGAGATGGCCGCCGCGGTGGAGCGTATGGTCGCCGAACTGGGGGCGGTGGCGTGACGGTGCGCGTTCTCGTGGCCCGGCTCGGCGCCGAGTATATCGCGCTCACGGTGGACCGGGTGTCGGCGGTGCTCGACGCGCCGGACGTGCGCGCGCTCCCGCTGATGCCCTCGGGGGTCGTCGGCCAACTCCTCGTGCGCGGGGCGTGGATTCCGGTGCTCGACCCGGCGGTGGTCCTCGGCATCGCGCGCGACGGCCCCGGGCCGGGGGCGGCGCTCGTGCTGCGCAGCGCGCGCGGCGAGTTGGCGCTCTGGGTGGACGATGCGGAGGAGGTGCGCGAGGTCGGGCCGCGGGACGAGCGGCCGGTGCCCGTTCGTGGCGAGCGCGCGGGATCGCTGCGTGCGCTGCTGCAACTCGACGACCGCCTCGTGGCGTGGGTGGAACCGACTGCCCTCGCGGGCGTCGCCGAGGGTATTTTGCACACAGAGGCCATACGATGACCACGACTGCGGCGGCGCGCCGCCAATTGGTGACCTGCGAGACGGCGGGGGAGCTCTTTGCCGTCGATATTGCGGTGGTCGAGCGCGTGCTCCGGTACACACCGCCGCGCGGCGTGCCGAATGCCGCGCCCTGGCTGCTTGGCGTGATCGCGCAGGGGGATCGCCTCGTGCCGGTGCTCGACCTGCGTGAGCGGCTCTCGCTGGGTGGCGCGCTGAGTCCGGAGCGCGCGCGCATCCTCGTGATCCGGCTCGACGACGGCCCGATCGGCGTGGTCGTCGACACCGTGCACGAGGTGCTGTCGGTGGAGAGCGGCGGGGTCGAGGCTCCCCCGTCGGTGTATCGCGGGTTGGCGAAGGAGTTCGTGCAGGGCATCGTCCGGCGGGGGGAGCGGCTCTTTGTGTTGCTCGACCTCGCGCGGCTGGTGACTTCAATGGAGCGCGTGGAGATGCGGAAGGCCGTGGCGGCGGAGGGTGGCAATGGCTGAGGAGACGTTGGCGACGTGGAAGGCCCAGTTTGCCGCAATCGACCAGCGGCTGGACGCCGGCCTCGCGCCGGATGACCGCGCGCAGGTGAAGGCCGAGATCGTCGGCCTCTTCAAGACGCTCGAGGCGCAGATTGCCGAGCTGACGACGCTCAAGGACAACGTCAAGACGCTCGTGGACAAATGGAAGGCGCAGCAGGCCGCCGAGGGGACGGCCGCGCCCCAGTTTGCCGCGGAGCGTCCGGTCGTGCACGCCGACCACATCGGCGCGTCGACGTTCATCGAGAAGGGATGGAGCCGGCTCTCGCTGGGCGACTACGAGGGCGCCGAGACCGCGCTGCTCAAGGCCATCGAGCTCTCGCCCGGGGACCCGCAGAGCGAGGCGCTCCTGGGGTGGGCGCAGATGCTGCAGGAGAAGCACGACGACGCGCTGATGAACTTCCAGAAGGTGCTGATGCGCGAGCCGGCCAATGCCCTCGCGCGGATCAACGTGGGCTACATCTGCCTCAAGAAGAAGATTTTCGGCGAGGCCATCGAACACCTCTCGAAGGCCATCCGCCTCGACAACGACCGCAAGGCGACGCTGTACGCGCATTTCTATCTCGGGCTGGTCTACCTTGAGCGCGAGATGTATGAGGACGCGCAGACGTTTTTCACCAAGACGCTCGCGCTGGGGCCGAACCTGATCGAGGCGTACTACGAGTTGGGGCGCTCGCACTGGTACAACGATGAGCAGGACGAGGCGCGCGCGGCGTGGCAGAAGGGGTTTGCGACCAACAAGTTCAATCCGTGGGGCAAGAAGTGCGCGGAGACGTTGCGGCTGGTGGACGCCGGCGAGGAGTTGCCGCGGCCGGCCTGAGGCGGCGCTCCGCGGGGCGCGTGGCACTCGCCCTGACGCTCGCGCTCGCGTGCGCAACGGCCGTCGCGCGCGGCGTCGCGGCGCAGGAACCCGCCGACGCCGCGCGGATCTCCCAGGGGCGCTTCACCTTCATTGCATATCCCTCGGAGGAGCGGCTGGCGCGCTCGCTGCTCGCGGCCGCGCTCGCCCAGGACTCGTTTCCCGGCCTCCCGCGCCCCTCGGCGTCGGTGGTGATTGCCCTCTCGCCCGACGAGGCGCGCTTTCGCGAGTGGGTGGGCGCGGGTGCGCCCGAATGGGGCGAGGCCATCGCCTTCCCGCGCGCGCAGCGGATCGTGATGCGGGGCCGCGACGCCGGTACCGCCTCGGGCGACCCACGGATCACGCTGCGGCACGAACTCGCGCACCTCGCCCTGTACGAAGCGCTGGGCGCCGGCGTGCCGCGCTGGTTTGACGAGGGCTATGCATCGTGGGCGGCGGGCGAGTGGGGGCGCGTCAGATCGATCAGCTGTGCGCTGCGTCTCAGG
>CAYXQS010000051.1:0-870 GCA_964466515.1 uncultured Gemmatimonas sp. | reverse complement strand
GGGGCGCGATGAGGTCCTGGCAACGAGCTTCGGCCTCGTCTGGCGCGGAATCCCCACGCTGGCCGGTCTCGATTCCGGATTTTATCGAGGGGCGGGCACTGCACAACGCTCGTACGCGCTCGCGCATCGTGCCGTGGCGGAGCTTGCCGGTATCGACCCCGCCCGCGGGCTGGCGTTGCTCTTTGACCAGTGGCGTCGCGAGGGGTCGTTTGAGCGGGCGCTGCGCCGCGCACACGGGATGTCCACCGCCGATTTCGAGCGGCACTGGAGATCGCGGGTCCGGCGGCAGTTCGGCGCGCTCGCGCTCGTGGCCGACCTGTCCGTGCTCGCCGCGGGGCTCCTGCTCCTCCTCGGTCCGCTCTGGTGGCAGCGGCGCGCGCGCACGCGCGCACGCCTTGAACGTTTGCGCGACGCCGACCGTATGCAGGCGGAACGCGAGAAGGAGGGCGCACTGGCCGCATTGATGGGGGAGGTGTCGCCCGACGAGACACCCCAGGACCGGATTAAGGGTTCGTGAAGGAATCCGCCGCTTGGTTGACAGCAACTATAGGGTGTCCTAGACTCATCCCCCTATGACAGAGCGCGAAATCACCTCCCGCAGTCCGTGGTCCCGTCCGGCCATTTGGTGGGGCCTGTCGGCCGCGACGTTGGTGGCCGGGTATGCGGATCTGTGGCGGGGGGGCATCACGGTGGCGCCCGTCCTGCTGGTCATCGCGTACTGCGTCCTGATCCCTGTCGCGATTCTGAAGTGACGCGCCGCGGCGCGTCGCGAATGGTGCGCCGGGCGAATAGCTCAGCTGGTTAGAGCACCTGCCTTACACGCAGGGTGTCGGGGGTTCGAATCCCTCTTCGCCCATTCATCGTTGGTTG
>CAYXQS010000050.1:2193-14590 GCA_964466515.1 uncultured Gemmatimonas sp. | reverse complement strand
CGAAGCCGTCGTACCACAGCGTGGTGGAGTCGTCGAGCGTGAAGTGCGCGCCGTCCGTGCTCCGCGTGCGCTGCTTGCCGCGTGCGTCGTACGTGTACGCATCGGCGAAGACGCCCGTGTGCGTCGCGAGACCGCCGCTGACCGAGTCGTACGTGCGCGTCTCGGTGACGGCGCCGGGCAGCGCGCTGCCCGTCAGCCGGCCCGCGGCATCCCAGGTGAAGGCGAAGACGGTGGAGTCCCCGCCCGCGGTGGGCCGGTCGGCCACGCGCAGGAGCACGCCGAGCGAGTCGTGGTAGGTGTACGTCTGCGTCTGGGCGTGCCAGTCGGAGCGCGTGGTGCGGCGCCCCAGCCGGTCCACCGTATAGGTGGTCGCGAACACGTGCTGGTTGAACGGCGTGCTCGACCCCTGCTCGGTGGGATCGTACGGCCGGATGCGCAGCGTGTCGCGGAGCACGGCGCCGTTGGGGGCGTAGCCGCGCGAGACGCGCGCGTGCCGGTTGTTGGCGGTGAGGAGCCGCCCACCCGCATCGTAGGTGAAGTGCTCCACGTCCCCCTGGAGCACGACGCGCGGCGAGATGCCGCCGCCGGGCAGCCGGGTGTGGTAGTAGGGGAACGAAATGGGGTTGTAGAGCAGGAAGAGGCCCGTGCAGTCCATACAGGGCTCGGTCTCGTAGGTCACCTCGGGGATCACCCGGGCGACCAGGCGCCCGGCGGCATCATACAGCTGGCTGATGCGATGCCCGCGTGCCGTCCGCTGCCCGGTGGCGAGGCCCGACGGGTCGTAGAAGAACGAGTCGGCGCCCGCCGCCTCCGCGCGCGACCGCACCCGCCCGGCGGCATCGTAGCTCCACACGGTGGTGGTGGTCTGGTTGGACGCCGAGGGCGTGGTGTCGGACCGCTGTATCGAGGTGAGGTTCCCGCCGAGGTCATAGGTGTTGCGCACGACCAGCGTGCGCGCGGGCACGGTGAACACCAGCCCGGTGGAGGGCACGGTATCCGTAACGCTCCGGCTCCGTGACTTGGTCGAGTCCACGCGCCCGCGCGCGTCGCGGTAGATCGTCGTTGTCAGCAGCGTGTCGCCGTCGAAGGTTACGGAATCCATCCCCCAGCGATCGCGCAGGATATGCGTGACGCTGCTCGCGGACTGCACGCGGCTCAGGTTCCCCAGGCTGCCGGCGTACCCGTAGACCTCCGTGCGCCCGGGCTGCGAGACCGTATCGAGCCGGTTGTGGATATCGTAGTGAAAGCGCACGCGTGTGGAGTCGTGCGGCCCGACCTGCTGCCATTCGACGAGCGGTACGCCGCCGGAGGCGTATGCCACGCGGGTGGCCGCCCCGAGGGGCGGCTTGATCGTGTCGGGCAGCGCCCAGACGCTGTGCCAGTGGATGCGCGTCACGGCGGTGTCGGAGGTGGTGGCGCCGGGCGCCTTCATCGAGTCCACCAGGCCGCGGGCATTGTACCACGCGCGCTGCACCAGGCCGAGCGGGTCCGTCACCTTGGTGACGAGCGCCGGGAAGGTGGTGCTGCGCTCGAGTCGCGTCACGCCGCCGAGCGGGTCCTGGAGCGTGTCGGGTCCGCCGAACCGGTTGAGATGGAAGCTCATCACGTCGATGAGCCCGCCGCGCGGGCCGTCGACCCGCGTGACCGCCGCGTGGACGGGGACCCCGCCGACCGCCGTGGCCGGCCCCCAGGCGCACTGGACGAGGCTCCGCGTCTCGGCGGGACAGAACCGGGTGACGATGGCGCTGTCGCCCGTGCGCACGAGCGAGCGGCGCGTCTGCGCCACGCCGCCGAGCGAGTCGTAGGTGAAGAGGGTCGAGTCGCCGAAGACGTTGCGGCGCCACGTCACGCGGCCCGTGCCCCCGTCCACGCCGAAGGTGATGGCGCTGTCGAACGGGGCCCGGATGCCGGTGACCAGCTTCCCGCTGTGCGTCAGCCTCGTGGTGCGCGGGGCGTTGACGGTGTCGGAGCGCGCCTGCACGGAGTCGAGCATACGAAACGGCGTGGTATCCGAGTAAAAGAACCGATACTGCGGCTGCACGGCCGACGTGATCCGCGGAAGCTCGATGCGTGCGAGCGTCCCGAGCGTGTCGTAGACGAAGGTCGTCGCGTGGCCGAGCGCGGTCATCGTCTGGAGATGACGTCCGGCGTTGTCGAACGTGACGTAGGAGCCGTTCGGGAGCCGCCGTCGCCACGTCGTGTCGGCCGGATTCCACAACAGGGTGTCCGGGCGCGTCACGGGATGCAGGGCCCGGAAGACGTCGCTCCCACCGCTCACCTGCCGGTACAGCCGCGTGCTCCCGTCGCCGCCGATCCAGAGCTTGAGTGCGGCGTCGGACGGGACATCGACCAACTGCTCATAGCCCTCCACCCACCACCCGCGGCCGAACGGCCCCTCGCTGCGATTGACCACCGCCATGCCGCCGGTCTCGATATTGCTGGTGAAGATCGTTCCGGTGTCGACCATCTCCACCTGCAGCGAATACGGATACCACCCGGTGGCGAGTGCCGTGCCGCTCGGCTTGACCGGAATGGCGATGCGGCAGGTCTGGTTGAGGCACGTGGACGGCCACGCAAAGGTGCGTGTCTGCTCGTCACCGTTGATCGTGAGGCGGGCCGTGACGCTCGTGGGCTCACTCAGGATGGTCCGGACGTCGGCGTGGAGGAGCGGTACGCCCTCGGCGTGGCGGCTGAGGTAGAGCAGGGTGGCGCTCCGCATCTTGGCCATTGTCTGGATCGCCGGCAGGCCGTGGGCGAGCCGCAGGTCGGCGCACTCCACGCCCGCTCCCTCGCCCGCAGCCAGCATCAGGCACTGGTCGCGCGCGACCGAGCCGAGGGGGTTGAGGCCTTGCGTGGTCACGGAGATGGCGGTCGATGGGCCCCCGGAGCCCAGCGTGACTGCCGTCTGGCCCGTGGCCACCGCGCCGCCGCCGCGCGCCGTCAATCGGACCGCGCCCGTGACGTACTTGGCGGCCGTCCCGGTTACGAGGCTTGCCATCGTGATGGTCGTGGACGCGCCGCCGGCCAGCGTCGTGCTACTCGTCACGGTACACCCGCTGGCGATGACGGTCGCATCGCAACTTGCGCCCAGGGCGAAGGTCGTCGTGCCGCTACCGGTGTTGTGGACCACGAACCCCAGGGAGAGCCCCGTCTGCGTGGCGTGGTAGGTGTGTACCGTGTTCGGCGTCACCGTCACCGCCGCCGCCACCGGCGCGGGTGGTACCACTGCGACTACCTGCGCGCCGCGCGTGCAGAGGTTGAATCCGATGCAGGTTTCGAGGACCAGCGTGCGGGGACCCACCGAATCTCCGCGGACCTGTACCGTGATCGTATCCAAGTCCCCGTAGTTCTCGACGTCGATCTCGGCGTTTCCGATGATCGTGCAGTTGTCTAGGCCTGCGAGGCATTGGATTGTCACGCTGTCGGAGAAGTAGGCGGTCCCGGCTGCGTAGTTCTCGATGATGAAGTGTGTGGTGTAGGTTGCTCCCAGCGCGACCTGCTTGGGCGCCGCGGGGCCGCGGATGGTGATGGAGTCGGTCGGCGGGTAATAGTTGATCACGCCTGCCGGCTCATACGCGCACTCGAAGTACTGGTTGCAGGCACTGACCGAGATATAGTTCTCGCCCATCTCCATCGGGTTGTTGTTGGCCTGGGACCACATCACGAAGTACCCGACGCCGCCGTAGCCCCAGGGACAGTTCGCCGCCGCGTCCTCGATCACCACCCCGGTTGGCGACGTCACGTCGTGGCTGCTCAGCGAGATGGTGTTCTCCACGCAGATGGAGATCGTCGTCTGCTGCTCGGGGTAGTTCACCGTCGAGCCGAACGGGATGCTCGAGAAGATCAGCGGCGGAACCTGCGTCCCGGTGGTCGGCGCGCCTGGCAGTGTCGGCCGTGAGGGGACTGCCGGCGCCCCAGCCTCCCACGCCGCCGCGATCGGCACGGTCAGGAGCAGCGCAAGGAGCCGCAGCGCGCGGACGGACAGACGGACGGGGCCGATGGACATCGTGCAGTCTCCGATGGCAGGTGGGGCGCAGCGCGCTGGAGGTTCGCGCGGCGTACACTGCTCGAAGAAGCAGGAACCGTGCCACGATTTGTTGTCCTCTAACACACACGATGACAATCGGTTACAGGCCGCGGAGCGCGGCCTAGCCACCAGGTGACTGTATCCGGCGAGGTGACGTTCCGGTGCGGTCTTGCACATCGCGATGCGGAGCGTCAAGCTTGCTGCCCGTTTCTGCTTTCGGTGGCGGCCTCGTTGTGATGTGGACGCGCAATCGGATTTCGCGAATCTCAACCCATATGGAAATGGGTCAAGGAAGTCGTCCGGAGGGCAGTCGCATCCGCAGTCGGACCGATCGCACGTCCGATGGACTGAATGCGCTGCTGTTGCGCACCGAGAATCCCGAGTTGCGCCGCCAACTGCAGCGTGCCCGCGCCTTCGCGAAGGAGGACGACTCCCTGCTGCTCGAAGGGGAATCCGGCACGGGAAAAACGAACCTGGCCGCCTACCTGCACACGGTGTCGCCGCGGCGCAGGGGGCCTTGGCAGGATGTGGCCGTCGGGGGCCTCGAGGACGGGCTCGCGCAGAGCCGCCTCTTTGGCCATAGGCGCGGCGCGTTCACCGGCGCCGTGGGGAATCGTGTGGGGCTCTGTCCGCGCGCGGAGGGCGGGACGCTCTTCCTCGACGAGATCGGCAAGACAACGCCCACGGTCCAGCGGCTCCTGCTCGACCTGATCGAGGAGCGACGCTACGTCCCCATCGGCGCCGACGAGCCCGTCCCACTCGACTGCCGCTTCATCTCCGCGACGAACGTGCCGCTGGTGCTCCTCGTGAAGACCGCGGGGTTTCTCCCCGACCTGCAGCAGCGGCTCTCCGGGCTTCGCGTGCGCCTGCCCGCGTTGCGGGAACGGCCCGAGGACATTCCGGCGATCTTTCGGTGGCTCGTCGAGTGCCGGGTGCGTGCGCGCGCCGTGGTGACGCCGGTGCCGCGCCTGCACCCCGAACTGCTCAGGCTTGTCGCGGCGGATGCGTGGCCGGGGAATCTCCGCGAACTGCAGGCGTTCGTGGCCCAGGTCGTGGCACTGCATCCAGCCGCCGCCGAACTGACGCCGGCGCACTACCACGCCGAGCGCCCCACGGCTGAGGGTGGCAGGCGCCTGCGACGGGGAATGCGCGCGGCGCCCGGACGCGCCCAGGGACCGCGTCGGCGTCACGCAAGGGGCAGGTGGCCCTGGAAGCGAGCCGACTGGGCATCCACCGGTCGACGCTGTATCGGCGATTGCAGCGCGGGCGGACCCCTCCAGCGACCTGATCGCCCCGCCGTTTGTCGCGCGGCAAATGCGACAAACGCGACAAATGCGACAACGCGACAGTCGCACCAACTACTGTCGCACCTTCTATAGAGGCAGGCGACGGCGTCAGGTCCACCGGCGCGACGTAGGGCCGGTTCTCGTTGCGGCACGAGTCCTGCACATATGGATCGGCAATGATGGACTCCCCCCCGATCCCGCTCGCTCCCGGCCTGTCGCGCGCGTTCCTGTTGCACCATCGCGTGTGTCCGGCCGCGACCGATGCCGACGGTGCCCTCGTCGTTGCCGTCGGTCCATCGGCCGCCCACGGCGCGCTCGACGACCTGGCCGCGGCGTATGCCTGCGACGTCCACACGCGCGAGGTGTCCGACTCCGAGCTCGAGCGGCTGATCGAGCGGCTCACCTCCGGCGCCGCGCGCCCGATCGAGCTCGGGCGCGCCGACGTCGAGTCGCACGACACCGCCGACGTGCGCGACCTGGTCAACCAGGCGCCTGTCGTGCGATACGTGAATCTGCTGGTTCGCGATGCGTACGATGCCGGGGCCAGCGACATTCATCTGGAGGCGACACGCGGCGACCTCTGGGCCCGGTTCCGGCTCGATGGCGTCCTCGTGCCCGCGCCCCAGCCGCCGGCGCACCTGCAGCACGCCATCGTCTCGCGGCTCAAGCTCCTCGCCGACCTCGACATCGCCGAGCGTCGGCGACCGCAGGATGGACGCATCCGCGTGCGGCTTGAGGATCGCGAACTCGACCTCCGCGTCGCCACGATCCCGACGATGTTCGGCGAGAGCGTCGTCCTCCGCCTGCTCGACCGCACCGGCGGCCCCTCCGGGCTGGGCGAGCTCGGGATGCCGCAGGGGATCGAGGAGCTCGTGGCCCAGCTCCTCGCGCGGCCGCACGGGATGGTCATCGTCACGGGGCCCACGGGCAGCGGCAAGACCTCGACGCTCTACGCCGGGCTGCGTCTCCGCCATTCCGATCGCGAGAAGATCATCACGGTCGAGGACCCGGTGGAGTATCAGCTCGCCGGGATCACGCAGGTGCCGGTGCATCGCGAGCACGGCGTGAGCTTTGCGGGCGCGCTGCGTGCCATCCTGCGCCAGGACCCGGACGTGGTGATGGTGGGGGAGATGCGTGACGCCGAGACGGCCGAGCTTGCCGTGCAGGCGGCGATGACGGGGCACCTGGTGCTCTCGACCCTTCACACGAACGATGCCCCGTCGGCCATCCCGCGGCTTCTCGACCTCGGGGTTCCCTCCTATCTCGTGGCCGCCACGGTCGAGGGGATACTGGCCCAGCGACTGGTGCGCCGCGTGTGCGCGGCGTGCCCGGTTCGGGGCCGCGGCTGCCCGGCCTGTCGCGGGACCGGATACCGCGGCCGCATCGGCGTCTTCGAGCTGATGACCATCACCGACCCGATCCGCGAGGCGATCGCCCGCGGCGCGCCGATCACGGAGATCCGCGCGCGCGCCTGCGCCGACGGCTTTGACGGGCGCACGCTGCGCACCGACGCCTGGGAGAAGGTCCGTTCGGGTGCCACGACGCTGGAGGAGGTACTGCGTGTCATCCAGAACTGACCGCCGGCCGCGCCGCGGCGGCTTCACGCTGATCGAGCTGCTCGTCGTCATCGCCATCATCGCGACGCTGGCCGCCGTCGTGGCCCCCTCCATCTTCAGCAACGTGGGGGACGCCCGGCAGAGCGCGGCCAAGGCCCAGATACAGATCCTCGGCCTTGCCCTTGATGCCTTTCGGCTCGATGCCTTTGCGTATCCCGTGGGGACGGACGGGCTCAACGCCCTGCGCACCGCCCCGCCCGCGCTGCAGGGGACGGAGCGGTGGCGTGGTCCCTACCTGCGGCAGGCGGTCCCGCTGGATCCCTGGGGCCGGCCGTACGTCTACGTTGCTCCCGGCATCGCCAATCCCGACGCCTACGACCTCTACACCCTCGGCCGCGACGGGCAGCCGGGCGGCAGCGGCGAGGACGCCGACATCACGTCGTGGAACGGGCCGGTCGGCCAATGA
Organism: uncultured Gemmatimonas sp.; assembly: GCA_964466515.1. Classification (GTDB taxonomy): domain Bacteria; phylum Gemmatimonadota; class Gemmatimonadetes; order Gemmatimonadales; family Gemmatimonadaceae; genus Pseudogemmatithrix. The sequence continues at coordinate 7,255 of CAYXQS010000050.1, read as the reverse complement.
GCGCGACGGTGCACGGCTTCCGCTATGATGCGCTCGACGCGGCCGGCGTGACGTCGCGCGGTGAGGTGCAGGCGGAGACGCTGGCGGACGCGCGTGCGCAACTGGGCCGCCGCGGCCTGCTCCCGCTGGCCGTGGCGCCGACGCGATCGTTCGCCGCGCGGCGGCGCCGCATCCCGGTGGATGATGTCGCGAGCGGGTTTCGCATCCTTGCGGACCTGATCGACTCCGGGTTCACCGTCGGGCGCGCGCTCGCGGCCTTCGACGGACTCGCTCCCGCGGGCTGGCGCCCGGCGATCCCGGCGATGCGCGAAGCGATCCGCGAAGGCGCCGCGCTCTCCGACGCGCTGTCGCGCGCGCAGGTCGTTCTCCCGTCCCTGCTCATCGGGATGGTGCGCGCCGGCGAGGCCGGCGATGGCCTGGGGGCGGCCCTGCGCCGGGCCGCCGCGCACGGCGAGCGAACGGCGGAAACCCTGGCGGCGCTCCGCAGCGCACTCGCATACCCTGCGATCGTGGCGGTCGCCGGCGTGGCCTCGATCTCCCTGATGCTGACCGTCGTCCTGCCGCGCTTTGCGCTCCTGCTCGCGGACCTCGGACAGGCGTTGCCGCCCAGCACCCGGCGCCTGCTCGCGATTGCGGACCTCGCCAGGAGCGCGCTGCCGGTCGCGGTTCTCGCTGTGGTGGTCATCGTCGCCGCGTTGGCCTGGAGCGGGCGGGTCGAGCGGGCGGCGCGCCTCCGGAGCCGCGGCCTCCTCGCCCTCCCGATTCTTGGCGGTCTGTGGCGCTCGATCCTCGACGCACGCGTGACGACCGCGCTCGGGGCATTGCTGGGGAGCGGTGTTCCCGTACGCCACGCGATGCGCTTCGCCGCGGACGCGGCCGGCGACGCGGAGATCCGCGCGCGGATCCTCGGGGGAGCGGAATCCGTCACGCGGGGCGAGGCACTCTCCGCGGCCCTGCAGGGGAGCGACTCGGTAGGACTCCTCTCGATCCGGATGATCCGCGCGGGAGAGCAAAGCGGGCGCGTTGCCGAGATGTGCGATCACGCGGCACGCCTCGAACGGGGGCGCAGCGAGCGGATCGTGCGCGCGGGGGTCCGGCTCCTGGAGCCAACGCTCATCCTGCTCTTCGCCACGATGGTCGGTTTCGTCGCGATCGCGCTGTTGCAGGCGGTCTACGCGGTGCGGCCCCAATGACGGTGCGTCCCGCGGTCCGGCGGGGCGTGACCCTGCTGGAACTCCTCGTCGTGCTTGCCGTCCTCGGCGTTGCCCTGTCCGTGGTGGCGTTGTCGCCGCCAAGGGCCAACGTCGAGTCCGAGGCGCCGGTCGCGCGGGCCGTGGGCGAGGGCCGGCGACGGGCGGTCGAGGGCGGGGTCATCCAGACGGAGCGCCGAAACATCTTGGGGCGTGACGTGCTGGTCACGTCGCTGCCGGACGGCCAGGTGATCGTGGACTCGATGCTCCCGCGTCTGCCGGTCGGGGGGCGCCCGTGACCCACGGTCGTTCCCGCGCGGGGATCGCGTTGCTTGAGGTGCTCGCCGCGACCTTCATCCTCTCGGCGGCCGTCGTCGGCTGGCTGACCCTCGTCGCGCAACTGCGCCACTCGCTCGCCGAGGCCACGGTCCGCGAAGGGCGCATCCGACGCGCCTCCAGCGCGCTCGCCTATGCATCGGCTATGCCGGCGGAATCCCTCGACGCCTGGTACGCGGGACATCCCTTTGCGGAGTACCGGATCCGCGCGCGCCGGATCGGCGGGACGCTCTTTGACGTCGCCGTCGAGGACTCGCTGTCGCGCGTGCCGCTGCTCACCACGACGGTCCACGCGATGCCTGCCTCGCGGGGTGCCCCGTGAGCACGCGGCCGGGGTTCACCGTGGTGGAACTCGTCGCCGCGCTCGCCCTGGGGAGCGTCCTGCTCCTGACCGCGCGCGCCGCCCTCGCGGTCCTTGGGGACTCCCGCGCCGCCGTCGCGTCCGCCGCGACCACGCTCACGCACGACGGCACCGGGCACCGGCGGCTCCGCGAGACGTTCCTGATGACGGAGGCGGCCGAGGCGGGCGCGCGCCCTTTTTTCGGGGATGCGCGGAGCGCCGCCTTCCGCAGTCGGTGCCGTTCCGCCGGCGGGTGGATCGAGCCCTGCGACGTCTCGCTGCAGATCGTCGAGGACGTGGGCACATCGACGGTGCGATTGACGCTCGGGCATCTCAGCCAGGACGTGATGCGGGGCCGCGGGGCCCTGCGGTTCCGCTATCTCGATGGGGGCACGGGCGTGCCCGGATGGCGCGAGAACTGGGGCGTCAGCATCGCGCGTCCGATCGCGGTTGCCGTGGTCGGCCCCCGCGACACGGTGATCTATCGCGGGGCGGGGTTCTGACCACGCCCAGGCCACTCCACACGCGGCGGGGATTTGCCCTGCTCACGGTCCTCTGGGTCGTGGCGGCGCTGGCCGTGGTCGGCGCGGCGGCAACGGTCGATGCGCGGGACGCGCTCAACGCATCGCGCAATCGCATCGGACTCGAGCGCGCCGGGTGGATCGCGTGGGGCTGCGTGGCGCTCGTGCAGGAGGAGATCGACCGGGCGCTCAGCCGGACGTCGGACCCGTTGGAGCGTAGCGCGCGCTGGCGGATGCTGCGGCGCGAGGTCGATCTCCGGTTCGCACGCGTCCCGGACTCGTGCGAGGTCGCGTTGCGTGCCGACGGCGACGCCCTCGACGTGAACCGGGCATCGGAGGAGGCATTGGTCGCATACTTCGAGGCCGCGGCGCTCGGCCCCGACCGGCACGACCTGGCGCAGGCCTTGCTCGATTGGGTGGACGCCGACGACTCCACGCGTGCCCAGGGCGCGGAGCGCGCGCACTATCACCGCCTAGGCCGCATCGCTCCGCGGAACGGCCCATTGGCGGACCCCGCGGAACTGCGCCTGATTGCCGGGTTCGAGAGCCTTCCGGCCGCCGCGCTCGGCGCATTGGCCACGACCGGAGGGCGCGTGTCGATCAATACGGCGCCCCGTGAGGTCCTGGCCACCGTTCCGGGCTTCGGCCCCGAACTCGTGGACCGGCTGCGTGAGCGCGCGCTGCGCGGGGAGCCGCTGCACGATCTCCTCGCGCTGGAGCGGCTGGTTTCGCCCGCCGCCGCGGAGCGCGTGCGTGCGCGCTTCCCGGAGATCGTACACGCCGCGACGGTGGATCCGGACGCGTGGTTCGTGACGGCCCGGGCGCGGACAGGGGTCCCCCCGGTCGAGGTCCACATGGAAGCGCGCCTCATCCGCTCGGGGAGCGGCGGCACGGCGGTCTCGCGCCGGAGGACGTGGTGAGCCGCGCACGGATTGGCCTCGGTGTCGGCTCGGCGTTCGTACGCGCCGTCCTTGTGCGGAACGGGGTCGTCGTCCGACGCGTCGAGCGGGGCAGGGAGGACGGTCTCACGCTGCGCGCGACGGTCGCGGACGTGTTGCGCGAGTGCGGCGGCGGCAGGCGACCAGAGGTCTTCGCGGCCTTCGGGCCTTCGCTGGCCCAGTTCAAGAACCTGCACGGCCTGTCCGGGACGCTCCCGCCCGCACTCGCCGCAGAGGCGGTCGCGGCAAACCTGGACCGCTTCTTTGTCGGCGATCCCGACCGCCTGCAACTCACGGCCGTCGCCAGGGTCTCGGGGCAGCTTTGGGGCGGGGTTGTTCCGATCGACACCGTGGAGGAGGTGGCGGGCGGCTGCCGCGATGCAAAGGTTTCGCTGCGCGGATGCGCCCCGACACTTGCCGTGATGGGTACCCGCATCGGGCACGGCGTGGTGGACTGGCGAGATGGCGACGTGCTGATGACCGCCGCGTATGCGGACGGGGATCCCGTCCGCGTGCAGTTGACGCACGAGCGAGAGGGGGACCCCTCATTCGAGGTGGACGGGGTCGAGTATGACGATGCCATCGCGATCGCGACGGTTGCGTCCTCCTCGCCGCACCTGTTCGATCCCGGTGCGATGCGTCGGCGCGCGCGCGCGCGCCGGACGCTTCGTGCGGCGCTCGCGGCCGTCCTTGCCGGGGCCGTGCTCGGCGCACTCCTTGGCCCGGGCCTTGCCGCGCGCCACCGCACGGGCGTCGCGGTGCGCGAGATGGCAACCCTCGAAGGCGCGCTGCGCGTGGCGGAGGGGCGGGTGCGACGACACCTCGATGCGCAGGCCGCCAATGCGCGGGTTTCGGCGTTCCGCAACGAGACGCGTGCGGTTGTTCCCCTTCTCGCGGCGCTCGTGCGCGAGCTCCCCGAGTCCACGGCCATCGTCTCGTTGCGCGTGGACGGCCAGGGCCTCGGCGTTGTCGCCCTGGCGCCGGCGGGCGCCGAGGTGCTTGAGGGGCTCGCCCGCGTGCCGGGCGTGGCACGTCCCCAGCTCGTCGGCGCGATCACCCGCGAGACCTTCCCGCGGCGCACCGTGCAGCGCATCGCGCTGAGTGCGCGGTTCGTTGGCCCCGGTACCGGAGGCATCGATGCTGTCCCGCATTGAGGCCACCGATCGTCGAACGCTGCTCGTCGGCGCCGTCATCGTGGCGACGATCCTGCTGCTGGGGCGCGGGCTTCCGCGGGTGCGCGCCTGGGAGGCGTCGGGGCTTGCGGCCGCCGCTGCGGCCGAGCGTGCCGTGGGCTATGCGCGGCGTACCGTCGCGTTGGATGCGGCCATCCAGTCGGCCGCCGCCATCGAGGAGCGCATCCAGGCCACGGCGGCTCCCGCCCTGTTCCCGGGACAGACGCCGGACGAGGCGGCGGCCGGCCTGATCCGGCTCCTCGGGGAGGAAGCCGACGCGGCGGGCGTGCGGATCACGTCGAATGCCGTGCGGGCCGACACGATGTTCGAGGAGGCCTACGCCATCATCGCGGCCCGCGTCATCGCGACGACCGACGTGCGCGGGCTGGCCGAGTGGCTCCACCAACTGGAGCGCGGCCCGATGCTGCTGCGCGTACGCGAGCTGACGGTCACGCAGCCCGACCCTGCGGCGGACGACCGTATGCCCGAGTCCCTGAACATCAGCGCACTGGTGGAAGGGCTGGCGCGGCCGGGACCGGCGCTCGGGGGGAAGGTGCCGTGAGCA
>CAYXQS010000050.1:0-2183 GCA_964466515.1 uncultured Gemmatimonas sp. | reverse complement strand
GAGCACCTGGCCGTCGAACCTTCTGCTGGGACTCGTCGCCCTCCTCGCGGTGGGCGGCGCGGCGCGGCGTATGCACGCCGCGCGTCCCGTTCGCACGGAGACGGCGGCCCCGGTCCCTCCGTCAGCGGCCACGTCGATGCCCGCCATATCCACGGCCGACGATGCGGACGCCGCCTTGATCATTGCACGCAATCCCTTCCGGCTGTCGAACCGCCCCGCACTGGTACGCCACGGCGAGCTGCCGATCGAGAATCCCGGCCCGCGCTACCGTCCGGCGCTTGGCCTCACCGCCGTGATCGGCGGGCCGCCGTGGAAGGCCCTGGTACGGGGAATTCCCGGGCAGCGCGGCGCGACGATCGTGACGACCGGCGACACCTTCGACTCGCTCACCATCGTCCGCATCGTGCGCGACACCGTCCGTCTCCGCGGCCCCGACACGACCTGGACGCTCGTCCTGCCCCGAGGCACCCCGTGAGCCGTTCCCGATTCCATATCGCGTGCATCGCCGCCCTTGCGGCACTCGGCCCGGCGTCCGCGCGCGCCGCGGCGGCGCAGGCGTCCCCGCCGCAGGACAGCGTCTCGATCCGCATCCAGGCCACGGACCTTCCGAGCGCCGTGCAGATCCTCGGCCAGTATCTCGATCGACCCGTGATCTTCGCTGGCCAGAGTTCGGCCCAGGTGACGTTCGATACGCCCCGTCCCGTGGCGCGGGTCGATGTCCTCCGACTGCTCCGGGGGATCGTCGAGACGCACGGGTTCGAGGTGATTGATGATTCCCTCGGCGGCCTGTATCGCGTGCGCGCAAAGGAGGTGCCGCGCCCGCCACCCGTCGCGCCACCGGCACCGGCACCGGCGACGCGGCGCGGCGCCCGGGGGAGGTCCCGGAACTCTTCGTCGTCCGACTCCATCACGCGCGGGCCGTCGATGTCGCGCAGACGGTGAGCGCGCTCTACGGCCGCGGCGAGGTCGGCGGGGAGTCGGGCACCCCGGTCACGACGCTCGGGGACGACCTCCGGTCGCATCTCGTCGCCGCTCCCGGCGCGCGACCGGCGGCGACTGCCCCGATCTCGGCCGGACGCGGCGCCACGCTGAGCGGCGAGATCACGGTCGTGCCCGACGCCCGGGCCAACACGCTCCTGGTCCGTGCGAATCGCACGGACTTCGACCTCATCCGGACCCTCGTCGAGCAGATCGATGTGCGGCCGCTCCAGGTGCTGATCGAGGTGCTGATCGCCGAGGTGCGTCGGGATCGTTCACTGGGCATAGGCGTCGAAGGGAGCGTCGGCGAGACGCCGGTCGGGGGCGCCGATGTCACCGCGTCGGCCAGCCTTGGCTCGCAGGGCCTGGGCGACTTCGCGCTCAAGGTGATGGGGATCGGCGGCATCGATGCGGACCTGACGCTCAGCCTGGCCTCGCAGCGCGGCGAGGTGCGCATCCTGAGCCGACCCGTCCTGCTGGCCACCAACAACCAGCAGGCGTCCATCATTGTCGGGAGCCAGCGGCCGTTCGTGCAGGTCCAGCGATCGCTGCCGACGGATGCCGCGTCGCGCGATCAGATCGTGCAGTACAAGGAGGTCGGCACCAAGCTTACCGTCCGCCCCTCGATCAGCGAGGACGGCGCCGTGCAGCTCGACGTGACCCAGGAAGTGAGCAGCGCGACAACGGAAACCGCCTTCAACGCACCCGTGATCTCCACCCGGAGCGTCCAGACGCAGCTCCTCGTGCGCGACGGGCAGACCGTCGCGCTCGGTGGGCTGACGGATCGCCAGCGCGATGTCACGCGGCGCGGACTCCCCCTCCTGTCGTCGATCCCGATCATCGGCGGGTTGTTCGGGTCATCGGAACGACGGACGACGGAAACGGAACTGTTCATCTTCATCACGCCCCGGGTGATCCGGACGGATGACGATGCGATGCGGCTAAGCAAGCCGCTGGAAGACCGGGCGGCGGCACGAACCCCCTGACCCGCGGCGAGGCCGGGGTGTCAATGGCCATTGGCGACGGCTACCTTGCCCCCCAGAATGCGCATCGCCATCCTCGACCCCATCTCCGGCATCGCCGGCGATATGTGCCTTGGCGCCCTCATCGACGCCGGGCTCGACGAACAGTTCATCCGCGATCTCCCCAAGACGCTCGGCATCGAAGGCGTCGGCGTCGAGATCACGAAGGTCAGCCGCGGCCAG
>CAYXQS010000049.1:0-14594 GCA_964466515.1 uncultured Gemmatimonas sp. | reverse complement strand
GCACACCGTGAGCGTGCTGCTCGCGTGGATGGGGCTTGGCCCCAAGTCGATGGTCATCGCGTGGTGGGTGCAGCAGGTCGTGATGTTTCTCTGGCTGCAGCGCGCCAGCGCGGAACGCTTTGCCTTTGCCCTCGACCGCGGCATTGCGCGACGCACGCTGGCGTACGGGAGTTCCTATGCCGTGTCCATCTGGACGTGGCAGTTGAAGGACCTCGTGAACCCGTTGATTGTCGGCCGGTGGATGGGCGTCGAAGGGGTCGGCCTCGTGGCCGTCGCCATCCGGCTCGTGGAGGCCGCCAGCTTCGTGAAGGCCGCCACGTGGCGTCTCGCGCTCCCCGCGCTGGCCAGGCTACAGGATTCGCCCGCGCGGCTCGGCGCGGCCGTCACCGAAGGGATGCGCCTGCAGATCCTTGTGGTGGGCCCGATGCTCCTCGGCCTGGTCCTGGTCGGGCCGATTGTCATCCCGCCGCTTTTTGGCAGCGAATGGCTCGCCGTGCGCACCGTGCTCCCGCTCGTCGCCGCGGGCACGCTCGCGAATGCGATGTTCAATCTCCACTCGTCGGCGCTCTACGCCCTCGGCCGCAACTCGCGCGTGACCATCCACCACGCGGCGTTTGTGATCCTCTTCGCCCTCGCCGCGCGATTGCTCGTGCCATTGATCGGCATCGGCGGCTACGGGATGGCCGAACTCTTCGCGATGCCCGCGTATGTGATCATCTTCGTCGCCCTCCGCCGCGCGACCGAGCGTCCGCGGCAGGCCCCCGAGATCGTCCTCGGCGCCGCCGTCGTGGCCGCACTCGCCGGGAGCGCGTGGGACCCGCGCTTCGCGCTCGTGGCGCTTGTGCCGTTCATCTCGCCGGGCATCCGCGCCCGCACCCGGCAGACCATCGCCACCGTGCAGGGCATCTGGCGCGACCGGGCGGCTGCGTGAGCGCGCGGGGCACCGCGCGGTGACCAACGCCCCGCGCGACGCCTGGCGCGATCCCTCGTCTCGCCCCGTGGCCACGATCCCCACGCGGACCGTTGCCGTGATCCTGCACTATGCGCGCGAGGAAATGACCGCCGCGTGCGTCGCGGCGCTGGAGCGGAGCACGGAGCCCGTGCGCGTGGTGATCGTCGACAATGCCTCGCCCGATGGGAGCGGCGAACGCGTGCGCGCGCGATTTCCGCAGCACGATTTCCTCCCGATCGCGCACAACCTCGGCTACGCCGGCGGCAACAATCGCGGGATCGAGTGGGCGCTGGCGCAGGGCGCCGAGCGCGTGCTGGTGATCAACGACGACGCCGAGGCGGCGCCGGACTGCGTGGCGCAACTGAATGCGGCGCTGGACGCGGATGCACAGGCGGGCGCCGCCGCGCCGACGATGGTCCACGGCGGCGGCGAGCCCTCTGGGGGGTCGGTGGTCTGGTGGGGCGGCGGCCGGTTCGATCGGCTGCGCGTGCTCGGCACGCACGAGGGTGCCGGCCGCACACTCACCAGGCATCTCTCCGAGGTGGGAATGTCCGCACAGCGCGCGACCGCGCTCTGCGGCTGCGCCATCCTGTTCCGCGCCGAGGCGCTGAGGCAGGCCGGGACGTTCCGTGAGGATTTCGGGTCGTACGTGGAGGATCTCGAGTTGAGCGTGCGCTTCACCCGCGCCGGGTGGCGGCTGCTCTACGTGCCGTCGGCGCTGTTGGTACACAAGGTGTCGCACCCCGAGCCCGAGGCCGCGGCGTGGAAGATCCGCCTGCGCGACCGGAATCGCCGCCGCCTTGCGCGGCGGCATCTGGGCGTGGGGGGGCGGCTGCTCTTTTTGGGATGGTTTTTGCCAACGCGCCTCGCGCTCTTTGCGCGTTACCTGCTGCGCGGCGACTGGGCGCGGGCGCGGGCGATCGTGGCGGGGCTGCTCGATCGCTGAGTGGGTCCAAAGTGGGCGCGGAGGGGCTCGAACCCCCGACCTCTGCTGTGTGAAAGCAGCGCTCTAACCAGCTGAGCTACGCGCCCGTAACCTGCGAGCCTCCAAAGCTATCGGGCCGAGGCGCGTACCTCAAGCGCATCGTGTCTGATTTTCGCCCGCTACCCTTCGCCTTGGGGGCACGGGGCCAATGGGCCCAGCAGGATTCGAACCTGCGCACTTCGGATTATGAGTCCGCCGCTCTAACCGCTGAGCTATGGGCCCGCGCAGGGAAGATTCGCCCCGCGCGGCCGGAGGTGAAAGGGGCGGGGGGCCTTCCCCCCCGCCTCCCCGCAGGTCGCCGCCCCGCCGTTCGCCTCCCCGCCGTGACAGGCCAGTGACGGAAGTCACTTGACACAATCCCTCCCGACACGGACATTTGCGCGTAATGCCAGTCTCGGGTTTTCCGGGACGGCGGCCCGCCCCATCCAGCACCCCGCTCCCTTGATCGGAGAATTCCCGATGCTGCTTCGTATGTCCGCTCCCGCCCTCGCGCTCGCCGTGTTGATCGCGCTTCCTGGCGCGTCGCAGGCCCAGGGGCGCGACGTCTATCGGCTTCCGATGCCGACCCCGCCCCAGATGGCCGGCCAGGAGATGGGCCGCGCCCAGCCCGGCGTCGCCGCCAGCTCGCCGGTCGGCTTCGGCCCCGGCAGGGGCGACATCTTCGCCGGCTTCGGCTACTCCAGCAAGGGCGCCACGGCCGGCGAGTCGGATGGCTCGCTCTCCGTCGGCGGCGGCTTCTTCAGCGCCCAGGAGACGGTCGGCCTCGAAGTCGTGCTGACCTCGCTCTCCACGATCCGCTCGGGCTTCGGCAGCCGGATGTCGGGCGCGCTCAAGGTCCACAAGGCCTTTGCGAACAACATCGGCGTCGGCCTCGGGGTCGAGAGCATCGCGATCACCGGCGGCGACGAGACGGACGTGGACCCGGCGTTCTATCTCGCGGCCACCAAGGTCCAGACACTGCGCGATGCGCCGACCTTCAATCAGGCGACGCTCAACCTCGGCGTCGGCAATGAGCGCTTCGGGATGACGTACAATCACGAAGGCGAGACGGACGAGCCCGGGATGGGCGTGTTCCTGTCGGCCGCCGTCCGCATCAACTGGATGAGCTCGGCGATCGTCGACTACAGCGGCGGCGCGCTCAACCTGGCGGCGTCGTTCGCCCCGTTCCGCGACCTGCCCCTTGTCATCACCCCGGCCATCGCGGATGTCAGCAGCGTGACGACCGGCGGCCGCCGCGTGACGCTCGGCGCCGGCTTCTCCTGGAAGTACTAACTCACTGAGGCAGACTACGATGCTCTCCAATTCGACGAAGAAGATCCTCGCCGCGGTCGCCATCAGCGCGACCTTCGCCTCCGTGGCGATGGCGCAGACTGATGCCGGTGGCACCGGTGCCGGCAGCGGCCTTGGCGGTTCCGTGGCCCCGCTCGGCCTCGCCGGCGGCGGTGGCGGTGGTGGTGGCGGAGCCCTCTCGGGCTCCGGGGCGTCCGGCCTCGCCGGTGCCCGCGCCTCGTTTATGAACGCGGCGGCCGGTGGCGCCACGGTCAACAACCCGGCCGGCGGCACGGTCACCGTTCCGCAGGCGGCGGCGCGCGCACTCGGCGCCATCCTCGGCGGCGGCGCGACGCCCGCGCAGGTCAACCAGTTCACCCAGGCGCTCCCCGGCGTCCCCTCGGGCACGGCGACGGCCCTCTCCAACGCGCTCGTCGCGTTCGGGGCCAACTCGGGCTTCACGACGTTGACGGCGGCGGTCACGGCCTACAACAACGCGGTGAACTCGATTCCGGAAGGCGCGCCGATTCCGCCGGCGCTGCTCGCCGTGCGCACCGCGCTCGCCGCGGCGTCGCGGCAGTAGGCGACACCCGCACGATGTGAGAGGGGGCGCCGGCGAAAGCCGGCGCCCCCTCGTGTTTGGCCGCCGGCGTTCCAAGGCCCGCGCCGTGCGCGAAGCTTAGCGCCGTCCCTTGCGCTTCATCCCGACGGACAGCGCGACCAACTGCCGCCCCGCCGCCGCCGTGGTGTTTCCCATCACCCGGAACTCAAAGAGGAAGTCGCTGCGCTGCCCCGGCCACTGGAAGCCCGCGCCGAGCGCGTAGCCCGTGAGATAGGTCTCGCCTTCATCGCAGGCGACGCGGCCGTTGGAGTCGAAGAACCCCGACGACCCACACGCGGCGCGGAAGCTCGCCACCGGCCCGCCCGTGAGATACATCCCACTGAGCGCGCCGCCGAGTTCCGCGCGCGCCGATACGAGCAGTTCGAAGCCGTTTTCCGCGACCTGAAAGCGGTCCGTCCCGTCCTCGCGATCGTACTGCATCTGGTTGTACGCAAACTCGCCGCGCAATCCGAGGCGGTCGAGGGCGAGCGGACGGTCGTAGATCACGCGCCCCTCGTAGCCGTTGCGATCGCTGTTGGCGGCGGAGCCGTCGTTTGCGCCGGCGATGCGGACGCCGATGGCACCGGCCCACTGCGCGCTCGCGCGCGGCGGTGCACAGGCGAGCGCGAGGGCGGCCATCGCGGCGATTGCGGCGGCTCTCATCCCCGCGGGCGTGGGGCGCGTCAGGCGTTTAGTGTCCGTCATATGCCTCGAGGATCTCGTCGAGCGAAACGGTGGCCGCGCCGGCCTTGCCGACCTCGACACCCGCCGCGAAGTTCGCGACCACGGACGCCTCGAGCGCCGTGGCGCCCGCCGCGAGCATTGCCGCGAGGTACGCCGTGACGGTATCGCCCGCGCCGACGACGTCGAACACCTCGCGCGCGGTGGTGGGAATCCGGTGGATCGCGCCGCTCTTGTCGATGAGCGCCATCCCGTGCTCGCTCAGCGTGAGGAGCAGGTGCTCCGCGCCGAGTTTTGCGAGGACGCCGGGCAGGGCCTCCGGGTGGTCGGGATCGATCGCCGCGCCGAGCGCGGCGTCGAGTTCGCGGCGATTCGGCTTGAAGATGGTCGCACCGCGGAAGGTGAAGAAGTTGCGGTACTTGGGATCCACGACGATCGGGATGCCCTTCTTCTGCGCGGCCGCGATGGCGCGCTCGATCACGGCGGGGACGAGCACGCCCTTGTTGTAATCCTCGAGGATCAGCGCGTCCGCGTCGGCGACGGCGCGTGCGACGGCGGCGTCGAGGGCCGTCAGCTCGTCGGGCGAGAGATCTTCGTCAACTTCCTCGTCCACGCGGACGACCTGTTGCCCGCGCGCGACGATGCGGGTTTTGGTCGTGGTCGGACGGTCCGCCGGCACGAGCCCGCGCGGGTCGGCGCCGTGCGCGACGAGCATCTCGCGCAACTGTGCACCGGGCTGGTCCGCCCCGACCGCCGCCACCAACTCACACGCCGCGCCGATGGCGAGCACGTTCTGCGCGACGTTCGCGGCGCCGCCCAAGGCAAACTTGCGGTCGCGCACGCGCACCACGGGAACGGGTGCCTCAGGGGAGATACGCTCGACGTCACCACGGAGGTAGAGGTCGAGCATCGCGTCGCCGACCACCGCAATGCGCGGGGGAGCGGTGCGGAGCTTGGCGGTGAGCTGATCCAGCCGCTGGCGGGGGAGGAGGGATTTTGGCATTGCTGCAATCTGGGGGCGGGAGGTCGCCGTCGGCTACGCCTTACGGTGTCTCCGTTCACCAGTCCCCGCTTACCGTGCGTAGATTTCGCACGGTGAGCGCCCTCAATCCCCCCGCCGCCGTCAAGGACATCTGCCGCACGCTCGAGGCCGCCGGGCACGAGGCGTGGTGCGTCGGAGGTGCCGTGCGTGACGCCCTGCTTGGGATCGACACCCTCGACTGGGATATCGCCACCAGCGCCCGCCCCGAGGAGGTGCAGAAACTCTTCAGGCGCACCATCCCCGTCGGCCTCGCGTTCGGCACCGTCGGCGTGCTCGACAAGCACGGCCTCCTGCACGAAGTCACCACGTTCCGGCACGACGTCGAGACCGACGGGCGGCACGCCGTCGTGCGCTTCGGCGCGTCGCTCGACGAGGATCTCGCGCGGCGCGACTTCACCATCAACGCCATCGCCGTCCACGCCGCGACGCTTGAGGTGCGCGACCCGTTCGACGGGCGCGGGGATCTTGAGCGGCGGGTCGTGCGCTGCGTCGGCGTCGCGGCCGACCGGATGCGCGAGGACCGGTTGCGCGCGCTGCGCGCCATCCGCTTCGCGGGGCGGTTTGACTTCGCCATTGCGCCCGCGACCTGGACGGCGATCTGCGAGAGCGCGCCGCACCTTGGGCGGCTGTCGATGGAACGCGTCAAGCAGGAACTCGAGAAGGTGATGGAGCAGGTGGTGCGTCCCGCCGCGACGCTCGAACGGTACCGCGATGCGGGGATTTTCCGGGCACTGATTCCCTCGCTCGCGGACGCGCCGCGCGCGCGATTCGCGGCGCTCGATCATCTCGCGCGCCCTGGACTCCCGCGTCGTCCCGAGCGACGGATGATTCGGCTCGCGGCGCTCTTCGTGGAGCCCGGCGTGGCGCCGGGCCGCTCCCTCGCGCGCGAGCTGAAGGCGCTCAAGTTCTCCAACCTCGAATCGCGCGCCGCCGTCACGCTGGCCGAAGGTGCGGGCGCCGTGACGCTCGACCAGCTCCGCGCCATCGCGGACGTGGTCCGTGCGAGCGAGACCGGTCCGGCCGCCGCCGACCTGCGCCGCCTGATTGTGCGTGCCGGACGGTTGATGGTGCCCGGGCTCGCGCGTCTGCTCTGGGCACGCGGCCGCGCCGAACGCGCCCCGTTCACGCCGGCCGCCGCGATTGGCCTCTACCGTGCCGCGTTGCGCAGCGCCTTTCACGACCCGCTCACGCTCGGCGACCTCGCCATTGATGGCGACGACCTCCGCAGCGCGGGCGTGCCCCCCGGCCGCGAGATGGGCGAGACGCTGCAGCGGCTCCTCGACCTCGTGATCGCCGACCCCACACTCAACACGCGCGAGGCACTCCTCCAGCGCGCGACGGCGAAGTAAGTGGCTCCGCAACGCCTGCTCGTCGATGCGCGCGCCGCGTATGGCTCCGGACTCGGCCGCTATATGCGCGAGACCGTGCGCGCGATGGCCGAGCTGGGCGCCTTCGGGGAGATTGTCCTCGCGGGAACGCCCGCGGCGCTGCAGGGGTTCGCCGCGGAGCTCCCGGGAAAGGTGCGGATCATCGACAATCCGCGTGGCCGCCACGCGGTGGATCTCCCGTTTAAGTGGCGCGCGATTGCCGCGCAGGTGGGCAGCGCACACGTCACGTGGTTCCCGCATTGGGACGGCGCGTGGTCGGCTGAGCGTCCGGTGATGACCCTGCACGACCTGATTGCACTGGACGAGCCGGGGCTCGCCGCGCTGGCCCGGCGCACGGTGGCGCGCACGTGGATCTCGAGGATGATTCCCGTCAGCCGGTCGATCATCACCGGCTCCGAGGCGACGGCGCGCGAGATCGTGCGGGCGTTCCCCGAGGCGGCGGAGCGGTTGCGCGTGATTCCGCACGGCGTGGCGCGCGTGTTCCTTGCGCAGGGCGGCGGTGCGGACGCGACGCGGGCGTCCGGTTCACACGCCGCCGCGCCATCCGGTGCGCCATCCGGTGCGCCATCCGGTGCGCCATCCGGTGCGCCATCCGCCGCGCCATCCGGTGCGCCATCCACCGCGTCTGCCGCGCCGACGGGTTCCGCTGCTCCGTATCTCCTCGCGGTCGCCAACAAGAAGCCGCACAAGAATCTCGCGATGGCGGTGCGGGTCTTTGCCCGGCTCGCGCAGGACGATGCGATGCTGCGATTGCTCCTCGTGGGCGAGCGGTTTGCGCACGCGATGGAGCTGCGCGCGCTCGCGGCCTCGCTCGGCGTGGCCAACCGCGTGGACGACGTCGAGGGCCTGTCGGACGCGGAGCTCGCGTGGACCTACGCGCACGCGGAAGCGCTGCTCGTCCCCTCGCGGGTGGAGGGGTTCGGGATGGTGGCGCTCGAGGCGATGGCGTGCGGCACGCCGGTGGTGGCGGTCGATCGCCCGCCGCTTCCCGAGGTGGTGGGCGACGCGGGGACGATCGTCGCCTACGACGACGACGCGGCGATGGTCGCGTCGGTGCGGCGGCTCCGTGCGGACGCGACCCACCGCGCGGAACGCGTGGCGGCGGGCCGCGCGCGCGCCGCGCGATTCACGTGGCGCGCGACCGGGGAACGGACGGCGCAGGTGTTGTTGGGCGCCTGACCCACTTCCGGGGCGAGTTCCCCTTATAGTTCACGTATGCTAGCCCTCAATCTCGACGTCGAGGTCACGCGCGGCGACGTGGTGGAATCGCGCCATCGCGTACACGCTGCCGTCACGGGGCCCGACGAGGTCCTGGTCGCCGCGGCGCGCGACAGTGCCCTCGTCTCGATGTGGCGCTCGTGCTCGAAGTTCTTTCAGGTGATGCCGTTGCTCTCGAGCGGCGGGTTTGACCGGCTCGGGTGGGGCGACGAGGAACTGGCGCTCTCGGTGGCCTCGCACGGCGGCGAGCCGGAGCACGTCACCGTGGTGGCGCGGATGCTCGGCGCGCTCGGCCTCGAGGAAGGCGACCTTGCGTGCGGCCCGCACGAACCGGCCTCGCCCCGCGGGTCCCGGCTGCTGCGCGAGGGTGGCCACGCCCCCACGCGCCTGCACAACAACTGCAGCGGCAAGCACGCCGCGATGCTCGGCCGCGCCAAGACCGCCGGCTGGGCGATCCGCGGCTACGAGGATGTGGATCACCCGGTCCAGCGCAGTTGCCTCGGCGAGGTCTCCGCGTGGACCGGCGTCCCGCTCGACGATATGGCACTGGGCGTTGACGGGTGTGGCGTGCCGGTGATGGCGCTGCCGCTCGACCGGATGGCGCTGGCCTATGCGCGGCTTGGCCGCGCCATTCACGCGGGCGAGGAGCTGCCGAATCGCATCGTGCAGGCGATCCGCGCCAACCCGCTGCTGCTGGCGGGCACGGATCGCTTTGACACGGTGCTGTTTGAGGAGACGTCGGGCGCGGTGATTGCGAAGGTGGGCGCGGAAGGCGTGCATTCGCTGACGGTGCCCGCGCTCGGCCTTGGCCTCGCGCTCAAGGTGGAGGATGGCGCGACGCGTGCGCAGTACATCGCCGTGCTGCACGCGCTGCAGCAGCTGAGCCTGCTCCCGGCCGAACTTCCGCCGCGGCTCGCGGAGTTTGCGGCCAAGCCGCTGCGCAACACCCGCGGCGAACAGGTGGGCGAAGTGCGCGGGGCCCTGACGGCGTGACCGACGACCTCGCCTCGCGCGCGCTGACGCCGGAGGTGATGGCGCTCGTGCGGCTCTCCGCACGCATCGCGGCGGGGACGGAGCTCGAGGTACGCGAGGCGTGCGCCGAGGTGCTGGCCGAGGGGGTGCCGGCCGCGTGGGTGGAGGAGGCGATCCTCCAGGCATATCTCTTTGCGGGATTCCCGCGCGCGCTCAACGCGACGCGCGAGTGGCGGCGCGTGAGCGGGCTCGCGGCGCCGGCGCGCGAGGATCTCCCCGCGCCCGATCTTGCCCGCTGGCGTGCGCAGGGCGAGGCCACCTGCGCCATCGTGTACGGCAAGTTCTACGAGCGGCTCCGGCACAACATCGTGGAACTGCATCCCGCACTCGACGAGTGGATGATCGTCGAAGGCTACGGGAAGATCCTTTCGCGCCCGGGCCTGGAGCTCCGTCTCCGCGAACTCTGCATCGTGGCGGCCTGCGCGGCCACGGGGCAGGACCGGCAGCTCCATTCCCACCTGCACGGGGCGCTGAACGCCGGCGCGATGCCCGCCGAGGTCGCGGCCACGCTTGAGGCGCTCGACGGGTTGGTTGATATCGATGGCTTGGAGCGGGCGGAGCTCCTGCTCGGTCGCGTGCTCGGCAAGTAACGGCATTCACCACGAAGGCACGAAGGGCTCCGGGTTGGGGGAAAAGGATGATGTGGCCTTTTCCCCTTTTTGTTTACTTGGGCGTGCCCCCATCCCAGCCCAGGTGCAGGAAAGGCGGCCTTACCTTCGCGCCCTTCGTGTCTTCGTGGTGAATTCGCCGTTCCCGGCCGAGAACCTAGACAGGGATAGGTTACCTTTCCTCTCCCCGCTCTCCCTGAACCCTCAGCACCCCGCCCGTTGTTCATTGATCTCGTGACTGTCCGCGTGACCGCCGGGACCGGCGGCTCGGGCTGCACCTCCTTTCGCCGGGAGAAGTTCGCCCCGATGGGCGGACCGGACGGCGGGGACGGCGGCAAGGGCGGCGACGTGATCGTGCGTGGCGACGCCAATCTCTCCACGCTCCTCGACTTCACCTACCGCGACCACTGGGAAGCGGAGCGGGGCGAGCACGGGATGGGCTCCAACAAGACCGGCCGCTCGGGACTGGACGTCATCCTCCCCGTGCCGCCGGGCACGGTGATCCGCGACCGCGATTCGGGAGCGCGCATCGCCGAGGTGCTGGAGCACGGGCAGGAAATCCGCGTGGCCAAGGGCGGGCGTGGGGGGCGGGGGAACACGTTCTTCGCCACCGCCACGCACCAGTCGCCGCGCGAGTGGCAGCCGGGCGAGGAAGGGGAACTGCGCACGCTGGAGTTCGAACTCAAGCTCATTGCCGACATCGGACTCGTCGGGCAGCCCAACGCGGGCAAGTCCACGCTCCTCTCCGTGATCTCCGCCGCGCGGCCCAAGATCGCCGACTACCCCTTCACGACGCTCGCGCCCAACCTCGGCGTGGTCCAACTGAGCGATTCGCGGACCTTTGTCGTCGCGGACATCCCGGGCATCATCGAAGGCGCGCATACCGGCAAGGGGCTTGGCTTGCAGTTCCTGCGGCATATCGAGCGCACTCGGCTCCTGGCCTTCCTGATTCCCATCGACGCGATGGACTGGCAGGCGGAGTACGACCAGCTCCGCACCGAGGTGCTGTCCTACTCGCCCGAACTGGCCGCCAAGCCGCACTGCGTCGTCTTCACCAAGCTCGACCTTCTCGGCGAGCACTACGTCCCCGAGATCGAGGCGCCGGACGCCTTTGGGAAGTATTCGATCTCGGCCGCCGGTCGCATCGGGCTCGACGAACTCAAGGCGGCGTGGTGGACGGAACTGCTGGCGATGAAGAAGGCGTCCGGGGCGTTCCCCGGGTGACCGCCCCGTCGATGGAGCCGACCCCTCGGCGCCTCTCCATTGACGACCTGCCCGCCCAACTGCGCGATCTTTCGCACCCACCTGCGGCCTTATGGTGCCTCGGGGACCCATCGGCACTCCAAGCACCCGACCGGATGGTGTCGATTGTGGGCACCCGGGAGGCCTCCGCCTACGGCGAACGCATTGCGACGCGCCTGGCAGGCGCCTGCGCGCGGACGGGGCTCACGGTGGTCAGCGGCCTGGCCCGCGGGATTGATGCCGCCGCCCACCGCGCGGCGATGGCGGCCGGGGGCCAGACCGTGGCTATCCTCGGCACGGGGGTTGATGTTCCGTATCCGGCCGGACACCGCGCGCTGCACGCCGCAATCCAGCGGCAGGGGGCGGTCTTGTCGGAAATGGACCCGGGGCGGGCGGCCTTCCCCGGTTGCTTTCCTCGACGGAACCGAATCATTGCCGCGCTCACCAAAATGACCGTGGTGGTGGAGGCAGGGTTCAAGTCCGGGGCAATCAACACGGCCTCCCAGGCGCTTGAACTCGGGCGGCTCGTGGCGGCGGTCCCGGGGCAGATTGATGACCCCCGCGCGGCCGGCACCAACGGCCTCATCCGGGATGGGGCGCTGGTCATCGCGGATGTGGAAGATCTGTTGATTCAGTACGGGTTTTCCACAAATGACCGCAGTTCGGTGGGCCGCAGGATGGCCGACGATCTCCAGATTCCGTTTGACCGAGGCGGGGTTGAGGGTCGAGTCGTGGGGGCAATTGGGGCTGGGACTGGGCGGGCAGGGTTGCTGGCGGACCGGTTGGGACTGGCAGTCGGCGAGGTGGCGGGAATCCTGCTGGGTTTGGAGCTGGCAGGAGTGGTCCGCCGAGTTGGCGGGGAGTACCAGCTGGCCGAACGAGGGGGTAGGGGCGCGACAGAATCGCGCCACGGGGTAGGGAATCGCGACAGTAGATTTGGTCAGGATCATCTCGTGTGATTTGTCAGGCAGTCGTTGTTTGGGCGGAAGTCGTCAGAATTTCCTATATGAAGCAATTTCTAGTTGTATTCGCATAAGTTATGTATTCACAGATGTTTGAGAAACTACTTTAACTTATTATCAACTCGTGGATTCGAGAATTTGAGCTCCTCAGCCGCTGCGGGTGTCGCAGTTCGGCACGTCTATATTCACGTCCCCTTCTGCGGGCGGAGGTGCTCGTACTGCGACTTTGCGATTGCCGTCCGAAAGGACGTGCCGGTCCGAGAGTACGTGGACGGGGCATTGGCGGAGTTTGAGGCCAGGGGGCTGGCCACAGGGCTCGACCCTGCCCAGCTCCGCACGATCTATCTTGGCGGCGGCACCCCTTCCAAGCTTGGCGGCCCCGGAATCGCCGAGCTGCTCGCGAGGCTTGCACAGCGAATCGGTGTGCAGAAGTTATCCACATCCCCTGACGTCCACGAAATCACGATCGAGGTCAACCCCGAGGATGTGACCGAGGCGGCGGCGAGGGAGTGGGCGGTTGCGGGGGTCAACCGGGCGTCGGTCGGCGTGCAGTCGTTCAATCCCGAAGTCCTCCGTTGGATGCACCGCGACCATTCCCCGGAGCAGTCGGTCTTTGCCGTGCGGACGCTCCGCGCGGCCGGAATCCGGGAGATTTCGGTTGATTTGATCTTCGCGTTGCCCAGTGGATGGGGGGGCGTAGCCACGGCCGAAAGGCTCGCCCAGACTGACCGCGACTGGTCCGCCGACCTCGAGCAGGCGATCGCCCTCGATCCGGACCACATTTCCCTGTACGGGCTGACCGTCGAGCCCTCCGCCCCCTTGGGAAAATGGGTGGCGCGCGGCGAGGTGGTCGAGGCGCCGGAGGAGCGGTACGAAGCCGAGTTTATGGAAGCACACCAGCGGCTCGCGGCGGCTGGGTTTGCGCACTACGAAGTCTCCAACTACGCCCGTGCCGGTAAGCGCGCCCGCCACAACTCGGCGTACTGGACCGGCGTCCCCTATCTCGGGCTCGGCCCGTCGGCCCACGGGTTTGATGGTCGCGTCCGCTCGTGGAATGTGCCGACGTACACGGCCTGGCTCGAGAAGGTGCAGGCCCGTGAGGATCCAACGCTGGGCAACGAGGTCATCGGCCCGTCGGAACGGGTGGCCGAGGGGGTCTATCTCGGGCTGCGCACCATCAATGGGCTGGAATTGCGGCCCGGGGAGGAAAAAGTTGTGGTCCCGTGGGTAGATGCGGGGTGGGGAACGCTCTCCGCGGATGGCCGTCGACTCTCGCTCACCGCGCTGGGATGGCTCCGACTGGACTCGCTCGCCGCGACCTTGACATCACTTCGAAGTCCTTCATAATCCGTCACTTATGGCCAGTCTCGAGCTCAACGATCGCGAACGGCAGGTGCTCGAAGCCGTCATCCGCTCGTATGTGGAGACGGCCGAGCCGACTGGCTCCCGCGCACTGACCCGTCGATTTCGGCTGGGGGTCTCGCCGGCGACAATCCGCAATACGATGGCGGACCTGGAGGCGAAGGGGTTCCTCTACCACCCGCACACGTCGGCGGGCCGGATTCCCACCGACAAGGCATACCGCGTGTATGTCGATGCGTTGATGCACGTCGAGCCGCTGCCGTCGATGGAGCGCGACCGACTCGCCGAACAGATCGGGGAAGGCGGCTCCGCCATCGAAGGCATTCTCCGCCGCGCGGCCCAGTCGCTGGGTGTGCTCACGCAGGAGCTGGGCGTGGCCCTCGGCCCCCGCCTCGACCAAACCATCCTCCAGCGCCTCGAACTGGTGCGGTTGAGCGCCGAGCGGATGATGCTGGTGCTGACGCTGGGCGGCGGCGCGGTGCGCACAATCTTCGTGGAGATCGCGGGCGAGATTGCCGACGAAGCGGTTGCAGAGGTGCAACTGGTCCTCAACGAACGTCTCGCGGGTCTTTCGCTCAGCGAGATTCGCTCGACACTCGGTGCCCGCCTGCGCGATGCGCGCAGCATCGGCACCGCGACGGAGCTGCTCAACATCTTCGTCCAGGAGGGCGAGCAGCTCTTTGATATCGGCGTGCCGACCGATGGGGAGTCGGTGGTGCTGGGCCAGGCCTCCGTGCTCGCGGAGAAGCCGGAGTTTGCAAGCGGTGAGGGGATGAAGCGGCTGCTGACGCTGACGGAGACGCGGACCCAGCTTGCGGAACTCCTGCGCCGCCGCGCCTCCGCCCCCGGCGTGTCAATCACGATTGGCGACGAACACGGGTCGGCGCTCCTGGGCGGACTGACCGTGGTCACGGCGGAGTACCGCGCGGGGTCGCTGACCGGAGTGATTGGGGTGATTGGGCCGACGCGGATGTCGTATGAGAAGGTGATTTCGTTGGTGATGCATACCTCGGCGTTGGTTTCGGATTTGTTGGGGTGAGGGGGGCCGTGCGGCGGGAGGCGTGTGGGGGGAGGCGGTACGAGCGGCGTGCGGCGATCGGGCGGTGGGAGGCGGTCGGGAGGCGTGCGGCGGTCGGGAGGCGTGCGGCGGTCGGGAGGCGTGCGGCGGGAGGCGAGGGGCGGGTTATCGCTCGAAGATTGGGGTGCCCTTGCGGCTTCTGGTGTGGCGGATGAGGCCGAGCAGGAGGGCGCG
>CAYXQS010000048.1:0-14662 GCA_964466515.1 uncultured Gemmatimonas sp. | reverse complement strand
AACCGCATCACCATCGACGGCCGTACCGATCTCTCGTGCAGCGACGACGTCGCCAGGCGCTTCGAGGCCTACGGCTGGCAGGTGCTCCACATCGCCGACGTCAACGACCAGGCGGAGATCGACCGCATTGTCGCCGCCGCCAAGCTTGAGACCTCGCGCCCTTCGTTGATCATCACGCGCACCGTCATCGGCTTCGGCTCCCCCAATCGCGCCGACACCTCCAAGGCGCATGGCGAACCCCTCGGCAAGGACGAGATCGCGCTCACCAAGGCGGCATATGGCTGGCCCTCCACGGAGCCGTTCCACGTGCCGACCCAGGCACTTGAGCACTGGCGCCTGGCCAAGGAGCGCGGCGTGAACCTGCAGGCCGAGTGGATGCGGCACTTTGCGGAATACGCCAAGACCTTCCCGAGCGAGGCCAAGGAGCTCGGCCGCCGCTGGCACGGCGACCTCCCCGTGCAGTGGGAGAAGGCCATCCCCGAGTTCGACGCCGCCAACGGCACCGTGGCGAGCCGCGCCGCCTCGGGCGTGGTGCTCAACGGCATCGCCACCGCCGTACCCGAACTGGTCGGCGGCTCCGCCGACCTCGCCGGCTCCAACCTCACGACCATCAAGGGCAGCGCCACCTTCGACGCCACGCAGCGCGGCGGGCGCAACGTCCACTTCGGCATCCGCGAGCACGCGATGGGCGGCGTGATGAACGGAATGGCGCTCCACGGCGGGCTCATCCCGTACGGCGGCACCTTCCTCGTCTTCGCCGATTATATGCGACCGGCCATCCGCCTCGCCGCGCTGATGCGCCAGCAGTGCATCTACGTCTTCACGCACGACTCCATCGGACTCGGCGAGGACGGCCCGACGCATCAGCCCGTGGAGCAGCTCGCCTCGCTCCGCTGCATCCCCAACCTCCTCGTGCTCCGCCCCGCGGACGCCAGCGAGACAGCCGAGGCGTGGCGGGCGGCGCTCAAGCATCGCACCGGGCCTGTGGCCATTGTCCTCACGCGACAGAAGCTCGCGTTCATTGACCGCGCCACGCACGGCGCGGCCAATGGACTCGCCAAGGGTGCCTACGTCCTGAAGGATGCGCCCGAGGGCGCGGTACCCAGGGCGGTGATCATCTCCACGGGTTCCGAAGTGGAGATCGCGCTCAAGGCACAGGCACAGCTCGCCGCGGACGGCGTGGCGACGCGCGTGGTCTCGATGCCGTCAATGGAACTCTTCGCAGCACAGCCGCGCGAGTATCAGGAGTCCGTGCTGCCGCCGGGAATCCGGCGCGTGGCCGTCGAGGCTGCGCATCCGATGCCCTGGTACCGCTGGGTCGGACTCGATGGCGCGATTGTCGGGATCGAGACGTTCGGGGCCTCGGCGCCGTATCAGCGGCTGTACAGGGAGTATAGGATGACGGCGGAGGACTTGAAGATCGCAGTCATAAAATTGATTCACTGAGAACTGAACCTCCCCGAGATTGCCAGAGACTCCAGTTCTTGAGAGGGCGCCAACCCTCGAATCTAGGTCCGACGGCCCTCACGTTTTGACAGCGGCGCGAGAATCGACGCCAAACTCCCCGGCCCGAGGCCAAGATGGGGCCTCGGCACCCAACTAAACCAGCCCCCGGCATACCCGGGACGGTTCACGTTTGACGGTGGCGCTTACTGATACCGCTCAAGTATTCGCACGCGCCCATTTCGCTCAACTAACACCAGCGCCCCTCCGCCAGCGTGCGTCTGCGGCGGACCGAGCCCGACCAGCAAGCGAACTCCTTCCGCAGACACCTCGAACCGAGCAACATACGGATAGGGGCCTTCACCCTCACGCCGAAGCCTCTCCGCCGCCGCCCGTACACACCCGACGCTGTCTGGCGGCGCGGACGCCCCATTGGGATAGCACGCTTGCACTACGGAGATCCGCCCGCCGTCAAATATCCCCAAAGTACAAGCACTGAGAAGTACACTTGCACCCAATACTGCCGCGTGCGCGAAACGTACCGCTTGTTCTGGTGCTACGTGAGGTCTCTTGATGGTTATCATAGCACTAGCGAGCACAGCTCTGTGAAGGACCAATCCCAAACTTGATGTGCATACTGTCTTGAGTAACGGCGAAAATCCAAATGTCTTGTGCGTGTGCAGCCGCCGCGTCAAACGGACTGAGACCTTGCACTCGATTCCGAAACGGATGTGAGTGGCCGTAAATGTACGTACCGGACCAACTGTTCCCCATTGGGTGGGTTGCGGGATCTACGGTACCGCCGGTTGGCGCTGGCGTCCGGGTCACCGGGCTCGACGTTGCAACCAGCATCCCAAAAACCGGAGTCAAGACGACCCACGCCTGGTATTCGTTCAGCGGCCGATTGGCCCGACTATTCGATGCATTCCACAGCGCGTCGCCTATCTGCCGAATACCCGGCAAGGTGGCGAAGGACTTACAGGTCATCCCCACGGTTGCGTGCGGGTTCTGGGAAGTGCCGATTGATGTCCCGCCTGTTCCGCTACCGCCAGTGCCGCCCCTTTCTCTGCGAGGAGGATTATAGAACGGATCCAACCGCGGATTCAATCCGCCGCGACCCTGAGGACCAATACACCGCTGATCTCCCCAGGACAACCACGTCCAGATGCCCGTAATCGGATCTCTGTCGTAGTAGCAGCCGTCCTCTTTGCCCCAGAAACCGAGGCCGGTTGGGTCACTGCCGTTGACTGGGTCGGACATAACAAATGCGTACGGATTCAGGCCTCCAGCCAACCCAATTGGATCCTCGGAGATGAATCGCCCAAGATACGGATCATAGTACCGTGCCCGCATATAATAGAGGCCAGTCTCTGGATCCCATTCACGGCCCTTAAATCGATAGCGTTGCCACACCCAACCGGTGTCGGCAAGCATTTCCCCGTACGGTGAATACTCATACCACGCACGCACTGCGTTCCCTGATGTCACCAACCCTGAGACGTTTCCTTGTCCATCCCGTGTGTAGTAGTAAGTGTTTACGCCCACGCGAACTGAGTGCGGGTGGTCAGCGCCGGGCAGATACGTGTACAGATGCACCGGGTCGTATGACACATCTAACTCTGCGACGACGTTATCTCCGTCATGCAGAAAATGAACAACCGAGTTCGCCACTCCACTCACCGTTTTCTTCACACGTCGGCCCCACGCGTCGTAAAGAAAGCTCGATGTGTCAATGCCGTAGCTGGCACGCCAGCGGATTACGCGAGTCAGTTGGCCTAACACATCCCACGTGTAGCGGACCGTGTCGGTGTGCCGGAACGCTCGCATCACAATGTTGCCGGTCGAATCGTAGAAAATATTGTACTGATCCAGTCGAGTGAGGCGATTGCCAACCTGCAGCTGCGAATCGCTGTCTCGCCGATTCCCCACGGAGTCATAGGCGAACGTGTCGGCCCGGAAAATGATCGAATCCATATCCGCATATCGAATCAGCCGACCGAGTGAATCATAAACAAATGATCGTGTATGGCCTGGGCGATCCTCACTCGTTACTCGGTCGACCACATCGTACGACTGTGTCCTAGCGAAATGCGCGTCGAGTCCGGACGGATTGTTGAAATCCACACCCCCGAAGCGGCCCGCAGAGTCGCGCTGGAAGGTCTCCGAATGGCCAGGCACGCTAAGCAGAGACAACCACACGAAGCTCGAGTATGTCAACGTTGAAGTGCTTCCAGCGAAATCCGAAATCGCATCCACTGACTGCTGCATATTGTAGGTCGACGAGGCAGTACGTATCCAAGTGCTTCCAGTTGTCTTCTTCACTTCAACCGCTGTCGGTTGGTTCAACGGATTCCGGAATGACTCGACGGTAAACCTCTGCCCGCCGCGAATCGCCGTGAGCTTCTGCGTCAAGAAGGGGCCAGCCAACTGCAAAGTATCGCTGCTGTTCGCGTTCCGGGCGGACACCCACATATTGTGAGGTCCGTATCCGAACTGCGCCGTGTCCGCACCTGCGATTCGGCGCGTGAGACGGCTTAGGGAGTCGTACTCGAACGTGATGTTCTGACTATTTCGGTTCGTACGACGAACTACGTTGCCAAGGCGATCGTATCCGTATGTCTCACTGTTTCCACGCGGGTCGCGCCGCAATACCACCCAACCAACGGCATTCACGGAATCCATATACACCTGACCCATTGGGTCCGTGAACGTGGCTCGCCGAAGCGCGTCTTCGTACTTGCGCCTGGATCGCGCGCCGAGTGGTCCGAGCACGAGGGTGTCGCGATTCAGCTGGTCGTAGTAGATCGTTGTACTTTGGTTCAGCGCATTGAAGATCGTTGCCGGTCGACCGGCGCTGTCGTAAACCACGGAATCTCGCGAGTACACAGTCCCGCCAATCAAACGGCGCCGGACGTGGACATTCCCGTACGTCGATTCGTAGACGAGCGTGTCGACAACACTGGGAAGCGCTTCGGTGCGCATCCGAATGACACGACCTGCCGAGTCGTATTTGAATCGTTCAACGCCGCTCGACAGATGCCACGTGCTGTCCGGCAGCAGCGAGTCACCTGAGAAGAAGTTTCTGCTCTTGACCGTGCCTTGCTCCATCATGGAATCTACCTGTCCATACGCCGCGTACCAGTAACGCTGGGTGACGCTGCTCAGTCCACTATAAGATGTCGCCTGCAGCATTTGGGCGCCGGACCATAGCGTCACTTCACCTTTGGCGGGATTCTCACGAAGGAGCGGCTGGTATGAGGCGTTATAGCTGACCCTCCAAGTTTCCTTGGTTCCGTTCGGTTGCCGCACCTCGGTGCGCACGGCTGCGCCGGACGTATGGGACCAGTGGGTCGTGGTTGTTCCGTTCGGGTCCATAATTCGAATGAATGCGCTATCGCGCTTGTCGCGACGGCGGCGGCTCCCGTAATCGTCGTCCCCTGCCCCGTGAGCAGTACGGCGCGTAGCGACGTAGTCAGCGTGGAGATCCGGATGGACCCATACATCTCTGTGACCACCATTGGCGTTCTGTGTTCGCTCACCTGGCCGAACGAGTCGAAAATCACAGTGTCAGCCGCGCCGTTGCGGCCGCTCAGAGACACAATTCTGTTGCTTGCGTAGGTAGCCGTGAGGCCCGTGACGCCGTCGGGGTCAGTTACTGACACAAGATCCCCGGACGTGACTGTGAAAGTTGACTGGCGTCCGTCGTGCAATGTAATCGCTGTCAATTTCCCAGTGGCGCTGTCATATGCAAACGTGTTCGTTCGATCGTTTGACGCTCCGTTTGTGCGCACGGTTGCAATCTGTTTCCATATGCGCGGCCCCGCACCGGGAAACTGATAGTCAATATGCGACGAGTTTCCGAAGCGGTCCGTAATTTCACGCAACAACCCATCGCTGGAAAAGTGTAGCGCAACTCCATCGACACTCCTGAGATGCCAGACCGCGCTATCTGTGCCCGACGCGGGTGCCTTGTTCAACGTTGAGTACACACCCGTCGGCGATGTGTACGCACACGCTTCCGTAGGTCCACTCCCGCTGCATCCAATCAAAGGGAAGAATGAAAGCCCTCCCGATCCATCCGTGGTGAGAACGCCGTCCGCTTGAGTGTGTATGCGTGGCACGCCACCAACCACCCAACCAACTCCGTATGGACTCGACGTTTCATTCTGGATAAGCACCCGCGCCTGCAACGTGTCTGCCAGCGTCTTCACTGGGCCGCTATTCCAGTGCGCGCGAACATATACGTCGAACAAATACGCTCCGGTCGCGTAGCTGGACGCATCGAACTGTGCGGCAATGCGTACGTCCCCCGTGTCGCCTATGATGTAGGCCGTTGTCGCTCCGTTGGAGAGCGTCACCAACGAGCCGTTGCGATACAAGCTGAGTGACAGTCGCTCAGGAATTTCAGACACCGGCACGCGCACATCGACTTCCACCAATCCCACCGGCTTCGCAAGCTCTGTCGAGTAGTACAACAACGGTGCGACGGTTCCACCATTCACAAACGTAGCCGGCATCGCATACGACGCCGTACGCGACGCACAACCCGCGCACGCATCCAAGTGGCGCGTTGTTTGGCTCTGCGCAACCTCGACGAGTGGTATCGCTCGGATAGGAAGCGTTCCGTCTCCCAAATAGTTGATGCTGATTGTATCGGCCGCACAGACTGATGGATTGTTTGGCATACAAATTCGCGCAATCACCGTGTTGGCCCCAGGCACCAAACCGCCGAACTGACCTCGATAGGTAAGGAGGGTGCCGTCCCCAGCCGCGATGGGCTGATAAAAGCCATTCTGTATCACGGAATACCACCCACCCACGTCGATGCCGTTTCTCGTGAGATATATCAACGGCAAATCGAGATAGTCGAACGGATAGTTCGCGAACCCGTAGACAACGAGCTCCACTTCCGGCACGATTGTCGTCGTGGGCGCAGAGATTATCATCTGCACCGGATCTTGCGACGCTGCGACTACCGGCGACACCGAGACGCCGAAGCTGGCGATGTTGGTCAGAAGGCTGGCGACAAGTCCTCGCCGAAGCGCGCAAATCATCCGGTCAACCCTCGGTGGGCGTTGGCGTCCGTCACGCTGAGCCCTCCCCTTTCCTCGTCCAGTCTTAAGCTGGCAACTGGCTGTGGTGGTGAGACTGTGAAGATCCGGGTTAACTCACTCGGAGTCAAGGGAAAACTCGCTTCGTGCGGTCGCGCGGTGTTGAAGTACCGCCGATACTGTGCAACGTGGAGACGTCCGCGAGCGAGAGAAGCCAATGCTCGTTCAGACACTCGTCGCGGAACCGGGCGTTAAAGCTCTCGCTGTACGCGTTCTGCACCGGTTTTTCCGGCTGGATGAAAGCCAGCGCCCGCGCGTCGAAGGCCAGGCTCCGAAACTCGCTTCGTAGTACATAGCCATTTTTGGGCAACGTGACTGGCGGGGTATTCACGGTATTGCCATCGACCTTAGCATCAAGGCAAGCAATGTTTCGATTGCGCAAGATTGCGCCTCAACTTCGCCAATCCTTCGTGTAGACATCACCGCTCCACTCCTGCGAAGTGGACCGCCAGAAGGTCGGACGCCTTTCTCCACGTCAGCGATCTCGCGGGTTCGAGCGTACGAGAGGAACCCGTCGACGGGTTTGCCTTCCCCGGCCCCTCGCGCGACATTCTCGGTTCGCTTGCCCCCCGTCTTAGTGGCTCAGGAGCCCGTATGACCACCCGCCGCGAATTCCTCGCGAAGACCGGCCTTGCCGCCGGCACCCTCGCCCTCGCGAGCCGCAACATCGGTGCCGCCACGGCCTCGCCGATCCTCACGGCCAACACCGAGCCCGACCCGGCGGTGAAGGTCCTCCTGCTCGAGGCCCTCAACGCCGCCAAGCTCGCGGGCGCCTCGTGGGCCGACGCCCGCGTCCAGCGCCAGCGTCGGCAGAACCTCGGCACCCGCGAGCAGCAGGTCACCAACGTCCTCGACACCGACACCATCGGCTGTGGGGTGCGTGTCCTCGTCGATGGCACCTGGGGCTTCTCGGCCACGCGGGCCCTCACCATCGACGGCGTCGCCCGCGCGGCCCGCCAGGCGGTCGCGCTCGCCAAGGCCAATCGCGTCGCCCGCGATCGCTCGGTGCGGCTCGCCCCGTCGCCGGCGCACCCCAACGCCACCTGGAAGTCGAGCTATACCATCGACCCGTGGAGCATCCCGGTCGAGGAGAAGGTCGACCTCCTGCTGCGCGCCAACGCCGCCGCGCAGAAGGTCCAGAACATCCGCTTCGTCAACTCCAACCTCTCCTTCGTCAAGGAAGAGCGCTCCTACGCCAACACCGAAGGCTCGATGATCTCGCAGGACGTCGTCCGCAGTTGGGTGACGATGTCCGTGACCGCGATTTCCTCCGACCGGACGCAGGTCGCCACGCGCGGCCCCGAGGTCGTGCAGCCGATGGGACGCGGATGGGAGTACGTGCTCGAGAACGACATCGTCGCCAACGCGCCCGTCTGGGCGGAACAGGCGCGCGAGAAGCTCACCGCACGCTCCGTCGAGGTCGGGCAGTGGGACCTGATCCTCCATCCCTCGCAGCTCTTCCTCACCATCCACGAGTCCATCGGCCACCCGACGGAGCTCGACCGCGCGATGGGCTACGAGGCCAACTACGCAGGCACGTCCTTCATCGCCCCGCCGGACGACGTCCTCGGCAAGCTGCGCCTCGGGCCCGACCATCTGACCATTCGCGGCGACCGCTCGCAACCGGACGGCCTCGCCACCATCGGCTACGACGACGACGGCGTGCAGCCCGACGACTTCGACATCATCAGGAACGGCATCTTCTGGGACTACCAGACCACGCGCGAGCAGGCCGAGTGGCTGCGCCCGTGGTACGAGAAGAACCGGATGCCGGTGCGCTCGCACGGCTGCGCCTACGCGCAGAGCTGGAGCGACGTCGCCTTCCAGCGGATGCCGAACGTGTCGATCGTCCCCGACCAGACCGTGGACCGCAGTTGGGACGACATCATCGCCGCCACCGACCGCGGCATCGCGATGATCGGACGCGCGTCGTACTCCATCGACCAGC
This sequence comes from uncultured Gemmatimonas sp., assembly GCA_964466515.1. Classification (GTDB taxonomy): domain Bacteria; phylum Gemmatimonadota; class Gemmatimonadetes; order Gemmatimonadales; family Gemmatimonadaceae; genus Pseudogemmatithrix. Next base: position 6,160 of record CAYXQS010000048.1, on the reverse strand, counting down.
AGCGCTACAACGCGCAGTTCGGCGCGCAGGTCTGCTACGAGGTCCGCGGCGGCAGGATCGTCGGCCAGCTCAAGGACGTCGCCTACGTGATGCGCACCAGCGAGTTCTGGAACTCCATCGACCTCATCGGCGGCAAGTCGTCGTACGAGCTCGGCGGCACCTTCAACGACGGCAAGGGCCAGCCCGGCCAATCGAACGCGGTGAGCCACGGCTGCCCGCCCTGCCGCTTCCGCAGCATCAACGTCCTCAACACGGGGCGCACCCTGTGAGCATCCTTCGCGCCGTCTCCGATTCGCCGCGCCGCCTCCTCGCCGCGCGCGACGCCGCCCGTCACGGCATCCTTGACGAACCGCTCGTCCTCTCGCGCGCCGAATGCGAGGACATCGTCACGCGCGCGCTCAAGGCCTCGAAGGCCGATGGCTGCCGCGTGTCCGTCAACAGCTCGTACGACACCAACGTCCGCTTCGCCGACAACCAGATGTCCACCTCGGGCATCTCCGACAACGCCGGGATCGGCATCACCTCGGTCTTCGGCAAGCGCAGTGCCTCGGTGGCCACCAACGACATCACTCCCGAAGGGCTCGCGCGCGCGGTAGCGCAATCGGAGGCGCTCGCCAAGCTCGCGCCCGAGGATCCGGAGTATCTCCCGGAGCTCGGCGCGCAGCGCTACGCGACCGTCCCCGCGTGGTTCGATGCCACGGCCACGCTGACCGCCGAGCAGCGCGCGCAGGCCGCACTCACGGCGCTCGAGGTCGCACGTCGCTCCAGCGACCTCACCGTCGCGGGTTACATCGAGTGCTCGGCCGGTGCGAGTGCGCTCGGCACCAGCGCCGGGCTCTTCGCCTACCACCGCAGCACCAACGCCAACTACACGCTCACCGTCCGCACCAACGACGGCACCGGGTCGTCGTGGACCGGCGCCGACGAGAACGACTGGAGCAAGATCGACTTCCGCGCCATCGCGGCCTCGACGGTCGAGAAGGCGCGCGCCTCGCGCAACCCGGCGGCCATCGAGCCGGGCCGCTACACGGTGATCTTCGAGCCGCAGGCCGCGGCCGACCTCCTGGGCTCCGTGCGCGGCGTGCTCAACGCGCGCGCGGCGGACGAGGGGCGCTCCGCGATGTCCAAGACCGGCGGCGGCACCAGGCTCGGCGAGCGCATCCTCGACGCGCGCGTCACGCTCCTGTCCGACCCCTCGGACCCGCAGATCCTCGCGTCCCCCTTTGACGGCGAGGGCCTCCCCCTGGCGCGCCAGGTCTGGGTGGAGAACGGCATCCTCAGGCAGCTCTCGTACAACCGCTACTGGGCGCAGCGCACCGGCAACACGCCCACGGGCGGCGGGGGGGGCTTCGGCGGCGGCGGCGGGGGCTTCAAGATGCTCGGCGGCGATTCCTCCATCGAGGCAATGATTGCCGGCGCCGAGCGCGCGATCCTCGTCACGCGGCTCTGGTACCTCCGCACCGTCGACCAGCGCACGCTCGTGCAGACCGGCCTCACGCGCGACGGCTCGTTCCTCATCGAGAACGGGAAGATCGCGCGCTCCATCAAGAACTTCCGCTTCAACGACTCGCCGCTCTTCTTCCTCAACAACGTCGAGGCGATCGGTCCGACGGTCCGCACCAACAACGGCGGCATCTTCCCGTCGGTGAAGGCGCGCGACTTCAACTTCACCAGCCTGTCGGACGCGGTGTGAGTCCGCGGCGCCGGGCCGTCGCGACAGCCATCCTCCCGGTGCGCTGACCCGTGCCCGGCGCACGCTTCCCCTGGGCCCGGTGGCCCGACGAGCGCCTGTTGCTGCTGCGGATGCGCGACCTGGACGTGCGCATCGAGGGCACCTGGATCGAGGACTGCGTCGGCGAGCTGTACGACGAGCTCGCCGCACGCGACATCCGCCTCAAGCCGCACGTCTGGGTGTCCGACGAGTGGTTCTCGCCCGACCGGGTCTCCGGGTTCGCGGTGCCGTTCTATCTCCTGCATCCGCGCCTCATCCAGCTCGAGCGCGCGCAACTCATCGAGGTCGAGGGCGGCACGCACCACGAGTGTATGAAGATCCTGCGCCACGAGTGCGGACACGCCATCCAGCACGGCTATCAGCTGCAGCGACGGCGCGAGTGGCAGCGGCTCTTCGGCCGCTCGTCCACCAGGTATCCCGAGGCGTATCGGCCCAATCCCGCGAGTAAGCGCTACGTGCAGCACCTGCGGCGCTGGTACGCGCAGAGTCACCCCGATGAGGATTTCGCGGAGACCTTCGCGGTCTGGCTGCGCGCGCGCGCCGACTGGCGTCGCCGCTACGCCGGATGGCCCGCGTTGCAGAAGCTCGAATACGTCGATCGCCTGATGGCGGAGATCGCCGGCACCGTGCCGCCCGCACGCGACCGCCGCGTGGTCGATCCCCTCCGCACGTTCAAGCGCACCCTCTTCGAGCACTATACCGACCGACGGGCCATATATTCGGTCGAGTACCCCAAGACCTACGACGACGACTTGCTCCGCATCTTCTCCGACGATCCCCGCCATCGCGCGCGCCCGACCGCGGCGAGCTTCCTCCGCACGCACCGTGCCGACATCCGGCGTCTCGTCTCCCGCTGGACCGGCGAATACCAGTTCTCGCTCGACCAGGTCCTCACGGATATGATCGGCCGTTGCCGCGAGCTCCGGCTCCGCACCGTCGGCAACGAGCGCCAGCTCCTCACCGATTTTATGGTGCTCCTCACGGCGCGCACGATGAGCTTTCTCGTCGGCCAGGGCCGCCGCGACTGGATCGCCGTATGAAGCGGCTTCGCATCCTCGTCCTCACGCACCCAGATCTCGTCCCGCCCGAACGCACCGGCGACCTCACCGTGCGGGAGGCGTTCGACATCAAGACCGAGGCCGACGTCATCTCCACCCTGCGTGCGCTCGGACACGACGTGCACGTCCTCGGCGTGCAGTGGGAGCTGCATCCCGTGCGCGAGGCCGTCGACCAGATCAAGCCCGACATCGTCTTCAACCTCCTCGAGGAGTTCCACGGCGAGACGATGTACGACCACAACGTCGTCGGCTTCCTCGAGCTGATGAAGGTCCCCTATACGGGCTGCAATCCGCGTGGCCTGATGCTCTCGCGCGGCAAGGCGCTCTCCAAGAAACTGCTGACCTATCACCGGCTCCGCGTGCCGGAGTTCGCGGTCTTTCCCGTCGGCCGGAAGGTGAGGCGCCCGCGGCGGCTCGCCTTCCCGCTCATCGTGAAGTCGCTCATCGAGCACTCGTCGGTGGGGATCTCGCAGGCCTCCGTCGTGGATTCCGACGAGAAGCTCGCCGAGCGCGTGCGTTTCGTACACGAGCGCATCGGGACCGACGCCATCGCCGAGCAGTTCATCGACGGGCGCGAACTCTACGTGAGCGTGCTCGGCAACGATCGCCTCGTCGCCTTCACGCCGTGGGAACTCCTCGCGGAGAAGGGCCAGCCCAACGAGCCGCTCATCGCCACCGCACGCACCAAGCACGACCCGAAGTACCAGGACAAGAAGGGCATCGTGATCCGTGCCGCGCACGAACTGCACCCCGACGTCGAGGAGCGCCTGCGGCACGACAGCAAGCGGATCTACCGCATCCTCGAGCTCACGGGCTACGCACGCATCGACTTCCGGATGGACGCCGACGGCCGCGCCTACTTCCTTGAGGCCAACCCCAACCCGGACATCGCGGAGCACGAGGAGTTCGCCGCGGCGGCCTGCTACGACGACATCCCCTACCCCAAGCTCCTCGAGCGCATTCTCCGGCTCGGGCTCCGCCAGCGCGAATAGGTCAACTGCTCACCGGCATCGCGAAGGTGACCGCGTTCCCGCCGGGCTCGCGCAGACCGATCTCCTCCATCCCGTAGAACGTCTTCCGCCGCGGAAACACCACCGGCGCATCGCCCACGGCGTCGATCACCGCGTCGAGATCGAGCACCTCCAGGAAGAGCATCGTGCCCCCCATCGCCTGCCCCGCGAGCGCCGGCACATCCTCGGCCACGCTCTCCTTGGTCTGATACATCACCTCGAGCCCGTTCTTTTCGAGGATGACAAAGCCAAGGTGATCGCCGTGCGGCACGTCCGCCGTGCGATCAAAGCCCAGCGCTTCCCAGAACGCGAGACAGGGCTCGATGCGCTCGACCATCAGCACCGGCGTGATTCGCTTCAGATAGAACGCCACGGTCAGTTCCCCCCTCGGCCCACGGCGTGCTTCGCGCGGATCCGCTCGAGACCGGCCGCGAGCTCCGCGGCCGGCAGCCAGCGTCCACGCACGAAGACCCCCGTGCGCCTGGTCAGATGATCAAGATCCTCCAGCGGATTCGCCTCGAGCAGCACGAGGTCCGCCCATTCGCCCGCCGCCACGGTCCCGAACGCCCCATCCTCCCTGAGCGACTCGCGCACGTACCGCCCCACGTTCCGCGTCCCGCTCTGCAGGATCTGGAAGTTTGTGAGCCCCGCCTCGTGCGCCACCTTCAGCTCGCGATGCAGCGCGAACCCCGGCACGTTGAACATCTGCGGCGAGTCGGTGCCCATCAGCAGCGGCGCGCGTTCGTCGGCGAGCGTCTTCAGCATCTCCCGCCGCAACGCGAGATATCGCGCGCGCCGCGCCGGCGTCATCTGTTGGTTGGCATCGGCCTGCGCGCGATTCCGCTTCTGGTTCATCCACGCGGCCACCTGCTGCGACGACACATACGCCATCTCCGGGAGCGCACCCAACGCTTCGGCGCTTCGGTCGTTGTTGAAGTTCTCCCAGAGGTACATCGTCGGCACGTTCCACACGTTCAACTCGCGCGACATCCGCGCGAGTGCCGCGAACCTCGACGGGTCGACGGCGTCAATCACGGCACCGAGCGGAGCGCCCGGCGTCGCATAGATCGCCGAGTCGCCCACGGCGGCCTCGAGATAGCCGTCAACGTGGTCAATCGTCGCCATCCCCGAGCGCATCGCGTGCACCACGCCCACCGCCGCCGGCACGTGCCCGCCGAATGTCAGCCCCTGTGCCTTCATCTCCGCGACCGCCGCGTCCCACGTCTCGCGCGATACCCCGGGGTGGATCTTCACCAGGTCGTATCCCGCCACCTTGGCCGCGCGCACCAGCGCGAGCGCCGCGTCGGGAGTCGGCGCCGAGTTGCCATTCAACGAGGGCGCCGCCGGGAAGAAGCGCGGCCCGAGGATCTCACCCGCCGCCAGCCTGCGTCGGAGTTCAATCTGGTACGGGGCGCCGAGCATCCCGCGGATCGTCGTCACGCCGTTGGCCACGTACAGGAACAGGATGTCCGCAAGCTGCTCGTCCGTGGGATTCCCCGGCGGCACGTGCGCGTGCATCTCCGCGAGCCCCGGCATCAGGAACTTCCCGCGGCCGTCAATCCGGGTGGCACCTAGCGGCACCGGCGTCGATTCGGCCGGGCCCACCGTGTGGATCCGCCCGGCTCGGACAATCACCGTCTGATCGCGCAGGACGGTCTCGCGATCCATCGGCAGGACGCTGACGTTGGTGATGGCAATCGGCGACGCCTGCGCGGCCAGGGGCACGGCAGGGGCAAGGGCGGCGATCGCAACGATCAGGGTGCGAAACGGACGGATACGCATCGGGCGGAGCCTCCTCTCGAATGTGGCATTAACTTACGGCACGATGCCCTCGAGCGTTCGTCACACGGAACCCGCCGCCGGATTCCTCGGCCTCAGTTGGCGCCAGCTCATCGCGCTCCTCGCGGTGATCAACGCCTTTGTCGCGACCTATCTCCATCTCTGGAAGATCGGGAAGGCCGGGACGCTCGCCTGCGGCGGGAGCGGCGGCTGTGCCGTCGTCCAGTTCTCGCAGTGGAGCTGGTTCCTCGGCGTCGATGTCGCGCTCATCGGCGCGGTCGGGTACACGCTCATCGTGCTCGTGGCGGCCCTTGGCGCGATGCAACGCTTCGCCGAGGCCCGGTGGCCCGCGGTCGCGCTGGCGGCGCTCGTCTATCCGGCGCTGGCCTTCACCGCGCGACTCAAGTGGGCGGAGTTTTATAAGCTCCGGACCTTCTGCCCCTGGTGCGCAATCTCCGCAGTTTCCATCTCCATCCTCGCCGTCCTGGTCTGGCTCGAATGGCGGCGGGTCCGACGATAGTGGCCAGGGCCGGAATCGAACCGGCGACACGCGGATTTTCAGTCCGCTGCTCTACCAACTG
>CAYXQS010000047.1:0-14820 GCA_964466515.1 uncultured Gemmatimonas sp. | reverse complement strand
GGATGAAGAGAATGTCGATCGCGCGCGCGTAGGCGGGGTGCGCCTCGTAGTGCGTCTCCGACATCCGCGCGATCATCGACAGGAAATTCTCGGCGTACGGCAGCGAGTTGTCGGGATAGACGTACGGCATTCCCTTCACGTGCCGGTACGCAAATGCGGCGAGGGTCGGCATCTTGGCGAGCAGGCGGACAAAGGCGATGTCGCGCTCGTGGGGATCGAAGATGTCCTTGGCCGACGGATAGAAGGACGAGAGCGCCGCGACACCGGCCGTCATCATCGTCATCGGGTGCGCGTCGTAGCGGAACCCTTCCATAAACCGCTTGATGTTCTCGTGCACGTACGTGTGGTACGTGATCTGCTGCTGCCACTCGTCGTACTGGGTCTGGTTCGGGAGCTCCCCGTGCCGGAGCAGCCAGGCCACCTCAAGGAAGTTCGACGTCTCCGCCAGTTGCTCGATCGGGTATCCGCGGTAGCGGAGGATGCCCTTGTCGCCGTCAATGAAGGTGATCCCCGACCGGCACGACGCCGTGTTCATAAAGGCCGGGTCGTAGCCCATCAGCCCGAAGTCGTCGGCGTTGACCTTGATCTGTTTCAGGTCGGCGGTGCGGATGGTCTCGTCCACGATCGGGATCCGGTACGTCTTCCCGGTCCGTGAATCCTTGACCTCGAGATGGTCGCCGGTCGCGTTCTCGGCAGCGCCGGACTTGGCCTCGGTCTTCGACATCGGAGCGTTCTCTGCTGGGGGTTGTAGGCCCCGGCCGTGGCAGGGCGCCGGCCGGGCACTGGGTGGCAATGGTTCCGACGGGAAATCTAGTCGGACACCCCGCCCGCCGTGCATTGCCGCCGGGTGACGATTCGGTATCCTTCACCCGTGGATCCGACCGTCTTCCTGCTCCTCACGGGCCTCGCCGCGGCGGTCGGCGCGGCGATGAACGCGGTCGCCGGCGGCGGCACCCTCATCACCTTCCCCGCCCTCGTGGCGCTGGGTGTCCCTCCCATCACCGCCAACGCCACCTCCACCGTGGCCCTCTGGCCCGGGACGATGGCCTCGATGTGGGGGTACCGGGGCGAACTCTCCGGCGCGCGCCGCTGGGCCATCGCCTTTGCCGTCCCCAGTCTCCTCGGCGGGATCGTCGGCGCCTTGCTCCTGCTCCGGACCCCCGAGCGGGGCTTCGCGATGATTGTCCCCTGGCTCATCCTCGGGGCCACCGCGCTGTTCATCGCCCAACAACCCCTCCTCAAGCGCTTCGCCGCCGCCGCCGACCGCCCCTCGATCCACGGCCCCGACGGCGCCCTGCGAGCCCCGAACGGCAGCTTCCTCGTCTATCAGTTCGCGGTGAGCGTCTATGGCGGCTACTTCGGCGCCGGTGCCGGCATCCTGATGCTCGCCGCCCTCGGCCTGATGGGGCTGACCAACATCCACCAGATGAACGGGCTGAAGAACTGGGGCGGCGGGGTGATGAACCTCGTGGCCGTGGTGATCTTCGCCGTCTCGGGGATCGTGGACTGGCCCATCGCCCTCTCGATGGCCATCGGCGCGGCCATCGGCGGGATCGGCGGTTCCCTCCTCGCGCAGCGGGTCGGCCAGACCTGGGTCCGGCGCATCATCGTCGCCATCGGCCTCGGAAGCGGCGTGGCGATGCTCTTCGACCTGATCTGACCCGTTAATTTCCGGGTCGCGTTCGTGGCACCGTTCCCCGAGTTTCCTGCGATGACCTCCCCCGACAAGAATCCGATCCCCCCGCTCGACCCCGAGGACTGGGACGAGTACCGCACGCTGGCCCACCAGATGCTCGATGACTCGCTCGACTACCTGCGCGACGTGCGTGAGCGTCCCACCTGGACACCGATGCCCGCCGAGGTGCGCCGCGAACTCACCGACGCGCCGATCCCGCGCGACGGCGTCGGCGACGCGGCCGCGTACGAGGATTTCCTCCGGCTCGTCCGGCCGTACCCCAACGGCAACATCCACCCACGGTTCTGGGGCTGGGTGATGGGGACCGGCACGCCGCAGTCGGCGATGGCGGACTTCCTGTCGAGCGTGATGAATCCCAACGTCGGCGGGTTCGAGCAGTCCCCGGTGCTCGTGGAGCAGCGGGTGGTGCGGTGGTACGCCGAGCTGATGGGCTTTCCGGCGACGGCGGGCGGGATCCTCGTGAGCGGCGGAACGATGGCAAACGTCTTCGGCCTCACCGTGGCGCGGCGGCAGCGCGCCGGGTGGAACGTCCGCACGGAAGGCGCGCGCGGCGGCCCGCCGCTCACCGTCTACGGCGGCACCGAGACGCACGGCTGGCTCGGGAAGGCCTGCGACTTCCTCGGGCTCGGCACGGCCGCCTTCCGTCGCGTGCCGGTGGACGCGGACTACCGCGTGGACGTTGGCGCGATGGCGACGATGATCGCCGAGGACCGCGCGCAGGGACGGCATCCCTTCTGCGTGGTCGGCACCGCCGGGACGGTACAGACCGGCGCGAGCGACGACCTCGAGGCGCTTGCCGATCTCGCCACGCGCGAGCGGCTCTGGTTCCACGTGGACGGCGCCTTTGGCGCGATGGCCAGGCTCGCGCCGGGACCGCGCGCCGCGGCCGCCGTGCGCGGAATGGAGCGCGCGGACTCGCTCGCCTTCGACCTCCACAAGTGGGGCTATCTCCCGTACGACGTCGCCATCATCCTCACGCGCGAGGACCGGCAGCTCGTCGAGACGTTCTCGATGCAGGCCGCCTACCTCGCCAGCGAGCCGCGGGGGATTATGGCGCAGATGGGCATCCACTTCGCCGACCGCGGGATCGAGCTCTCGCGGAGCTTCAAGGCGCTCAAGGTGTGGATGGCGTTGCACGCGCACGGCACGGAACTGCTCGGCCGACACATCGCGCGGAACATCGAGCAGTCGCAGTACCTGGCGCAGCGCGTACAGGAGGCGCCCGAGCTGGAACTGCTGGCACCCGTGCCGCTGAACATCGTGAACTTCCGGTTCGTGGCGCCCGGCAAGAGCGATGCGGAACTGGATGCGATCAACAGGGAAATCCTCGTGCGGCTGCAGGAGGACGGCATCGCCGTGCCCAGCGGGACCACGGTCAGGGGAACGTTTGCGATCCGTGTGGCGAATACGAATCACCGGACGTCCAATGCCGACCTGGACGCGCTGGTCGCGGGCGTGTTGGCGCTCGGCCGCGAACTGCGGTGAGGCGGCGCGGGGCGGCGAAATCGCCGCCCCGCGCCCACGACTAGAACTTCAAGCCGATCCCGAGCGCGATCCAGCTCGTCCGCGGACCGTCGAGCGTCGTATTGTAGGACAGCGTCGCTTCGAGGTTGGAGAGCCCGATCGACACGTTCGGCGCCAAGCCGAACTTCTCGACTTCCGTGAAATAGGCGCCCTCGAGGCCGAAGTCCAGCCCACGCGCCACGGCGAAGTGCGGCCCCAGCTGCAGCGTCGCGATGTCGAGGTCGTTCAACGACGGCGAGTCGGGCTTGAAGCGCGTCCACGTGACACTGCCCATCAGGGAGATCGGTCCCACCGGAACACCGACGCGTGCGTACGCGCCGAAGCCGTACTCGTATACGCTGGCCAGGTCGCCGGTCGGCGCCGCGGTCTGCGCACCGATGCGGACATCAATGAGCGGGGCCTGCGCCTGCAGGGGCTGGGCGAGGAGCGCCAGCGCGAGGCCGGCGAAAAGGGCGAGTGGCTTGGTCATATGTGCGAACCTCCGAAAGTGGGAGCGGCGTACCCTGATGACAGGATACGCCGCGTGCGGTGGGAGTCGGTATCGCGCTTCGGAGGGATATAGGGACTAGTCCCAGTGGGCGAAGCCGGGCGGGCGGCGCGGAGTCACCCCGTGGCCGGGACCCCCGCCGCCCTGCAGATGATCTTCCACTCCGCCGCGGTCACCGGCTGCACGCTGAGCCGCGAGCCGCGCTGGAGCAGCACCATCTTCTCGAGGCCCTTGAGCTTCCGGATCTCCGACAGCTCCAGCAGCGTCGGGAAGGGCCGCACCGCGCGCACGTCCACCTGAATCCACGATGGTGCCTCGCGCTTCGACTTCGGGTCGTATCCCATCTCGTTCGACTGGTCGAACTGCGTCGGGTCGGTGTATGCCCCGCTCGCGATCTCGACGATGCCGGCGATCCCCGTGGGGGTTGCGCTCGAGTGATAGAAAAAGGCGAGGTCGCCGACGCGCATCTCGTCGCGCATCAGGTTCCGCGCCTGATAGTTGCGCACCTCGCTCCACCCCGTCGTGCGCGACTTCGACGTCCAGAGGTCGTTGAACGAGAACTGCGACGGCTCGGTCTTCATCAGCCAGTATTTCACGCGATCCCCTGCCGGATGGCCCGGCGCACCGCGTCGGCGAAGGTGTCGATCTCGTCCACGGTCGTATAGACGTTGGGCGTGATGCGGATCCCGCTGAACTCCGGGTGCACGATCGGCGTGTTCACGATCCGGTAGTTCGCCATCAGCCACCCGCCGAGCTGCACGGGGTCGAGTCCCTCGACGCCGAAGAGGCCGATGGCGCCGGCCTTGTCCGGCCCGAGCTCGGTCAGCACGGTCACGCGCGGACTCTCGGCCTTGAGCGCCAGCGCCCAGCGGTCGCGCAGGTAACGCAGCCGCGCGATCTTGCGGTCCGCACCGACGCCGCGGTGGAAGGTCAGCGCCACTGAGACCGCGTTGAAGTTCGCCTGCGGATGCGTGCCGATCTCCTCGAACTTCCGGATGTTGTCCACGCGCTCCGCACTCGACGCCATCAGGGGCCAGATCTTCCCGATCTTCTCCTTCCGCACGTAGAGGAACCCCGCGCCGATGGGCGCGTGGAGCCACTTGTGGAGTGAGGTGCCGTAGTAATCGCACTCCAGCGCGTCGCGCGTGAAGGGGAAGTGCGCAAAGGCGTGCGCGCCGTCCACGAAGACCTCGATCCCCCGGGGCCGCGCGAGCCGCACGATGTCGCGGACCGGCATCACCTGCCCCGAGAGGTTGGTGATGTGCGTCAGCTCGATCACCTTGGTGCGCGGCGTGATCGCCGCCTCCACCGCCCGCACGAAGACGCGTGGATCGGTAAGCGGGAGCGGGAACGACACGCGCCGGAGCACGATCCCCTCACGCCGCGCGCGCTGCTCCCAGGTGGTGATCATCCGTCCGTAGTTCTGGTTGGTGATGATCACCTCGTCGCCGCGCGCGAGGTCGATCCCGAGAATCAGGTTCTCGAGCGCCTCGCTGGCGTTGCGCGTCACCGCCATCTCCTCGGTGTCGCAGCCGAACTCCTTGGCCAGCTCGCGGCGCGTGCTCTCCATCCGCGGCTCGAGCACGCGCCAGTTGTGCTCCACCGGCAGCTCGTTCACGAACTTCAGGTCGCGGATCATCTGCTCGAGCACGTGCGTCGGCGTCGGCGAGATCCCCCCGTTGTTCAGGTTGATCATCGTGCGGTCGATGTCGAACGCGCGCTGGATCTGCGCCCAATAGAGTTCGTCGTCCGCGAGCGCGGCGGCGGACCGCCCGCCCGCGACGGCCTCGGCGCGGAAGAGCTGCGCAAAGGCCCGCTCGCTGAAGACGGGGAGGGCGACGGCGGCGCCGGTGGCGGCGCCCGAGAGACCGGCGAGGAAGGTGCGGCGGGAGGTGATCGGCACTGCGAAGGCTCCGGCGTGGGGGCGCCGTTAAGGTATCACGACGAGCCCGGCTTCGCCCCCGTAGTCGTCACGGACGCGCGCGAGGTTCCGCGGCGCGCGCCACACGCCGAGGTTCACCCGCACCGCCACGCGGTACTTCCCGGGCGGGAGCCGCACGCGAGCCACGAAAAACGTCCCCTCCCGCTCCAGCGGGACCGGTTGCCAGTCGGAGAAGTCGCCCGCGATCTCCACCACGAGGGTGTCGGTGGCGAACACGCGCACCGAGAGCTCGCCCCCACCCCCTTCGAACGGGTCCACCTGCGCCGCCGCGATCACCGAGCGCTGCATCACGGGGAGGGGCTTGGGGCCGAGGCTCACGCGCCCCGCGAGGGTGAGCACGTCGGCCTGCGGAAGGCCGCGCAACGGATCCGCGAGCTGTCGCCCGCCACCGGCGAGCAGCGCCACGCGCTCCGTCAGTTGCAGCACCCCGCTCGCCGAGAGCGCGTTGAAGCGCGCATCGGTCCACTGGATCCCGCGGCGCGTGGTCCACGAGAGCGTGAACTCGTGCGGCCCATTGCGCGCCTGCATCGCGAACTGCGCGTCAAAGAGCCGCAGCGTCTCGAGGTCGGGATCGGCCGGCACCCCCGAGGCGACGAGGAGCGGGATGTCGGTGGTGGCCTGCCGCACGATCGAGCCGCTGATGTAGAAAAAGTCCATCCGCTTCCAGACGCCGGCGTCGAACGCGACCGAGCGGCTCGGCACGCCGTCGCGCGTGGAGTTGGCAAGGCCGCCGCCGATCCACGAGCCGCGGTTCTCCCCCACGAAATGCTGCCGCGTGAAGAAGTTGGCGTTGCCCCCGCGGCCCGCGGTGCCAAGCGAGAAGGACGCCCCCGCCACGCCGAGCTCGGTGCGCAGCCGTTCGCTCACGTTCCACGGCAGCGAGACCGCGACCACACCGTGCGCCGAGGCGTACGAATCCTCGGCGTAGGTCAGGCTCGCGCTGCTGAGGAGGAGCCAGGTGTCGGTGGGCCGTCGCCACGCAACGCCGAGGAGATACGCGTTCTGGAGGTCGTCGCCGCGCTGGCGGACAAAGGCGCGTCCCGCCTCCAGGCGGACTTCCTGCACCGATTGGGCACCGAGCACCCAGGTCGCCGCGAGAAGCAGCGACCCGAGGGCCACGAGGCGCCCGACGTTCACGCGGCCACTAAGGCCTTGGACCGCGGGGGGTGATGCTGACGGACGTGGCGGGCGACGGCAGGAGGGACATCACACCACGCGCACGAACCTCCAACGCCGCATCGGGCGTCAGGCCGGCGGCGATGTCGGCTTGCACCGACGCCCCCACCGCGACGATCTGCGTGGGGGTCGCCCCACGCTTCATCAGGGTCGTGATCTGTTCGAGCGCGTGCCTCGCCGGGACGCCGCGTGCCACGAGCTCGGTCAGCACATCGAGTGGCATCGCCACCGATTGCCCCACCGGCCACGCTGCGCGGATCTCCTTCAGCATCGGCGCGGAGACGCCCACGGCGAGCGCATCGGCGCCCGCCACAATCTCCGCTTCCGACGGCGAGGGGGCGAGCAGGGCTTGCGCTTGCCCCAGTCGCCTGGCCTGCGAGGCAACGGCGTCGCGGATGAGTGCTCCGCTCGCCTGCTTCGTGACCCCTTCCATTGCCTTCGCGATGAGGGGCCGCACCGGCAGCCCTCTCGACGCCGCCTGCGCAATCTCGCGCTCGACGGCCTCCCGGTACCTCGCCTCGGCAATGGGCAGCACCGCCGCGCCCTGCCCGAAGGCAGGGCGCGGCGCCAGGCTGGCAACGGCCAGCGCGACGAGCAGGAGCACACGGTGTCTGTTCATCGGGCGAATACCATCACGACGGAACCCTCGCGGCCATAGTCCGCGTCGCCGGCCTTCGGCGCGCGGGGATCGGCCACGAACAATGTACCGTCGAGGACGTACGCGTACACGTGGCGCCCCGGGACCAGCGGGACCGTCGCGGTCCAGAGCCCGTTGGGGAGGCGCGTCAGCGGCGTCGCGCCCACCTCCCAGTCGTTGAAGTCGCCGACAAGGGAAATCTCCGATGCCGCCGCCTGCTCGAGCACGAACTGCGTGGGTACCGGCGCGGCCGCGTCGTACGACGCGAGCTGCACGGGGAACTCCCCGGTCGGCGCCCCGGCCGCCGGCAGCGGTTCCCCCGCCACGCGCGGGGCCACGGCGCCGCGCGAAACAAAGCCGATCAACAGCGCCGCCGCCGTGAGCGCCGACGCCGCAAAGCCGGAGAACGCCGGCATCCGCCACCCGTCCCAGAACCGACGCCACGCCGACGGCGGCGACGCGGCCCACACCGTGCTCAGCACGCGCGCCACCGCGCGCGGGTCCGGCTGTGCCGCCGGGGCCCCGCGCAACGTGTCGCGCACCTTCTCGATCATCGGATCGCCTGCCATCGCATCAGTCATCCTTCCGCACCTCGGTAAGTCGTGCCCGCAGGGCATCACACGCCCGCTTCACCCGCATCCGCAACGCACTCAGCCCCACCCCGGTCACCGCCGAGATGTCCTCGTACGCCAGATCCTCCACGTGCCGCAGCAGGAACGCTTCCCGCTGCTCGGCCGGCAACGTCGCGAGGACCTTGTACACTTCCTCGGTCCAGTCCCGGTCGTCGCCGTCCGGCATCGCCGGCGCACGGTCCGGCACGTCGCCGTACTGGATCACCACCTGATGCCGACGGCGCTTCTCGATCAGCGAGCGGCACCGATTGGCCAGGATCCGGAACATCCACGGCTCAAACCGCGCATCGTCCCGGAACCGGCCGATGTGGTGGTACACCCGCACGAACGCATCCTGCACCGCCTCCTCCGCATCCTCGCGATTCCCCACCATATGGAGCGCGAAACGCAGCGAGCGCGGATACATCACATCCACCAGCTCGGCGAAGGCCTGCCGGTCCCCCGCCTTGGCGCGCAGCGGGAGGGTCGGATCGATGGAGGACGAGGGGGGCGTCGTGCTCATAAGTGAAGTGCGGGGAGGATATCCTCGCGTCTCGCTCAAGCGCCACGGCACGCCGCCCGGGACCGGGTCGTCCATCGTTCTGGCCGTCACACCCACCTTACCCTGCCTGTTGGCTACGTGTCACATTTATAGGTAATGAATGCGCCCACGCCCCCAGTGCCTGCGCAGGACGCGGAACCCCGCATCGCAGAAGCAGTTAGCCGTGCCCGAGCGGCCCAGCCCGCTTGGGCTGCGATGGCCCCGGGCGAGCGCGCCAGGATCGTGGCCCGCTTTCACGATGTCCTGTACCGTCGCAGGCACGAGATTGCCGCCATCATCACCCGCGAGAGCGGCAAGCCGTACACCGATGCCCTCGGCGTCGACGTCCTGATTTCCCTCGACTTCGCCAAGTGGACGGCCAAGGAGACGCCGCGGTTCCTGCGCAGCGGCTGGCGCGGCGTGTCGGGGCTGATGTTCTGGCGCAAGCGCGTCCGCTTCGAGAAAAAGCCACTCGGCGTCATCGGCGTGATTGCGCCCTGGAACTATCCCTTCTTCCTCCCGACCTCGTGCGTCCTCCCCGCACTCGCCTGCGGGAACGCGGTAGTGCTCAAGCCGAGCGAGTTCACGCCGGAGTCGGGTGGCGTGCTGGAGTCGCTCTGGCGCGAGGCCGGGCTTCCCGAGGGCGTACTGCAGGTCGTGCAGGGCGATGGCCGCGCGGGCGCCGCGCTCAGCAGTGCCGCAGTGGACAAGATGCTCTTCACCGGCAGCGTGGCCACGGGACGGAAGGTCGCCGCCGCGTGCGCCGCGCGACTGGTCCCCTGCTCGCTCGAGCTCGGCGGGAGCGACGCCGCCGTGGTGCTCGCCGACGCCAACGTGCGCGCCGCGGCGGACGGGATCGCCTGGGCGCGCTTCGCGAACGCGGGACAGACCTGCGTGGCCCCCAAGCGCGTGTTCGTGGAGGCGTCGGCCTATGCGGGTTTTGTCGAGGCGATCTCGCGGTCGGTCGCCGCGCTGCGTGTCGGCGCGGGCGACGACCCGGCCACCGAGGTAGGGCCGCTGATCCATCGCGCGGCCGTGGAGCAGGTCACCGCGCAGCGTGACGACGCCATTGCGCGCGGCGCGCGCGTGGCGGCCGCGGCCCAGCTCCCGCCCAATGCGCACGAGCGCTTTTTCCCGCCCACCGTGCTGGTGGATGTGAACGACACAATGCGTGTGCTCACCGAGGAGACGTTTGGCCCACTGCTGGCGGTGGTGCGCGTGCGCGACGCGGACGACGCCGTCGCGCGCGCGAACGCGTCGCGCTTCGGGCTCTCGGCGAGTGTCTGGACCGGCGACCGCGCGCGCGGCGTGGCCATCGCGCGGCGGCTCGAGGCGGGCACCGTGATGCTCAACGACGCGACCGCCGTGGTCGGGATGCCCGACGTTCCCTACGGCGGCGTGAAGACGAGCGGGCTCGGGCGAATGCACGGCGTGGACGGCCTCGCCGCGTGCGTGCAGAGCACCCCGGTGGTGGACGATCGCTTCACCGCGTGGCGTCAGCCCTGGACCTTCCCATACGGCACCGCGCACCGCGCCGCAATCGAGGCGTACGGACGTCTCGCGCACGGCGCGACGGCCTTCGAGCGGCTGAGCGGGATTCCCGGCGTGATCCGTATGGTGTTCCGCAGGAAAGGAGCGGCCTGATGTCGGAACTGATCCATTGGATTGACCTGGGGATCGCCGCCCTGCGGTCGATCTTCGCCGCGTTGCTGGTCGTGGGTGCCGGGCTCGCGCTGCTCGACTGGCTCGTGCGCACGCGGCGACTCAACGCCTTTGGCGCGGTGGCGCGCCTCACGCGCGCGGTGGTGGACCCGCTCGTCGCGCCGGTGGAGCGACGGCTCGTGCGCGCCGGCGGCTCGCCCGTCAGCGCGCCGTGGTGGGCGCTGCTCTTCCTGGTGGTGCTCGGCGCGGTGTTGGTCGGGCTCCTTGGGTTCGTGCGCGAGCAGTTGGCGTCCGTCCACTACGCCACCTCGCGAGGCGGCCGCGGCGTGCTGCGGCTCCTGGTGGGGTGGACGTTCGCCGTGCTGCAGATCGCGCTCATCGTGCGCGTGGTGACGAGCTGGGTGGGCGGGACCTACTCGCGCATCGGGCGGCTCGCGACGCGGCTCACGGAGTGGTTCCTCGCGCCATTGCGACGCGTGCTTCCGAGCTTCGGCGCCGTTGACCTCTCGCCGCTCGTCGCCTGGTTTGCGCTGCTGCTGCTGCAGGCCGCGGTGCTGCGCGCGCTGTGAGCGGCGTCCGCGTGACGCCCGTGGCCGGCGGCGTGCGCTTCTCCATTCGTGTGCAGCCGCGCTCGAGCAAGCCCGGAATGGGCGGCGTCCACGGGGATGCCCTGAAGGTGCGCGTAGGCGCGGCGCCCGTGGACGGTGCGGCGAACGCGGCGGTGATTGCGGTGGTCGCCGAGGCGCTCGGCGTGGCCAGGCGCGCCGTGCGGATCGTGAACGGGCTCGCGTCGCGGTCGAAGGTCGTGGAGGTCGATGGGGTCACGGTGAAGGAGTTGGAGCCTTTCACCGTGACGCCCTGACTACCTCGGGGCGATTGGCGAGAGCTTGAGCCGGCCGTAGGCCACGAACGCGGCACAGGCGCCGATCACCAGGTTCACGACAATCTCGCGCATCTCGCCGGCCGGGAGATGGACCGTGAACGCCGCGAGGAGCATCACCACCGTGAGTCCCGACGCCGCCAGCGGCGTGAGGATCGGCTTGATGCGGGTCGCCGCCGGAAGGACCAACCCGAGCGAGGCCGCCAGCTCGGAGTAGCCCGCCAGGCGCGTCGCCCACTCCGGCACGCGGCCCGGCCAGACCATCGTCTGCACGAGCTCGTCAATTGGCGTAAAGCCCTTCATAAAGCCGGACATCGCGAAGAGGAGCGCGAGCAGCGCCTGCAGGACCCAGAGCACCTTGTTCACGGCGGACTCCCGGCGAGAGTGGTTGAGTGCGGAGGCGGACCGGAGTCAATCCGTGCCGCTGCGGGAGGGTTCCCGAAGCCGCGGCGCCGTCCCCGGCGCGCGCCGATGCCTCGTCGCCTGCTCGTACGCAAACCCAAATCCCAGCAACGTCGCCTCACTGAACGGCCGCCCGAGAAACTCGATCCCCACCGGCAGTGCATCGCCGGAAAACCCGGCCGGCACCGTGAGGGCCGGGAACCCGATCGACGGACTCAAGCCGCGATTGTCGCCGCGGCCGTAGCCGTCCACCGGACGCGGGTTGGTCAGCACGTCGTCCGCAATCACGGTCGGCGGTGCGTCAAAGGTCATATAGACGATCGCGTCGAGCCGGAGGTCGGCCATCACCTTGAGCACCGCCACACGCAGCGACTCGCGCTGCTGCAGCACGGTGAGATAGCCGGGCTCGCTCGTGGACCGCCCCACGGAACCGATCAGCGACCGCGCGCGCCAGGGGTTCACCGTCCCGGCGAGGAGAATCTCGGTCAGCGTGCGGACCGGTGCGTTGGGGTGCTGCGCGAGGTACGCGTTGGTCGCCTCCTCGGTCTCGAAGTCGTTGCCGGCGCGCCGCTGGCGCAGCGCGGGGATGTCGATGGAATCGATGACCACCGCGCCGAGCGCACGCAGATCGGCCAGCGCGCGATCGGACACCACGCGCACGGTGGCGTACTCGGCCACGAGCGCACGCGCCGCGGAGTCGCGCGCCAGCGCCGAGTCACGCGCCGGGCCTTCCGCCGGCAGCGGAACGGAGTCGGCGCGCGGGGAAGGCAGGGTGCGGGTGGACCGCAACACACCGATCCGCGCGCCACGCAGCGCGTCGGGGCGGAGCGCGGCGACATAGCTCTCCGGCACGCGCCCCACCGACTCCGCGGTGATGGGGTCGTTGGGGTCGTAGCCCGCGATGACATCGAGCACGCGCGCCGCGTCGGCCACGGTCCGGGTCATCGGCCCCATCGTGTCCTGCGTGGGGCTGGCGGGCATCATCCCGAAACGGCTGATGAGGGACAGCGTGGGGCGGAGCCCCACGAGACTGCTCACCGCCGCGGGGCCGCGGATCGAGCCGCCGGTGTCCTCGCCGATCCCGACGAGCCCGAAGTTGGCGGCGACGCCGGTGGCCGAACCCCCGGACGACCCGCTCGGATTGCGCGTCGGGTCGTAGGCGTTGCGGATGATCCCCGACGCCGAGCCCACATAGCGCTGCGCGAACTCGCCCATCGTGGTCTTGGCGAGGATGATGGCGCCCGCGGCCTCGAGACGCTGGACCGTGGTGGCGTCGCGCTGCGGCACGAAGTCCCTGAAGATCGCCGAGCCGTAGGTGGTCGGCATCGCGCGGGTCTCGATCTGGTCCTTCACCAGGACCGGCACGCAGTGGAGCGGCCCGCGCGCGCGGCGCGCGCGCTGCACGGCGTCGAGCGAATCGGCCACCGCGAGGGCGCGGGGATTGAGGTTCTGGATGGCGTTGAGCGCGGGACCGGCCTTGTCGTAGGCCGCGATCCGGTCGAGATACTGCTGGACGATGGCGCGGCAGGTGGTGCGCCCGGACTGGAGCGCGGCGTGCGTGCCGACGATGGTGGCTTCGGTTACGTCGAAGCCTTGGGCGTGGCTGCGGGCCGGGAGGGCAAGGGCGACGAGCAGCAGGAGGAGGGCGGGTCGGATCATAGGGGGATGATACCGCCCGGCGGACGGGGCGGCGAGGCACCCCTTGCCATCCGTTCATCCGGATAATAGAATGGATGCACAACCGTTCCGTGGCGATTTCGAGGCAACTTGCGGCCACGTTAAACAATCAGCTAAAGCGCCGGCCCGGTGCGCCTCGATGCGTCGGGCCTTTTGCATACCCAGGAGTCCCCGTGAGCTCGTTGGCCGTCCCCACGCCGTTCCAGGTCTCGTTCGAGTTCTTCCCTCCAAAGACCCCGGAGATGGAGGCCACGCTCTGGCGTTCGATCACGCGGCTCGCACCGATGACGCCACGCTTCGTCTCGGTGACCTACGGCGCCGGCGGCTCCACCCGCGAGCGGACGCACAACACGGTGCGGCGGATCCTCGCGGAGACGTCGCTCGTCCCCGCGGCGCACCTCACCTGCGTGAGCGCCACGCGCGCGGAGATCGACGCCGTGGCCGACGACTACTGGAACGCGGGGGTGCGGCACGTCGTCGCGCTCCGCGGCGACATCCCGGGCGCGGAGGCCCCCTACTTCCCCACCCCGGGCGGCTATGCGTACGCCGCCGAGCTGGTGGAGGGGCTGCGCAGGCGGCACGACTTCGAGCTCTCGGTGGCCGCGTATCCGGAGACGCACCCCGACGCGAAGTCCCCCGAGGCCGACCTCGACAACCTCAAGCGGAAGATCGACGCCGGCGCCACGCGCGCGATCACGCAGTTCTTCTTCGACAACTGGACCTACCTGCGCTTCGTCGACCGCGCGCGCAAGGCGGGAATCACGGTGCCGATCGTGCCGGGGCTGATGCCGGTGACGAACTTCACGCAGATGGTGAAGTTCGCGAAGGTCGCGGGGGCCACGGTCCCCGCCCCGTTCGCGCGGCTCTTCGAAGGACTCGACGAGGACCCGGACACGCGGAAGCTCGTGGCCGCGACGGTTGCCGCGGAGCAGTGCCAGCAGCTCGCGCAGGCCGGCGTCACCGAGTTTCACTTCTATACGCTGAACCGCGCGGACCTGGCGTACGCCATCTGCCACATCCTCGGGCTGCGCCCCGCACCGCAATGACCGATCGCATTGCCAGGCTGCACGAGGAGGCGTCCCGGCGCATCCTCATCATCGACGGCGCGATGGGCACGATGGTGCAGGAGCACCGGCTCACGGAACAGGACTATCGGGGCACGCGCTTCGCCGACTGGCCGCGCGATCTCCGCGGGAACAACGACCTGCTCGTCCTCACGCGCCCCGACATCATCGCCGACATCCACTCGGCGTACCTCGCCGCCGGCGCGGACATCATCGAGACCAGCACCTTCAACTCCACCCGGGTCTCGATGGCCGACTACGGGATGGAGGAGCTGGTCCGCGAGCTGAACCTCGAGGGCGCACGGCTCGCGCGACGCGCCTGCGACGCCGCCGAGGCACGGGACGGGCGGCCGCGCTGGGTGGCCGGCGTGCTCGGCCCCACCAACAGCACCGCGAGCATCTCCCCCGACGTCAACGACGCGGGGATGCGCAAAATCACCTTCGTGGAACTCGTGGAGGCGTACGGCGAGGCCGCGCACGCGCTGCTCGACGGCGGCGCCGACCTCATCCTGATCGAGACG
>CAYXQS010000046.1:0-15097 GCA_964466515.1 uncultured Gemmatimonas sp. | reverse complement strand
TCGGCTCCGGGACCGACATCGCGGCCGAGGCGGCCGACGTGGTGCTGATGCGCGGCGACCTCACCGCGGCGGCGCAGGCCATCGCACTCTCGCGGCGCACGATGCGCACGATGCGGCAGAATCTCTTCTGGGCGTTCGTCTACAACGTGATCGGCATCCCGATTGCGGCGGGCGTGCTGTTCCCGGCATTCGGCATCCTGCTCACGCCGGTGATGGCGAGCGCGGCGATGGCGTTCAGCTCGGTCAGCGTGGTGACCAACTCGCTGCGCCTGCGCTCGGCGCGGATCGGCTAGGAGATACTATGGGACGCACGAAGGGCACCGCGAAGGGATCCGCTGGACGGCACGGCCCCGGCACCCCCGACGTGAAGCGCAGGAACCTCACGCGGCTCCGGCGGCTTGAAGGACAGGTGCGCGGGCTGCAGCGGATGGTCGAGGAGGACCGCTACTGCGCCGACATCCTCACGCAGATCTCCTCCGTGCAGGAGGCGCTCCGCGCCGTGAGTCGCGAGCTGATGCGCGACCATCTCAAACACTGTGCCGCCCAGGCGATCCGCTCGGGCGACGACGAGGCCGAACCGATGTACGACGAACTGGTGGATATGATGTACCGGAGCGCCCGATGACCGGTCGCTTTGACCTGGGGCTCTACACCTTCGTGGAGAACACCCCCGGGCGCGACGGGACGACGCTCGCGCCCGCGCAACGCATTGCGCACCTGATGGAGGAGGTCGCGCTCGCCGACGAGGTGGGGCTCGATGTCTTCGGGATCGGCGAGCACCACCGCCCCGACTATCTCGTCTCCACGCCGGCCGTGGTGCTCGCGGCCGCGGCGATGCGCTCCAGGCGGCTTCGCCTCACGAGCGCGGTCTCGGTGCTCAGCTCCGACGATCCGGTGCGCGTGTTCCAGGAGTTCGCGATGCTCGACCTCCTCTCGCAGGGACGCGCCGAGATTATGGCGGGGCGCGGCTCGTTCATCGAGTCGTTCCCACTCTTTGGCTACGACCTCCAGGACTACGACTCGCTCTTCACGGAGAAGCTTCAGCTCCTTCTCGCGATCCGCGACGAGGAACGCGTGACGTGGAAGGGACGGCATCGGGCACCACTTGACGACCAGCCCGTGTATCCGCGTCCCGTGCAGCGCCCGTTGCCGATCTGGGTCGCGGTCGGCGGGACGCCGCAGTCCGTGGTGCGCGCTGCCACGCTGGGCCTTCCGATGGCGCTCGCGATCATCGGCGGCTCGCCGGAGCGTTTCGTGCCCTTCGTCGACCTCTACCGCGAATCGTGGGCCAAGGCGGGACATCCCGCCGAGGCGCTCGAGGTGAGCATCAACTCGCACGGCTTCATCGCGGAGACGTCCGGCGCGGCATCCGATGCCGCGTGGCCGCCGTACGTGGAGCAGATGGGGAAGATCGGTCGCGAGCGCGGGTGGCCGCCGCCGACCCGTCGGCAGTACGACGCCGAACGCTCGCGGGAGGGTGCGCTCTTCATCGGCGATCCGCAGGAAGTGATCGACAAGATCCTCTGGGAGCACGAGCTCTTTGGCCACACGCGGCACCTGATCCAGTTCTCGGTGGGCACGATGCCGCATCGGGATATGCTCCGGGCGATCGAGCTTTATGGCACCGTGGTGGCGCCGGCGGTGCGGAAGGCGCTCAGTGTCCCGGAGCGCCTAGCCGCAACCCCAGGTTGAAGACGCGTCCGTCGAGTGGGCCCCAGACGTCGGTTGTCCAGCGCCCGCCGGCGCCGCGCGTGGGACGCACCAACGACGCGTCCTTGGTCTGTCGGTAGTCCAGCAGGTTCTCGGCGTTCAGGAAGATTCGCGCCCTGCCGATGTGCCGCTCGATCAGCACGCCGATGTGTACGTACGGCACGCTCTCGGTGCGGAAGGGGTCGTCCGAGAGGGATTGCCGTCCGGTGCGATAGACCTCGAGGCCGATGCGTCCCGCGTCCTCGACCTCATAGGCCCCGACGAACCCGATGGTGTGGCGTGGCGTGAGCGGTACGTCGCGGCGCATTGCCGTGGCGACATCGAGCTCCGTGGCGCGCAACCAGGTGGACGACGCGCTCAGGTGAAGCGCGCCGGGGCGCGCGCGAAGCATCATTTCCGCGCCCTGCGTGCGCGTGGGCACGTCGGCGTTCACCAGTTCCACGCGACCGGGCATCCCCGCCACCTCGCGGATTCCAATGGCGTGGTCAATCTCCGATGCAAAGACCGACGCGTTCAGCTCGATGGCCCCCAGCATCCCCGCGAGGTCGAGCGAGCCGCTGCGTGCGCGCTCCGCCTTGAGTCCGTCGAGCGGATCAAGCGGGGTGAGGCCGACGACCTCGACCTCCTCGGTGAACGGCGTCGGCGCGAAGTAGCCGCCGCCGGCCGATGCGCGCAGCGACCAACCCTGGGCCACGCGCCAGAGTGCGGAGAGGCGCGGCGACCACTGTGCGCCGTACGCGCTGTGCGCGTCCACGCGCGCGCTCGCCGAGAGCGCGACGGTGGCGCCGAGGTCGAGGGTGTGCTGCGCGAAGAACCCGGGCGTGGTAAAGACGTAGCCGAAGCCACTCACGTCGTCCGCGCGGTAGCGCTCCTGCTGCAGCGCGGCGCCCAGCACCCAGTAGCCGTCGAGGCCCGGGCCGGCGATGGACGCCTCGCCGGCCCAGGTGACGTGTGCATCGTCCTCGCGCACCGGGCCAAACTCGTGTGCGTGGCCCTGCGATGATGCCGAGCCGCGGAGCGAGATGACGCGGGATCCCCTGACGATCCGCGCCACGGCACCGGCGTCGAGGCGCGTGGTGCGCAGCCGTTCGCGAAAGCGTGTGCCGTCGGGCACGGTGTCGCCGGGCATCGTGCCGCCGGTGCGCCGCTCGAGCGCCCCCCCGACGGTGAACATCGCGGTGTGGCCCGCGGGGCTTCGCCAGAACAGGCGTGGACGGATCAGCCCGCGCTCGTACTGGGCAAGGTCGGCCCATCCGTCCCCGTCGCGGTCCGCGCGCGACTGACCGTGCGCGCCCGCGAGTAGCGTGTAGCCCCACGCGTCGTTGATGTCGTCCGCGCCGAAGCTGACGGCGTCCACGCCGCCCAGCGAGGTGCCGTTCACGAGGAACTCGCGCACGCGCTCGCCGTGTGGTTCGCGCGAGACGAGGTTGATGACACCGCCGAGCGCGGAGCCCCCGTAGAGGGCGGATGAGACGCCCTTGATGACCTCGACGCCGCCGAGATCCATCGGCGGGATCTGCAGGAGGCCGAGGCCGCCCGTTTGCGCGCCGTGTAGCGGGAGCCCGTCGACGAGGATCTGCGAGTAGCGGCCGCGGAGGCCCTGGATTCGCACGTTCGCGCCGCCGAGCCCGGGCGAGGTCGTCTGCACGCGAAGCCCCGACGTCTCGTTGAGCATCATCGTGATGTCGCCGGGCGTCATCAGGAGCTTCTCCTCGACCTCCTCGCCGGCGAGCACCTCGACCTTGAGCGGCTCGTCCTCGACGCGACGACCGCTGCGCGTGGAGCGCACGATGATCGGCGCGGCCGTGACCGGTGCGCGGGCGGTGTCGGGCGGTTGCGGGGGCGGCGTCTGTTGCGCGGACGTCGCGCGCGGCGGGAGCGCGAGCAGTGCCGCGGCCAGTCCGCCCGCGAGGTTCCGCAGCACCACCTTTGCGTTGCGCTGCAGGCCGCTCAACTTCGCGCGCTTCATCGCCGAGCCGCGAAATGCCACGGCATAGCTCTCATCCGTCATTGCCAGGAGGTCGTTGGCCAGGGACGAGACATCGGACGTCTCCAGCACCGCGCGCGCGTTGAACGCCTGTTCCCTGGGTGCGCGCGCAAACTTCACGTTCCACGGACACACGTCCTGGCAGATGTCGCATCCAAAGAGATGGTCGCCCACGTCACCGTGCTGTGCGGGAGGGATCTCGCCGCGCAGTTCGATCGTGAGGTACGAGATGCACTGCCGCGCATCCAATACGCCCGGCTCGACCAGGGCCTGCGTGGGGCACGCATCGAGGCAGCGCGTACAGCTTCCGCAATGCTCGGCGTCGAACGGGGCGTCGGACGCGAGGTCGAGGTCCAGGAAGAGTGCCCCGAGGAAGAAGAACGAACCCCGCTCCGGGTGGATGAGCATCGTGTTCTTCCCGAACCAGCCGAGTCCCGCCTTGCGCGCGAGGTCGCGCTCGAGGATCGGGCCGGTGTCCACGTACGCGCGGCCGCGCACCGCATCGCCGCGCTCGGCGCGCACCCACGCCAGCAGCGTCTCGAGCCGATCCCACATCAGCCGGTGGTAGTCGTCGCCGCGCGCGTACTTCGCGATGGGCCCGTCGGGTTGGGCGCCGCCGTAGTCGAGCGCCACGACAACCGCCGCGCGCATTCCGGGTTCGGGGAGCGTGGTGTCGCGCCGCAGGTCGGCGCCGCGCGCGAGATAGTCCATCTCGCCGTGGCGGCCGTCGGCAAGCCACCGCGCAAAGGCGTCGTGCGTGGTGGCGGGGCCGAGGGCGGTGACGCCCGCAAGGTCGAAGCCCAGCCCGAGCGCCTGGGCCTTGAGCCGCGCCTCGAAGGACTCGCTCACGCGCGTAGCGCTCGGTGCGTCGGCCGGCTCACCCGATGCGCGCCGCCCAGCGCGCGTAGTGGATCACGTCCCGCACGGGCGGCACCGCGTCGTGGTTCCCATAGGCCGTGTACATCCGCCACCGCAGGTACTCGCGCGCGGGCAGGGGGAGGAACGGGAAGCGCGCGTACCACCGCACCCGCCGGAAGCGCCAGGCGACCACGAGCAGCGCACGCGCGAGCGCCGGGTTCACCAGCGCGTGGGGGATCAGGCGGAGGACGAGGGAGAGCATCGGCTGGGGCGGAATATACGTATGTTCCCTCCCTATGTGGCTCTACAAGGCGATGCCGATCCTCTCGGAGCTCGCGACCCGCGCGTACTACCGCGTGACGGTCGCGGGGGCACGGATCCCCGCGCGCGGGCCGGTGCTCATCGTCGCCAACCACAACAACTCGCTGGTGGACCCCGCGCTCGTGGCCGCGACGGCCGGGCGGGACGTGCGCTTCCTCGCCAAGTCCACGCTCTTCACGCATCCGCTGATCGGGTGGCTCATCAAGGGCGTGGGATCGGTGCCGGTGTATCGGCAGCAGGACGATCCCGCCAAGCTCGCGCAGAACATCGACTCGTTCCGTGACGTGCATAAGGTGCTCGCCGCCGGCGATGTCGTCGGGATCTTCCCCGAGGGGATCTCGCACTCGGCGTCGGGACTCGCGCCCCTCAAGACGGGCGCGGCGCGCATTGCGATCGGCGCGGCGGGGCAGCTCGGGCACGACTTCCCCGTGGTGGCAATGGGGCTCGTCTTCCGCGAGCGCGATGTCTTTCGCTCGGAGGCGCACGTCATCATCGGCGAGCCCTTTGCCTGGGGCGACCTCGTCGGTGACCTGAGCAACCGCAGCGCGGTGCGCGAACTGACCGAGCGGATCGAGCAGGCGATGCGTCGCGTCTCGGTGAATCTCGAGCAGTGGGAGGATGAGCCCCTGGTGCGGACGGCGGAGGAGGTGTGGCGCACGGAGTTCGGTGCGGAACCCTCGCCGGCGGCGGAGGTGGAGCGGCTGCGAATCACGGCGGCGGCGCTCGCGGCGCTGCGCGAGGGGCGCGCCGACGCCTGGCGCCCGACGGCGGTGGAGCTGCGCGGCCACCGGCGCGCGCTCCGCGCAATGGGCCTCACGCCGGCCACCCTCGTCGAGGAGGTCACCTTCGGCGCTGCGCTTCGGTGGATGCTCGTGCGGTTCCCGCTGATGGCGCTCGTTCCCGTCTCCGTGCTCGGCGGGATTTTCTTCTGGCCGCCCAGGCAACTGACCGTGTGGGTGGCGGGGCGGATTGCGGCCAAGGAGGGGGACGACGCGCTCGTCACGCACCGGGTGCTCACTGGCGCCGTGGCGTTTCCCCTGTGGATTGTCGCGACCTCGGTGGCGGTGGGCGTGACCTGGGGATGGGCGGCGGGGCTGCTCTTTGCGGTGATGCAGCCGCTCTGGGCATTTGCGGCGCTGACCGTGGGGGAGCAGCGGCAGCGGATCTGGCACGCCGCACGGCGCTACTTCCTGCGGCACCGGCTCCGGTCGCGGCTCGAGGCGCTCCGGACCCGGCAGCGGGAGCTCGCCGAACAACTGCGTGCCCTCCTCGCAGAGGTGCAGTCGAACGGATAGCTTCAGGGGCAATGGCCCCCAAGCGCACGACCACGACCAGGAAAAAGAAGAAGCAGGCGAAGCCGCCGAACAGTGCCGTCCCCGTCGCGCCCACCGCGGCGGCGAAGGCCCAGCGTCGCGCCCACGATGACCTGATTGGCGACTCGTCGTGGGCGCTCACCGAGGACGCCAAGCTTCTCGAGTATGGCGGGCCGCGCGCGGATTTCCGCGCGACCGATCCCTGGCGCGTGATGCGCATTACGTCGGAGTTCATCGAAGGCTTCGACAAGCTTGCGCGGATCGACAAGGGCGTGAGCATCTTCGGGTCGGCGCGCACGCATCCCGACGACCCGCAGTACGCGGCGGCGGTGGAGACGGCGCGGCTGCTCGGCGCGCAGGGGTTCAGCATCATCACCGGCGCGGGGCCGGGAATTATGGAGGCGGCCAACAAGGGCGCGCGGCTCGCAGGCGCGCCATCAATTGGCTGCAACATCCAGCTCCCGTTCGAGCAGGGCGCCAACCCGTACGTCGATTCCCTCGTCACGTTCCGCTACTTCGCGGTGCGCAAGACGATGTTCATCAAGTACTCGAGCGCGTTCATCATCTTCCCCGGCGGCTTCGGCACCTTCGACGAGCTCTTCGAGGCGCTGACGCTGATCCAGACGGGGAAGATCTCGCAGTTCCCGGTGGTGCTCTTCGGTACGCACTACTGGGCCGGGCTGGTGCGCTGGCTGACGGCGCGCGTACTGGCGGAACGGAAGATCGCGCCGGGCGACCTCGAGTTGATGACGGTGACGGACGACCCCGCCGAGGCGGCACGGGTCGTGAGCGAGGCGTACGCCCTGCAACTACAGGCCGCGCGGCGGCGGGCGGAGCGCTCGCGGAGCACCGAAGAAGACACAGAGGTCGTCTAAGGCGCCCCGCGCGCCTAGCGGTCGAGCTTGAACCCGACCGGGAACTCCACGAGCTGCCGCACCGGCTTCGCGCCGATCCGCGCCGGACGGAACCGCATCCGCGGCAAGGCGGCGCGCACGGACTCGGCGAACGCCGGATGCGACGCCTCGACAATCACGACCGAGTTCGGTTCGACGCGGCCATTGGTGCCGACGACGAATCGCACCACCGCGACGCCCTGGAGCCGCTGACCGCGCAGGAGGTCCGGGTAGCGCGGGAGCGGCGAGTGCGGGAGGAGCGCCGCGGCGACGTCGACATCGCTCGCGCCGAGTGCGCCGTTGGACGGATCGCTCGCGGGCTCACCCTGGCCGGGCTCGCCCGTGGTCGGGGCGCCCGGCGCCGACGTCGGCGCCGCGACCGGATCCGACGCAGGTGCGGGGATCGAGGTCGGGACGTCGCTCATCACCGGAAGCGGCGGTGCCGGGGCCACGGGGGTCGTGGTCACGGGCGCGGGCTGCCGCACCGGCGGTGCCGGCTTGGGAGGTGCGGGCGTTGGCCGCGGCTCGCGGAACGGGCCAATCTCGACCACGCGCGACGGCGCGGGGTCGGCGAGCCGCTGTGTCTCGGCCGTGAGGAGCACGGCGAGCGTGATTGCCACGCCGTGCATTGCGAGACTGAACGTGGTGCCCTGTGCGCTGCGATCACGAGCGGGCCGCGATGCGATGAGCTGGGTGAACATCACGCCTCCGGGTATGGGCCTGATGTACCGTACCCACGGCGGATGGCGTGGTGCTGTCGTGCGGATTACGAGTCGATGAATCCACGATGGAACCCCCTTAACGAAAGGTGCCGGGGGAGAACTCGAAGAGCCGCGACCGCGCGCCGACCTCCTCCTCCGGCGCCCAGAGCGAGAGCTGCTCGCGCCACCGGTCGGGGGCGAGGCGCTTTCCGCCGAGCGAGAGGAAGCCCTGCGCCCAGTTCGTGACGACGCCGAGCCTGCGGAGGTCGGTGAGGTCGCGCGGTACCGCGCGCCGCCGCTCCACGACGATCCGTCGCGCGACCACGGGGCCGATTCCGGGGACGCGCAGCAACTCCTGGTACGACGCCGTGCGCGCGTCGACGGGAAAGCGCTCGGGATGTGCGATGGCCCACGCGACCTTGGGATCGTGCGCGAGCGGGAGGTTGCCCTTGCCGTCGAAGACCAGCTCCTCGCGTGCGAAGCCGTAGCGCCGCAGGAGGTGGTCGGCCTGGTAGAGCCGATGCTCGCGTAGCGGCGGCGTGCTGCGCGCGTGCTCCAGCGGCGTGTTGCGGATGGGGCGGAAGGCGCTGAAGTGCGCGTGGTGCATTCCGCCCCGCGCATAGAGCTCGGTGGTCTTGGCAATGATCGCGCGGTCCGCGTCGTCGGTGGCGCCGACGACGAACTGCGTGGTGATCCCCGCGGTGCCGCCGGGGATGAGCGCGTCGATGGGCCGGCCGTCGCGCGATTCGTCGCGCGCGGCCGTCACGCGCGCCTGCGCGCGCCGGAGGGTGACGAGCGTGGTCTCGAGCCGCTTGTCCGGCGCGATGGTCGCGAGGGAATCGCCGCAGGGCGTCTCGAGGTTGATCGAGACCCGGTTGGCGAGCGCCGTGATGCGGTCCACCTGCGCCTCCTCGGCGCCGGGGACGATCTTGACGTGAATGTAGCCGCGGTAGCCGTGGCGTACGCGCAGGAGTTCGAGGGTCGTGATGAGGTCGTCCATCACCTTCACCGGGCGGCCGGGGATTCCGGTCGTGATGAAGAGCCCGCTCGCCCAGCCGCGCGCGACGGCGTCGAGGAAGATGCGGACCATCTCCTGCGGCTTGAGGAGCGTGCGGGGGAGCTCGCGGTCGCGCCGCATCGGGCAGTAGTGGCAGTTGAAGCTGCACGCATTGGTCATCAGGATGCGGAGCAGCCGCGCCTGCGGTCCGTTGGGGCCGATGCGGACGCTACGGATGTTGAGCGGGCGGAGCGCGCCGGCGCGCTTGGCGTTGCGGAGCCGCGGCGGCAGGACGGTCTCCGTGCCGGGCGCACCTTCGCGATCATCCGCGGCCAGCGACATCAGGATGTCGAGCTTCGCGTCCAGGTCCATCGCTCCTCCCCGCAGTGAAGTGGGAGGAAACAATACCGAATAAATACCGAAAGTCAAATTACGAGGTCCGAACCTGAAAAATTCAATTCCCATTGATTCTGTCTGGATTGTTCAATAGACTCGAACGTGCTAGCGAAATTATTTGAGAATCATTCTCAATACTATACATCCCACAATGCTCACCCTCGCACGACGCCCACTCGCTGTTTTCCTCCTCACCGCGGCGTCGATTGCCGCCTGCACCTCTAACGACGTTGCCGGGCCGGGCCCCGCTCCGGACGAGGGCACCTTCACCGTTGATGCGAGCACCGCGTGGCGCTACGTGAGTCTCGCCGATTCCGCCCTGGTAATCCCGACGCCCTCGGCGCACGAGAGCGCGGCGTGGGACATCGCCTTCAATGGAACGAACGTGACGTTGAACGGCGGCGTGGCGGGGCCGGGCGACGTTTCGGGTGCGTGCATCTGCCAGAATGCGGCCGCGACCGACGATGCCGTCCTCGCGATGACGCCCGCGAGCGAACTCCCCGCATTTGACGCGGTCACGAGCGTTCCTGGCGGGACGGTCTGGTGGTCGGATGTGCTGACGCCGGCCATCGCCGGATGGTTCACGGGCATAGGCGCGGCCGCGGTGGCCGACTCCACCAAGAACTGGCTCGTGCGGCTCTCCGACAGCAGCTCGTATGCGGTGGTCCGTGTGCAGAGCCTCTCCGGCGCGACGGCCACCTCGCCGGGTACGGTCACCCTCGAGTGGGCGCTGCAGTCGAGCGACGTCGCGGTGTTGGGTGTGCCGCAGACGCTCACGGTCGATCTCACGACGCCGGGCGCGAAGAGCGTGGACCTCAACACGGGCACGCTCACCGGCAGCTCCACCGATTGGGACCTGCGGCTCGAAGGGTTCACGATCCGCGTGAACGGCGGGATCAGCGGCGCGGGAAAGGGCGGTGCCGCCGTGTCCGCCACGCCATTCGATGACGTGACGACGGCGGTCACCGGCGCGACGGCGTACCGCACCGACAGCTACGCGGGCATCTTCGGCGCGGCGAAGTACTACCGCTACAACATCCTCGGCGACCACCGCATCTCGCCGACGTTCGACGTGTATCTGGTTCGCCGCGGCAGCACGACGTACAAGCTGCAGATCATCGGCTACTATGGCCCCACGGGCACGGCGCGGCAGATCACCTTCCGTTGGCAGCGGCTCGATTGATGCGCGGACACGGCGTGGCGGCGACGCTGCTGCTGGTGCTCGCCGCCGCACCCCTCGACGCGCAGGCGCGCCTTGAGGGGCGCGTCACCACGGCGCAGGACGGCCGCGCGATTGCGGCGGCTGAGGTGCGGATCGAGGGTGCGGACACGCTACGACTTCGCACCGCGGCGGATGGCACTTGGCGCGTGCAGGTCCTCGCGCCGGGCAGGTACCGCGTGCGTGTCCGGGCCATCGGGCACGTCGCCGATACCAAGGAGTTCGTGTTCGTTGACGGCGCGCACGATCGGTGGGACGTCGCGCTGGTTGAGGCGGCGCTGGCGCTGGACCAGGTCGTGGTGACGGCGACGCGGCGCCCCCAGCGGCTGGGCGATGCGCCGATCACCGTGGAGGTGGTCGGCCGCGCGGACCTCGAACGGAGCGGCGCGTCGGATCTCTCCACCGTGCTGACCGAGCACACGGGCATTGATCTGCAGGGCGGACATCCTGCGGGCACCGGCGTGATGCTGCAGGGGCTCAGTTCCGAGCGCGTGCTCGTGCTCCTCGACGGGCAGCCGGTGGCCGGACGACTCTCGGGGACATTCGACCTCTCGCGGATCCCGGTGGCGATGGTGGAGCGCGTGGAAGTGGTGAAGGGCGCGCAGTCCACGCTCTACGGCAGCGAGGCGATGGGCGGCGTGGTGAACATCATCACGCGCACGCCGGGGACCGGGGCGGGGGCGGTGGACGCCGTGCTCGCGGCGACGGCGGGTGCGCAGGGGCGTCGCGACGGCGCGGCACGGCTCGCGCTCGGCCGTGGGGCGTGGAGTGCGTCGGGTGACGTGGCGCGCCGCTACGCCGAGCGCGCGCCGGGGGTGGCGCGTACCGACGGCGCGCTCGCCGCACGCGTGGACGGCGCAATGAAGCTGCGCTGGAGTCCCGACACGATGCGCGCGGTGGAGGCGAGCGTGCTCGCGCTCGACGAGCGGCAGCGCTGGTACTCGGGCGGGTTCTTCGGCTTCAGCGACAACGTGCAGCTCAACGCGCGCGTGGGCGCGTCGTTCGCGCGCGGCGCGCACCGCGTCTCGCCGGGCCTCTCCGTCTCGACGTACGACCACCTCTCGCGCTCGAGCACGCTGAGCCTGCCGATTGCCGGCGACACGGGGCAGCGGCAGTGGCAGCGCGTACACCAGGCCGAGGTGTTCTACGCCGGGCGTCTCGCGCGTGCCGTGGCGCTGGACGCGGGCGCGCAGTTGCGCGTGGACGAGATCGAGACGGCCCGCGTGCCGGGCGGGCTCCGCTCGCACACGGCGTTCGAGCCGTTTGCGCAGCTGGAGATCGCGCCGACGCGGGCCGTGACGCTGCTGCCCGGCGTGCGGATGACCCAGAGCTCGGTGTGGGGCACGCAACTGACGCCGCGGATGGCGGCGCGCGCGCGGCTGGGTGAGCGGCTCACCCTGCGCGCCTCGGTGGGCGATGGCTTCCGCGCGCCGGACTTCAAGGAGCTCTTCCTCTTTTTCCAGAACACGAGTGCGGGGTACGCGGTGCAGGGGAATCCGGGCCTGCGCCCCGAGCATTCGCGGAGCACGATGCTCGGCGCGGAGTACGCGACGGGCTCGGGCTACCTGCGCGCGCAGCTCTTTCACAATGCCTTCCGCGACTTCATCGAGACGCGCGTGATCACCGCGCCGGAGGAGGCGCCGGTGTACGAGTACGCCAACGTCGACAACGGCTCCACGCGGGGCGTGGAGTTCGAGGCGGGCGGCGACCTGCTGGCCGGGGGTCGCGTGCGCGGCGAGCTCGGGTACTCGTACCTCGCCACGCGCGACGACGCCACGGGCCGCCCGCTGCTCGGCCGGCCGGCCCACGGCGCGCGTGCCACGCTTGCGCTGCCGCTGCTCCTGGCGGTGCGCGCCCACGTGACGGCCCTCCACACCGGCCGCACGCCGATGGCGCGCGATGCCGGTACCGGCGCCATCACCGCGTGGCGTGACGCCTTTACGCGCGTGGACCTGCGCGTGATGCGCGGCCTTCCCAGCGCCGGACTCGAGTTTGCGTTCGGCGTGGACAACCTGTTTGACGACCGGCCCGAGGAATGGGCCGGCTTTACCGGGCGACATCTCTATACATCGCTCACGTGGACCCTCTCCAGACCCCTTGCCCGATGACCCGTCCCATCCCGACCGTCCGTTTTGCGCGCGCCATTGCCGCGTTCCTCGCCTGTGCGGCGCTCCCGGGCGCACTCGACGCGCAACAGGCGCCGTGCGCCCCGCGCACGGGCACCATCATCATTGCGCACGGGGGCGACTCCACGTGGAACGCCGGCGTCGCGGAGATTGCCTCCCAGGTGCGCACGAACGGCCCGGTGGAGGTGAGCTTCCTGATGGGATCGGGCGCGCCGACCACGCGTTACCAGGACGCGGTTGCGCGCCTCGAGGCGGCGGGCGTGGCCGAGATCGTCGTGGTGCCGCTCCTCGTCTCGAGCCACAGCGGGCATTACCAGCAGATCCGCTGGCTCGTCGGCGCGACGGACACGCTCGACGACGTAATGCACCACCACCTGCATATGGCGGGGATCGAGCGCGCGTCGCCGAAGGTGCCGGTGCGGCTCACGCGGGCGCTCGACGACGCGCCGCAGATGGCACGGGCACTCGCGGACCGCGCGATGGACCTGGTACGCGCGCAGAATGACGTGCCGCGCGCCCGCGCGCTGCTGATCGTCGGGCACGGCCCCAACTCGGCCGAGGACTATGCGCAGTGGATGGCGAACCTCCGGCCGATGGCGGAGAGCGTGCGTGCGTGGACGGGATTCCGGGATGTGCGCGTGGAGCTGGTGCGTGACGATGCGCCCGCGCCGGTACGCGCGGAGGCCGTGCTCCGCACGCGCGAGCTCATTGCCCTGCAGCAAGCCGTGACGGGGAAGGACGTAATCGTGGTGCCGGTGCTCGTCTCCAAGGGCGGCGTCAGCCGCGACAAGCTCCCGGCGGACCTCCGCGGGACGGCGTCGGTGTACATCGGCGAGCCGCTGCTGCCGCACCCGGCGATGGCGCGCTGGGTCGAGGACCGCGTGCGCGAGATTGCGGTCGCGCCGCGATAGCAGCGGTAGCGGGGGAGTGGCTAGACCAGCATCCCCGCCAGTGACGCCGACATAAACGCGGCCAGGTTGCCCGCAATCATCGCACGCAGCCCCAGCGAGGCGATCTCGCCCCGGCGTTCCGGGGCGAGGCCGCCGATGCCGCCGATCTGGATCGCGATCGACGAGAAGTTCGCGAAGCCGAGCAGCGCATAGGTAAGGATGATCGCCGAGCGCGGCTGAAGGACCTGGCCCGCGCCGAGGTCGGTGGCGAACTGCGCGTACGCCACGAACTCGTTGAGCGAGGCCTTGATGCCGATCAGGCTGCCCACGTACGCCGTGTCCGCCCACGGCACGCCCATCACCCAGGCCAGGGGACGGAGCAGGAAGCCAAGGATGCCCTGCAGCGAGAGGTCGGGCAGCCCGACGTAGTTGCCGAAGAACCCAAGGATGAAGTTGAGCAGCGCGACGAGCGCGACGAACGCCATCAGCATCGCCGCGACGTTGATGGCGAGCTGCACGCCCTGCCCTGCGCCGTTGGCGGCGGACTCGATGATCCCCGTCTCGCCGGTGTTGCGGCCGATATTGAGAAAATTCCACTTCGAGCCCGGCGCGGTGGAGCCGCCCATCGCCCTGGTCGTGTCGCCGACGCCGGAGCGCGTCTCGGGCACGCCGGTCTCGGGAAGCAGGATCTTGGCGAGGACGAGACCGGCCGGCGCGTTCATCACGCTCGCGGCCAGAAGGTGCGCGGCAATCCCGGGGAAGTCGCCCGAGAGCATTCCGACGTACGCGGCGAGCACGCCGCCCGCGACCGTCGCAAAGCCGCCGACCATCACGGTGTTGAGCTCCGACCGGGTCATCTTCCCCACGAAGGGCTTGATGAGGAGCGGTGCCTCGGTCTGCCCGAGGAAGATGTTCCCCGCCGCGCTCAGCGTCTCGGCGCCCGAGGTCTTGAGTGTCTTCTGCATCACCCAGGCGAGCGACTTCACGATCAGCTGCATCACGCCGAGGTAGTACATCACCGACATCAGCGCGGAGAAGAAGATGATGGTCGGCAGGACATTGAACGCGAAGTAGGCACCGGTCTGCGCGACCATCGCGACGGGCGCGACGCTGCCGTCCGTGGCCATCACGGGCACGGTGGACTGCACGAGGTTGCCGAAGACGAAGCGCGCGCCCTGTTCCTGGAAGCCGAGGAGCCCGGTGATGGCCGCGCCGACCTTCTGGAAGACGATGCGGCCGATGTCGGTCTTGAGCACGATCAGGCCGAAGACCGCCTGCAGCCCGAGTCCGGAGAAGACGAGCTTCCAGTTGATCGCCTTGCGGTTGTACGAGATCGCGACGGCGATGCCGAGCATCACCGCGATGCCGACGAGCCCCATCAGGCGTTCGAGCAGCGGGATGTCGAGTCCCCGCTGTGCCTCGGCGAGGCGCTCGGCGGCGGTCTGGACCTGGGCAAGCACGTCAACGCGGGCGAACGGCATTCGGGGTCTCCGGGGTGAACGCCGCCCCAGGGGCGGCGGACGGTGGCGAGCGGAGTGAAGCTACAGGGCGCGGGAGGCCGCCGCGAGCGCGCGCCGGGCCAGTGCGGTGCCCGGCGCGCCGGCCGCTACCGGTCGGGGAGCTCGCGGACCCAGATGTTCCGGAACTGCACCGGGTCGCCGTGGTTCTGCAGGAGGAGCGGGAGCC
>CAYXQS010000045.1:12817-15183 GCA_964466515.1 uncultured Gemmatimonas sp. | reverse complement strand
GCGCGAGATCGACGCGCGCCACGCGCGGGGTGTTGTTGCCGTTCATGAAGAGCCAGCGCCCGTCGTCCACGCCGGCGGTCTGCGAGAGCGCCGTGTGATGGAGGTCGTCCCACGGGATGAAGCCGTAGGAGGTCTCGAGCATCGGCTTGGTCTCCTCGCTGTAGCCCCAGCCGTTCTCGGCGAACTGCGAGAACACCGGGATGGTCTTGAGGAGCCGTCCCGACGGGAGCCCGTAGACGACCACCTGCCCGCTGAAGCCGCCCGAGAGGAAGGCGTAGAGCTCGTCGTACTCGCCGGGCGCGACATAGACGCGCTGGGCGTTGCTGGCGTTGCCGGCGAGGGAGCTGGACCGGGAACCGGAACAGGCGTAACCGAGGCCAAGGGCAGCGAGGACGGCGAGACTGCCAAGGAGTCGGTGACGGGTGAAGAAGGACATACGCACCTCGTAGGTCAGTGGTGGGCCGCGGCGCGGCCACGGGCCGCCCGGTCCCCGGTTGCGCGGGACGGATAAAAGGTGCATATTACTTGCATCTTTGGAATAGTCGGAGAATGCCGGAATTCGTGTCGGGCATCCCCTGAGGGGACATTCCCGGCGCGGCAAGACCGCCGCGGTGGCGGTCCCGCCTGTCCTTCAACCGTCCCTGCCGCTATGCGCCTGACCCGCCACACCGACAACGCCCTTCGCGCGCTGATTTTCCTTGCGATTGAGCCCGGGAAGAGCTCTCGGATCACCGACGTCTCCCGCCGGATGGGGATGAGCGAGGCCCACGTGGCCAAGGTGATCGCCCGGCTCGCGCAGCTCGGGTACGTGCAGACCATCCGCGGGCGGATTGGCGGGGTGAGGCTCGCCCGGCGCCCCGAGGAGATCGTGGTGGGCGACGTGGTGCGGGCCACCGAGGACAACCTGACGCTGGTGGAGTGCTTCGACCCCGCCACCAACCAGTGCCCCATTGCGGCGGCGTGCGACCTCGCGCGCGCGCTCGACAAGGCGCTCACGGCCTTCTTTGACGTGCTCGATGCCTACACCCTCGCCGACCTCGTGCAGCGGCCGCGCGAACTCGAACAGTTGCTGGCGGCCTGATGGACTGGTTTGTCCGCGCCTTCATCAAGGCCAGTCTCTGCTGGTTTTCCGCCGCGCTCCTCCTCGCGGTCGCGATGGCCATCGCGCCGTCGCTGACGGCGTATCGCACGGCGCACCTGCATATGGCGCTGCTCGGCTTCGTGACGCAGATGATCTACGGCGTCGCGCTGCACGTGGTCCCGCGCTTCTTCGGGCAGCCGCTGGTGCTGCGGCGTGCGGCGGAGGTGCAGTTCTGGTGCGCGCAGGCGGGGCTCGCGGCGCTGGCGGCGGGCTTCGCGCTGCGCGTCCACGGTGTCGGCGCGGCGGCGGTACTCCTCCCGGTGGGCGGCATCCTCTCGGCGGTGGCGGGCGCCTGCTTCGTGGTGAACCTCTGGCGGACCATTGACGCCAGCCCGATGTCGGCGGTGCGTGCGCGCGGCGGACGGCCGCTGCACTCGCTCCCGCAACAGGACGCGCACTAGCCGCACGCCGCCACCCAGCGGCGGCGCGGCCCGTCAGTCCGCGCGCAGTCCCTGCTGGAAGCCGTACCGCACGCCAAGCTGTTGCAGGAGATCCACGAGCCGCCGGAGCCCGAGCCCCATCACGCTGAAGTAGTCGCCGTCCACGCGCTCCACGATGGTCGCGCCCCAGCCCTGGATGCCGTAGCCGCCGGCCTTGTCCATCGGCTCGCCCGTGGCCACGTACGCGGCAATCTCGTCGTCGCTGAGCGCGCGCACCGTCACGGTCACCTCCTCCACCGCGCTCACCACGCGCCCGCCGCGCGCCACGGCAATCGCGGTGAAGACCACGTGCTCGCGCCCCGCGATCCGCCGAACCATCGCGCGCGCGTCGGCCGCGTCGACCGGCTTGCCGACGATTTCCCCGTCCACCGCCACGGTCGTGTCGGCCGCGATGACAACGGCGTCCGGGTGCCGCGCGGCAACCACCTCCGCCTTCTCGCGCGCCAGCCGCTCCGTGTACGGCGCCGCGCGCTCGAGCGCGCGCACGTCCTCGTTGATGTCCGCGGGGACGACCTCGTGCGCGATGCCGACCAGCGTCAGCAGCTCGCGGCGTCGCGGCGACTGCGAGGCGAGGATCACGCGCACGCTCACCGATCGATCACCAGCGTCGTGGGGCCATCGTTCACCAGGTCCACGTCCATCATCGCGCCGAACTCCCCCGCGGCCACCGTCAGCCCGCGCTCGCGCAACAGCGCGAGGAACCGCTCGTAGAGCGGGATCGCCGCCTCGGGCCGCGCGGCATCGATGAAGCTCGGCCGCCGTCCCTTCTCCGTGTTGCCGTAGAG
>CAYXQS010000045.1:0-12807 GCA_964466515.1 uncultured Gemmatimonas sp. | reverse complement strand
CGTAGAGCGTGAACTGGCTCACCACGAGCACGGCACCATCCACGTCGTCGAGCCCGAGGTTCATCTTCCCCTCGGCGTCGGCGAAGAGGCGCAGTCCGGCAATCTTGTCCGCCATCCAGACGCAGTGCGCCTCGGTGTCCGTGTGCGTGAACCCCACGAGCAGGCAGAAGCCGCGCCCGATGCGTCCGGCGACGCGACCCGCCGAACCGCCCGCGTCGTCGCGGATGCGCACCTCGGCGCGCGAGACGCACTGCAGTACCACTCGCATCGGTCAGGCCCGGTGCAACGGGGGCGCGAGCCTCAACGCAACGTCGTGCGCGCCCAGTCCCACCCCTGCATCCCGCGCGCATTGACCGCCTTCACCGCCACCGACCACCCGGCCTGCGCGCCGCTCAGCACCGCGCGGGGGTTGGTCACCGTCATCGTGTGCCGCATCGGGTCCTCCGGCGGACCGAACCGGACGAGGTACGCCGAGACGTGGCTCTCCACCGCGGGGTTCCAGGTGGCGATGTTGCCCTGCGCCGTGAGTCCCGTGAGTCGCGACGGGCTCGACGCCATCAGCATAATGGTCGCGATCGTCGTCTTGGACGTCTCGGCGAGCTGCTGGTGGTTGATGGTCTCCAGCACGTCGTGCGGCTGGTGGTAGTGCGGGTTGCCGAGGATCGGGTAGGAGCCGATGCCGCCGACGATGTCGCCCCAGGCGTCGTAGAGGGCGTGCGCGTCGGTGCTCTTGTAGTAGTAGGCGTCGTAGGTGATGAGCCGCGAGAACTGCACCGCCGCCGCGTGCTGCACGTCGCGGAGGCCGGCGTTCGAATAGCGGATGGTGTTGTCCATCCGGTAGTCGTTGCTCCAGCCCATCATATCGTTGTTGAGCGCGCCGACGACGTGGATCGAGTCCTTCATCCGGCGGCCGAACTCCCGCGCGCCGCGCAGCCCGGCCTCCTCGCCGGTGAACGAGACGAACATCACCGTCGCGGGGAGCGGGTGCCTGGCGATCACGCGCGCCGCCTCGAGGATCATCGCCGTTCCCGAGGTGTTGTCGTCGGCGCCGGGACCCTCGGCGCGCGAGTCGAAGTGCGCGCCCACCACATAGACGAGGTCGGGGTCCACCGTCCCCTTCACCACCGCGACGACGTTCGCGACGTCGATGTCGCGCCCCACGTTGGTCGTGAACCGCTGGAGATGCGCGTCCAGCCCGAAGCTCCGATACTTGGCCAGCAGCCACTCGGTGGCCTGCCAGTTCCCCGGCTGCGTGATGTGCTTGGAGTCGAAGGCAAACAGCGCCTTCTCATAGTCGTAGATCCGCGCGGTGCTGACCTGGTCCACCGCGGCGCGCACCTGCGGCGCGATCCGCGCGAACATCTGCCGCGCGTTCACGCGCAGCGCCTGCTCCGACGCCACCATCGCCGCGAGACGGTCCGCGAGCTGCGCCGGCGTCACCTTCGCGCCGAGGTCCATCATCCAGAGGTGCCGGTGCGGCGTCACCGTGTCGCCATCGCGCTCGGCGACGATCGCCACGCGCGAGCCGTCGGGCGACGGCGTCCACTCGTACTCCGGCGCGACCGTGCGCACGGTGTTGTTGTGGAACAGCCGCGTGCGCGCGAGGGTGTTGAGGTCGTACAGGTGCGAGCGGCGGTGCCGCGCCTCGCCCATCACCGCAAGGAGCTGCCCGTTGGACAGGAACTGCGGAAAGAGATCGTGCTGGATCTCGCGCGTGACGCGGCGCGGTGCGCCGCGGCCGTCCGCCGGCGCGGTGAAGAGCTCCCAGTCCTCGCGCAGCATCTGCGAGAAGGCAATCGTGCGCCCGTCGGGCGAGAGCGCGAGCGACTGCGCGGGGCGCGTGATCGTCGCGGCAACCGTGGCCGCCTCGCCCGCGCGCTGCACGCGATACGTGGTCGGCGGCGCGCCGCCGACACCGACCGAGACCTCCATCCAGCCAAGCGTGCGTCCGTCGGGCGAGAAGGTCGGGCTCACGCCGCCCACCGCCGCGCCGAGTCCGGCGTCCGTGAGCTCGGCAAATGCGCTGGCCCGCGCGAGACCCACGCCCGGCACCGCCCGCGCAAAGGCGCCGCGCGCGCCGAGGAGCACCAGCACGCGCGAACCATCGGGTGAGCGCACGAGGTCCACCGGCTGCGCGCCGGCCACGGCGATCTCGTGCCAGGTGCCGTCCGCGCCGGTGAGGTCGCGCACGAGGAGCCTGGACGTCGAGTCGCCGAGGGTCCCGGTGATCACCGCCACGCGGAGCGGCGAGCGCCCGAAGAGCGTCATCCCCGTTGCCGCGTTCGCGTCGAGCGCGACCTGCTGCGCCGCACCGCCGCCGAGCGGGGCCCAGTGGAGCGTCGGCCGGCCACCGGCACCAAGCGCCTGCCACGCGACGTGGCGTCCATCGGGCGAGAAGCTCGGCGCGAAGCCCGGGCCACCCGCCGCCTCGGGGAATCCCGGCTCGGTGCGCACCACGCGGAAGGTGCGCGCGGCGCCCGTGCCCATCTCGTACGCGAGGTGGCGTCCGTCGCCCGACCAGAGCGGCGCGCGGGCGTCCTTGGCGACCTCCACCGTCTGCCAGATCTCGCCCGTGATTTCCGCGATGCGGTCGTGATACGCCGCGCCGTCCGGCGCGAGGAGGATCTGCTGAAACTGCACGAGCACCGAGTCGTAGGTCCCGGCCTCCCAGGCGTAGAGGGCATTCTCGAAGCGCTCGGCCGTCGTCAGGCGCGGCGCGGGAGCGCTCGCTGCGCGCACCGGGCGCTGTTGGGCGTGGGAAACGGTCGCAACGACGGCGAGGACGATCAGGGCGCTCAGGGCGCGAATGGTCTTGTGCACGGTGCGGTCGGGGCTGGGGTCAGTGCTCTCAAGATAGTCTCGGCTTGAGCGACTGGCACCCTCTTTGTCACCGCCGTTCCCCGGCCAAACCAGGGAACTATTCGACCGTCACGCTCTTCGCCAAGTTCCGCGGCTGATCAACATTCGCCCCACGCTTCACGGCGATGTAGTACGCCAGGAGCTGCAGCGGGATACTCGCAAGCACCGGCGTCAGCATATCGACCGTCTCCGGCACGCGGATCTCGTGGTCCATCAACCCCACCAGCGCCGGTTCGTCGCGCGAGGTGATGACGATCGTCTTCCCGTGCCGCGCGCGGACCTCCTGGATGTTCGAGACGATCTTGTCGAACACCCCGTCGTGCGGGGCGATGAAGACCACCGGCATCGACTCGTCGATCAGCGCGATCGGCCCGTGCTTCATCTCCGCCGCCGGGTAGCCCTCGGCGTGGATGTAGGAGATCTCCTTCAGCTTGAGCGCGCCCTCCAGCGCGGCCGGGAAGTTGTAGCCACGGCCGAGGTAGAGGAAGTTGCGCGCGTCCTTGAATTGCTCGGCGAGCCGCTCGATGGCCGGCGCCGTGTCGAGGATCGTCTGGATCTGCGCCGGGAGGTCCGCCAGCGCCTGGGCGAGCGCGCGTCCCGCGAGCGGCGAGAGCGTCCGCTTGCGCGCGAGCTTGAGCGCGAAGAGCGCGAGCGCCACCACCTGCGAGGTGAACGCCTTCGTCGACGCCACCCCGATCTCCGGCCCCGCGTGCAGGTAGATGCCGCCGTCGTCCTCGCGCGCGATCGTCGAGCCCACCACGTTCACCAGGCCCAGCGTGTGCGCGCCGCGGCGCTTCGCCTCGCGCATCGCCGCCAGCGTGTCCGCCGTCTCCCCCGACTGCGAGATCACGATGCACAGCGTCGTCGGCGTCACGATCGGGTTGCGATACCGGAACTCCGACGCGTACTCGACCTCCACGGGAATGCGACACAGGTCCTCGATCATCATCTCGCCGATCAGCGCCGAGTGCCACGAGGTGCCGCAGGCCGTGATGATGATGCTGTCGATCGCCATCAGTTGGTCGTGCGAGAGGTTGATCCCGCCGAGCTTCGACGTGCCGTCGTCGAGGATCAACCGGCCGCGCATCGTGTTCTGCACCGTCTGCGGCTGTTCGAAGATCTCCTTGAGCATAAAGTGCTCGAAGCCGCCGCGTTCGATCGCCGCGAGGTCCCACTCGATGCGCTCCACCGAGCGGCGCAGCGGGGTCGCGTTGATGTCCATCACCCGGTAGCCGTCGCGCGTGAGCACCGCGAGGTCGCCGTCGTCGAGGTACACCACCTGGCGCGTGTGCGCGAGGATCGCCGAGGCGTCGCTCGCGATGAAGTACTCGCCGTCCCCCACGCCGATGAGCAGCGGGCTGCCCTTCCGCGCCGCGACGATCTTCTCCGGGTCCTTGCTGGAGACCACCGCGATGCCGAACGTGCCCTCCACCTTGCGCAGCGCGCCGATCACGGCCTCCTCCAGCGACCCCTCGAACAGTTCCTGCACCAGGTGCGCGATGACCTCCGTGTCGGTGTCCGAGCGGAACGTGTGCCCGAGCTCCGTGAGCGTCGTGCGCAGGACGTTGGCGTTCTCGATGATCCCGTTGTGTACCACCGCCACCGACTCGTCCGTGCTGAGGTGCGGGTGTGCGTTGCGCTCCGTCGGCGGGCCGTGCGTGGCCCAGCGGGTGTGCGCGATGCCCACCTTGCCGGTCACCGGGTCGGCCGCGAGCGCGCCCTCGAGCTTGGCGATCTTCCCCGCGGCGCGCCGCGTCTCGATCGACTCGCCGTCATAGACCGCGACGCCGGCGGAGTCGTAGCCGCGATATTCCAGGCGCTTCAGCCCTTCCATCAGGAGGGGCGTGGCCTGCTTGGGGCCGATGTATCCGACGATACCGCACATAAATGCAGGTATAAGGTGTGAGGTGTGAGGTATGAGAGACGACCCTCCTCTCTCACATCCATTACT
Organism: uncultured Gemmatimonas sp.; assembly: GCA_964466515.1. Taxonomy (GTDB): domain Bacteria; phylum Gemmatimonadota; class Gemmatimonadetes; order Gemmatimonadales; family Gemmatimonadaceae; genus Pseudogemmatithrix. Next base: position 7,997 of record CAYXQS010000045.1, on the reverse strand, counting down.
TAGTCAGCGCTATCCTTCCCTTATCAACCAACTCCTGTGCCGCAGCCCTCGTCGGTGCCTCGGCGATTACCCGCACGATTGGCTCCGTACCTGACGGCCTAACGTGCACCCACCGATCGGCCCACGACAAGCGCAGGCCGTCCTGCGTATCGGCCGCGGCGTCCGGGAAGGCCGCGCGCAGCGCGGCATAGACGGCGTCCAACGGCCCTGCCGGACGGTCGAGCTTGTCCTTGATGATCGCGTACGTCGGAAAGCGCCCCACGATCTTGCTGAGCGGTTCCCCATCCTCGTGCAACAGTTGCAAGAGCAGTGCCACGCCCAGCGGCGCGTCGCGGCCGAGGTGGAGTTCGGGAAGGATGACTCCCCCGTTGCCCTCGCCGCCGATCACCGCCTTCGTCGCACGCATCTTGAGTGCCACGTTGACCTCGCCCACCGGCGCGCGCAGCACCGTCGCCCCGTGCTCGGCCGCCATATCGTCCACCACGCGGCTCGTCGAGAGGTTCGTGACCACCGGGCCCGTGCGATGTCGCAGGACGACACGTGTCGCGAGCGCCAAGGTGTAGTCCTCGCCGATTGCCTTCCCGGCATCCGAGACCAGCGCCAGGCGATCCACGTCCGGGTCCGTCGCAAAGCCGACCTGCGCGCCCGTGCGCTTCACCAGCGCCTCCAACGCACCGAGATTCTCCGGGACCGGCTCCGGGGGGCGCGGGAAGCGGCCGTCCGTCTCGAGTTCAATCGCGCGCACGTCGCAGCCGAGCAGTTCCAGCAGCCGCGGGATGATCGCGCCGCCCGCGCCGCGACAGGCGTCGTACGCCACCCTGAAGTTCCGCGCACGGATCCCGTCGATGTCGAGGAACGGCAGCGCGAGCACCGCATCCAGGTGCCGGGCGATCGCATCGCCGTCGAAGTGCGTGACGCCGAGGGTGTCCCACGTTGCGTACGCGACGCCCGCGTCGCGCAGCGCGCGCATCTCCGCGCCCTGCGCCGCGCTCAGGAACAATCCATCGGGCCCGATGAACTTGAGCGCGTTCCATTCGATGGGATTGTGGCTCGCCGAGATGCAGAGTCCGCCCACCGCGCGGTGATGCTCCACCGCGAGCTGCAGCGTGGGCGTTGTGGTGAGTCCCACGTCGATGACGTCCGCGCCGACGCTTTCGAGCGCCGCGCGCGTGACCGTGTGGAACAGCGGCCCCGTGACGCGCGAATCGCGACCCAGGACAATCGCGGGCGTGCTACCGTGGCGCGCAACCGAGGGCGCGGACGCACCGCGGGCCCCGGCGATTGCCCACGCGCCGAACGCTGCCGCGTAGCTGGCCACCACTTCCGGTGTGAGGCCGAACCCCACGCGGCCGCGGATGCCGGAGACGGAAATCATTAGACGGGGGTCTGGCATCAGGGGAATATACGGGGAAGGCGAAGGATGACGGCACTTCCCCGTGGCTAACTTGGGTGGATGGCGCTCACCCCCCTCCGCATCGCCGCCGCCGGCGGCTCCGTTGACGGCCACCCCGCCACCGCCCTCGTTGCCGCCGGATTCACCCTGCTCCAGCGGAGCGCGCCCCTCGTGCGTGCGCTGGCCGGCCGGCGGTCGGCCATCCTGCTGGCGGACCCCGCGCGGTTCCTGGTGGCCCTCGCCGCCAGCGATGGGCGTGGCGCGCTCGTGCTCGACCCCCGCGCTCCCCTCGCCCCGCAGCTCCACGCCGGCAACGTCGGCGCCGTCCTCACCACCCGCGCGCTGTCGGCCCAGCTCGGCGACATCCCGATCACGCGCGTCCTGCTCGACGATGCCCCACTGGCCGCGACGGTCATCTCCACCGTGGGTGCCGCGCAGGCCGCGGCCGCCACCCCTGCCGGCAGCACGTCCGTGCGCGTTGACCTCGGCTCCCACTTCGGCCTCGCGCTCGAGGCCCTCGCCGACGAACCCGGCCGCCCCGAGGAGTGCGTGCTCTTTGCGGACGGCAGCGTACTGACGCATCGTGCGCTGCTGGATGGTGCACCGCCGCCGGGGCGGTCTTCCGCGCAGGGACACTCCTCGGATGCACCTGGCGCGCGGGGACACGCCTTGGATCCGACCAGTGCGCGAGGGCCCGACCCTGCCCCGTTCGACGTGTCCTCGCCATCGGCCTTTGTGGCCACCTTCATCGCGCCGCTCCTCGCCGGCGCCGTACTCACCCACCGATGATCCACAAGACCGCCCTCGACGCCGCCTTCGCCGCGATCACCGAACCCTGGCAGCCCCTGCTGGTCGGCGAGCTCAATGGCCAGCACGTGAAGGTCGCCAAGTTTCACGGCGCGTTCATCTGGCATCAGCACCGCGACGAGGACGAGATGTTTCTCGTCCACCGTGGCCGGTTCCGGATGGAGTTTCGCGATCACAGCGTCGAGCTCGGCGCCGGCGAGTTCGTCATCGTCCCGCGCGGGACGGAGCATCGGCCCGTCGCGGACGATTGGGCGGAGGTTGTACTTTTTGAGCCGGCGAGCACGGTCAAGACGGGGGACTGAGCTGCGGGGTGCGTGGCGTGCGGTCCCTGTAGTTCTCCGCGGTCCCTGTAGTTCTCCGCGGTCTCCGCAGTTCCGTGCGCCGAGGCGCAACCGCGTGGTGATGCTCCGCGCCTCGCGTTATGCAGTGTTGTCCCTGTGCCTGCTCCAGTCCCCGGCCCGGCCCCGATCCCCGCCTCGGTCCCTACCTCGGTCCCTACCTCGGTCCCCGCCTCGGTCCCCGCCTCGGTCCCCGCCTCGGTCCCTACCTCGGTCCGCATCGCCGCCCCTGCCACAGAGCCCCGCCTCCTCGACCAGGTCGCCGACCTGCTGCGTATGCGCCGATACAGCCCACGGACCATCCAGGTCTATAGTTCGTGGATCACGCGGTACATCCGCTTCCACAGGCTCCGTCACCCGCGCGACCTCGACGCCACGCACATCCGTGCCTTTCTGACGTATCTCGCGCGCCGCGCCGAGGTGAGCGCGGCGACGCAGAACCAGGCGATGGCCGCGCTGCTGTATTTGTATCGCGACGTCCTTGCCATCCCGATGGGGCCGCCGCAGGGCATCGAACCCGCCAAGCGCAGCCGGCACGTGCCGACCGTCCTGAGTCCCGGCGCTGTCTCTCAGGTCCTCGACGCGATGCAGGGCAGTTGCCGATTGATGGCCGCCCTCCTCTACGGCGCTGGCCTCCGACTCGGCGAGGTCTGTAGTCTGCGCGTGAAGGACCTCGACCTCGACCGCGGCGAGGTTCTCGTGCGTGGCGGCAAGGGTGCCCGCGACCGCCGCACGATGCTCCCCGCGCGTCTTGAGGATCCCATCCGCGAGCAATTGATCCGCGTCCGTCGGCTGCACGCCCGCGACCTTCGCGCCGGCCACGGCGCCGTCGTCCTCCCCGACGCCCTCGAGCGCAAACTGCCAAGCGCCGCCACCGACTTTGCGTGGCAGTGGGCCTTCCCTGCCGCGCGTCGATACGTCGAGGCAGGAACCGGGATCATCCGCAGGCACCATCTCCACCCCAGCGTCCTCCAGCGCGCCGTCACCTACGCCGCCCGCGCGACCGGCCTCCCCCAGCGGATCACCTGCCACACCTTCCGCCACTCCTTCGCAACACACCTTTTGGAAGCTGGCTACGACATTCGCACCGTCCAGGAACTACTCGGCCACAAGGATGTGAGCACCACGATGATTTACACGCACGTCCTCAACCGCGGCGGCTTAGGAGTCCGCAGCCCCCTCGACGCCGAGCCATCCCAGCGTTCTTTGCAGCATAACAAGGCGAGGAGGCAGGGGGAGCAAAGGCTGTAACACTGGGTTCCGTGGGCAGTTGCGGGTTGGTGGTGGGGGAGGGATACTTGGCTGGGGATAGATGGTTGTTGTCTTTTAGAATTGCGGGCTAATCCACGTTAGCGAGAACGCCGGACGGCTTGGCCCACGCGAAGAAATCGGGCCGCGATCGCGAACTCTTTTGGTGAACGGCAACTACCGATGTACAGCGCGCACCCTTCCCCATCGAGCGGACGGGAGCTGGGCCGCCCAGCGAGTTCGGCGCACCATTCGCTCCAACTCGCCCACCGGAGTGCGTCGTCGCTAACGCTAGTTGGTGCTGATGGTCGCGTTATTGTGGCGGCCGCTCCGCGGCCGCACTATTAGAGCGTCCACAGCACAACATCACGTTAGGCTGACTCCCAGCATACGAGGTTTGGACGGATGAAAAGTCTTGGGCTCCTTCTCCTGTGTGCGGGAGCGATCGGCCTGCTGCTGGCCTTTGGCGCCGACACGTCCGTCGACGCGGGGTTCGGCCAACGAGTAAACAACCTTGGGCTGATGGCTGATCGGCAGAACACCATTCTGCTATCCGCGGTCGTCGCCATCGTTGGCGCGATCATGCTGGCGGCGCCAGGCGGGGAACCGACTGAAGTGTCGATGACCGCCCCGCCCGCGGGGCTGAAGGTATGCCCGTGGTGCGCTGAGCAAGTTCAAGCAGCTGCAGTAATCTGCCGCTATTGCCAGCGAGCTCTCGCTGTGGCGGACCGTGACGCGCAAGGAGTCTTGGCGACTGAGTCACCCGTGCTCACGCAGGAACAGCGGGACCAGGTGAGCATGGACAAGCACGGCATACGGTTTGATGGAAAGCAGTACATCTACTTGGAGTACCGATACGATCGGCTGAAGGACGCTGTTGCTTATGCTGAACTTCTCGCGTCGCAGGCGTAGTTCCTGTGATCTGCGAACTCCGCTCGGAAAGGTCGTCGCAGTCAGCAGCCTAACGATAGTTGCTGTTGCTGGCCGTGTTAGGGAAGCGGCGGCGGGCCGCCGCTCCGATTACTCGGAAGGCACGCGGCGGCCCGCCGCCGCATCTTATATGAACGGCCACAACAGAACTTGACGTTATGTCGACATGCGCGCCATTCTAATCGGAATCACTCTTTCGCTCGTCATCGGAGCCGTTGGCCCGGCGGACGCTCTCGCGCAGTGCGAGGAGCCGCGCGGCCTCGGTGCGTCCACCGTTGAGCAACGAGCCGCGCGCCGCGCGCTCCTCGAGAGCGGATATCGCCTCGCCACCTCGCGCGATTCGCTCATGCAGCGGTTCGGTCCGCCGCTCACCGAGCGACTCACCGTAGCGCCGTACTCGCAACAGGCGCAGCCGGACTCCTTGTGGCGGCTCACGTACTCGTCCTTCTTCGTGCAGTTCGTCAAGCCACTTGGTGCGAGCAACGAAGTGGCCTACTTGGCTGAGCTCTTCCGGACGGATTCGACAGTTGTCCCGAGCCTTCACATCGGCATGACGCGCTCGGACGTGCTCACCCGCTTCGGGAGCGAGGCCGCCGTCAGCACGCGGGGCGATACCGTGCGCCTCTGCATGCTGATCAGCGCGGAGGACGAGGCCGAGGAGTTCGCAGTGTTCGAGTTCCTGCAGAACGCGCTCGCGCGGATTCAATGGCTGTTCTATTGGGGATAGTTGCGACATAACGACGCTTGCTGCCGACAAGCGCGGGGGCGGTAGCGGTTGTGGGGCCACTGCTCCACTTTATGGAAGGACTGCAGTGGCCCCACAACCGCATTTTATGGGAGCGCTTGCAGCAGAAGCACACGTTAGCGAGAATGCCGGAAGGCTCCGGCCCACGCGAAGCAATCGGGCCGCGATCGTGGACTCTTTGGGGGAACGGCAACTACCGATGTACTGCGCTCACCATTGCCCATCGAGCGGACGGGAGTTGGGCCGCCTGGCGAGCTCGGCGTGCCATTCGCTCCAACTCGTTCACCGGAGTTCATCTCGCTAACGCTAGTTGGTGCAGATGGCCGCGTTATTGTGGCGGCCGCTCCGCGGCCGCACTATTAGAGCGTCCACAGCACAACATCACGTTATCTCGGCGGCACACCACTCCGACTCGGGAGCTTCCCATGATGGCTTCGATGAGCACGCGCAACGCTGGCATGGCGCATGGCGATGCCCTGCTGAGCGTCCTGATTCCCGGGCTCGGCCAGCTCAATCAACGCCGCTTTGTCGCCGCCGCACATTTTGGAATCGAGGCGCTGACGCTGGTCACGCTCATGTTTGCCGCGCCGAGTCTTCGCGGCATCGCGATCGTCGCGCTCGTCGGCATCACGGCGTGGTCGGTGTTCGACGCATATCGGCGCGGGCCGCGAGATAACGACGCTTGGTACTGACGGCGGTCTAGTGAAGCGGCGGTGGGGCCACCGCTCTATGTTACGGCAAGTACGCGGCGGCCCCACCGCCGCAGTCTATTTGACCCGCCGCAGCACAAGCCCACGTTATGTGGACACGAGGCATTTTCTCATCCGAGGATTCACAGTGGACGCTTCTGCTGCTTCCGAAGAGACTCTGACTGACGTCCTCGGCGCGCGGGCCTTGCGCACCCCGAAGGATCGTCTCGTTCTCGACATCGTTGGCGGGGCTCTAGTTGGCGCCGCCGCAATTTGGGCGCGTCCCACCGGGTGGTTTCCGCTGACTGCCGCCGCCGTCTGCTTCGCATCCTATGGCAGTTGGGCCATTGCCGAGCGCCAATTGCGCTCCGTATCGGATACGCCGCTTGAAGAGGCTCCTCAATCATGGCTACTCTTCCGGCAGGCGGCCGCGACCGTTGGTGTGGCGTCTTTCGTAATCCTGCTGTTCGCCTTGCTGGGGGTTGCGCTTGGCCCACTCAAGTCCTGACCTCGGAGTGGCGCGCCAGACTCCTCGCCCAAGGGTCGCGCTGCCTCAGTCTCCGCGGCTGACGTCTCGAACGGTTTCGCTGTGCACGCTCGTTGTCGCAGCGTTGATTGGCGCCTGCGTCGGACCCCCAACAGCGGAATCCGCGCGCGAAGTCCGTGATGTGTGGGATCAGTACCTCGCGTCGCGAAAGAGCGCGCGCGTCATAGATGCCAGCATGCCATCTCCGTTCTGGAGTTCCGCAGAGCAGGCACGGTGGTCCGACTATGACCTCGCGAGCCAGTTTCTCCCTTTGGGCGCTGTCGCAAGAGTGTTGGCGGTCACGCCCTTGAATCCGGCAGTCGACACTGCCTATCGGATTCAGACGCGTTTCTGGGCGGATGACTCCAGTGCGCGTGACTCTTCGGCTGCACCAGTGCTCACGACGACCGTGTATGCGCGCCGCGAGAAGCGACGCTGGGTGTTGGCGAACGCGCTGCCGTACCACACAAGCGCCTGGGTACGCGAGAGCCGCGGCCGCATCCACTTTTTCGTGGCGCCAGCGCTTCGCTTCAACCCGACCAAGGCCGACCGCGCCGCAGCCTTTGTGGATTCGCTCGCTGCCGCGTTCGACATCGAGCCGCCGCCACGCATCGACTACTACGTCGCGGAAAGTGTTGACCAAGCTATGGAGATTCTTGGCGCGGTGACCCCGCAGCGCTACGGGCCGAATGGCGGCTTTGCGCGGGTGGGGCGCATCTTCTCCGGCAATCCTGCGCTTGGCGAGGAGTACCGGCACGAGCTCGCGCACCTGCTTCTTGCGCCGCTACTCCGCGACGGACCCTCATCGCTCATCGCCTCGGAGGGAGTGCCGTCGTGGCTTGGAGGAACGGGTGGCCGAGACTTCGGTGGCGCGGTGCAGCACCTCGCGACTCTTCTGCGCGCGCAGCCGGCGCTCGACTTGCACCGGATTGTCTACGACATGACGGTGTCCGCGGAAATCCGAAATGCCGCCGGTGCGGTCCTTGCGCAGATGCTCCATGAGGCGGGCGGCATCGAGGCGGTGAAGGAGTTTCTTCGCACGCCCACAGCCGGAGTTCCGGATCTCTTTGAACGCGTGCTTCAGCGCCCGTGGGACACCATCGGGGTTGACTGGAGGCAGCGCGTGGATCAGATCGCGGCCACATAACGACGCTTGCTGCCGACGAGCGCAGGTGCGGTAGCGGTTGCGGGGCCACTGCTCCACTTTATGGAAGGACTGCAGTGGCCCCGCAACCGCATTTTATGGGAGCGCTCGCAGCAGAAGCACACGTTAGCGAGAATGCCGGAAGGCTCCGGCCCACGCGAAGCAATCGGGCCGCGA
>CAYXQS010000044.1:3792-15294 GCA_964466515.1 uncultured Gemmatimonas sp. | reverse complement strand
CCTGGTTGACCTGCGCGCCGGCGAGACGCTCCTCGCCTGACCCCCCGTCGCGCCGCTCGCCGCGCTGACACCCGCGCTACACCTTTCGCGTAGTGTTGCGCACCCCCTGCCAGGAGCGGCGAATGGAGGAGTTCAAGGTCACCGGCGCCAAGCTGATCGAGCGCCTGAAGGCAATCGTCAAGGAAGGGAATGTCCGCCGGATCATCCTGCGGAACCCGGAAGGCCGGGTCCTGCTCGATATGCCGCTCAACGCGGGAATCGCGGCGACGGCGTTGCTGCCGTTCTGGGCGGCCGTCGGCACCGTGGCGGTCCTGGCCACCGACTACACGGTCCAGGTGGAACGCGACCCGGGAGCGCAGGTTACCAAGCCGTGATGCACCTCACACGCGTTCCCTCCGGGACGCGTGCATCGTGTAGACTACGGCGGCGCGCGTCGTCGTGCGCACGGACCCGTAACCTTTCTTCCTCCAGGGTGCTCCCTATGCTGTCGCATCTCCGTCTCCGCACGGCCGCCGCGCTGTTGGCCGTCGCCTTCCTGATCACCGCGTGCGGTGAAGAGAAGCCGTTGCCGACGACCGTCGACCCGGTTGCGGTCGAGGCCGACATCGCCGCGGCCGAGGCCGCACTCGACGTCCCTGAGATCAATGCGTTTGCCTCGATGGGGCTCGCGATCGACGATGCGCTCGCCGCCGCCGGCGGCGCGACGGTGCTCTACCACCTGCCGGCCGCAATGGTCACCGAAGGTCCGCGCCGTCCGCTTGAGCGTTGGCGCGCACGCGTGATGGAGCAGCCGATGGGCGAGGACGCCACGGCGATTCCGCTTGCCGCGCTGGGCAAGACCTTCACGTACAACCCCATCGCCGAGGAGTATGAGATTTCCGGCCTCCCGGGCGCGCCGGCCGGTGGCGTGCGCTTCATCCTCTACGCGGTCGATGCCAACGGCGACATCGTCGACCCGCTGGATGACATCGGCTACGTCGACTTCGTGAACAGCTCCACCGCGACGACCCGAGTCGGGAGCGCGAAGGTCTACGCGACCGGCGGCGTGCAGGTGATGGAGTACGTGGTCACCGTGGCCGGCACGGAGGCCCTTCCGGCCATCTCGGTCGAAGGCTTCGTGGGGACCGGCATCAACCGGCTGACCTTCAATCTCGCCCTCGGGCTCTCGCTGGCGTCCGGCAACGCGACAATCAACTGGCGCACGGAGATTCCCGGCCGCGGTCTCGCCACGCGCGTCCAGCTTGGGATTGGCGACCACGGGTTCACCATCGGCTCGCTGATGCGCAACGGCCTGCGCCGCATCGAGATCGGCGGCACGATCGCCTACGCCACCGGCGGCACGCTCACGGTGCGGATCGGACACAAGGTCTTTGCCAAGATCCACCTCGACGAGTTCGGCGACGGGGTGATCGAGGACGCGGACGGCAATCCGCTCAGCGCGGAGCAGGAGGATATGCTCTGGGCCGTGTTCGACTGGTTTGCCTCCGCGTTCGATGTGGCCGACGTGCTGCTCGGCCCGCTCTACACGCTGCTCGACCTGGATTTCGGCGAGGCGTGAGGTTGGAAAGCGAGCGCCCCCGGGGACCGCACGGTCCCCGGGGGCGCTCGTCGTTTGGGCGGTTCGCCGGGCGAAACCGGTGGCGTGGGGACGCGTAGGGGAGGTGCGGCCAAACCCTTCTCTCGTTGCGGGTGTCGAACACCTGTTCGTCTCGTGCGGCATCTATAGAGAGTAGGCCCCTCCTCGCCCCGTTCGCCGATGCGGAATATCAAGCTCGCCATCCGGATGTTGATCAAGACCCCCTTCGTGACGGCGGTGGCGGTGCTCTCCCTGGCGCTTGGCATCGGGTCGAACGCGGCGATCTACTCCCTCTTCGAACAGCTCCTGATGCGCCCGCTCCCGGTCCCGTCCCCGGAGCGTCTGGTGAACCTCTCCGCGCCGGGCCCGATGGCCGGCTCGACGTCGTGCAATCAGCAGGGCGATTGCGACGTGATCTTCAGCTACGCGATGTACCGCGACCTGGAACGCGGGCAGACGGCCCTCGCCGGCATCGCCGGCCACCGGCTCTTTGGCGCCAGTCTCTCGGTCGACAACGAGCCGAGCGTGGGCGAGGGGATCTGGGTCTCGGGGACGTACTTCCCCACGCTGGGGGTGCAGCCGGCGCTGGGCCGCCTCCTCGGGCCTTCCGACGACGAGGTCATCGGCGCGCACGACGTGGTGGTGATCAGCCACGCCTTCTGGATGGACCGCTTTGGCGGCCGACCGGACGTGGTGGGGAAGACGCTGATCGTGAATGGCCGGACGATGGAGGTCGTGGGCGTGACGCCGGAGAAGTTCACCGGTGCCACGGCAGGTGCGCGACCGGTGGTGTATGTCCCGCTCGCGATGCGCTGGGAGCTTGGCTCCCCGACCTACCGTGGCTACGACAACCGGCGTGACTACTGGCTCTACGTGTTCGGTCGGCTCCAGGAAGGCGGCACGCTGGAGCAGGCGGCGGCGGGGCTCAATGCGGTCTATCGCCCGATCCTCGCCGACGTCGAGGCGTCGCTCCAGACGGGGATGAGCGACGTGACGCTGGAGCGGTTCAAGGCCAAGCAGATCATCGTGGCGCCCGGCAGCCGCGGGCAGAGCAGCATCGAGGAGCAGGCCTCCGGGCCGCTGCTGATGCTCTTTGCCGTCACCGGGGTGGTGCTGTTGATTGCGTGCGCGAACATCGCGAACCTGCTGCTCACGCGCGGCGCGGGCCGCGCGACGGAGATGGGGGTGCGTCTCGCGCTCGGCGCCACGCGGCGTCACCTCCTGGTGCAGCTCCTCACGGAGTCGGTGATCCTCGCGCTGGCGGGGGGTGCGGTGAGCCTGCTCGTGGCGCAGTGGACCCTCAACGCGATCCTCTCGTTCCTCCCGCCGGACGCCGCGCAGACGATGTCGTTTGCCGTGCAGCCGCCGGTGATCATCTTTGCCGGCGTGCTCGCGGTGATGACGGGGATCATTTTTGGTCTCTTTCCCGCGCTGCACAGCACGCGCGCCGACCTGATCACCGCGATCCGCGCGGGGGCCGGCCAGATTGCCGGCGGCCGCGCGGCCGCGCGCTTCCGCAGCGGGCTCGTGACGGCGCAGATCGCCCTCTCGATGGGCCTGCTGATCTCGGCGGGACTCTTCCTGAAGAGTCTCGTAAACGTGTCGAAGGTGGACATCGGGCTCGCCGTGGACGACGTGGTCACCTTCGCGATCTCCCCGGCGCGGGTGGGCTACGACACGCTCCGCGCGGGCGTCCTGCTCGGGCGCGTGACGGAAGAGCTCGCGGCCATTCCCGGCGTCACGGGCGTCACCTCGTCGATGGTCCCGTTGCTGGCCGGCAACAACTGGGGGACCAACGTCCTGGTGCAGGGTTTCGAGTGCGGGCCGGACACCGACTGCAACTCGCGCTACTCGGAGGTGGGGCCGGACTTCTTCTCGGTGTTGGAGATGGAGCTCATCGCGGGGCGGGGGCTCACCGCCTCGGATGCCGCGGGGGCCACGCGCGTGGCCGTGGTGAACGAGGCGTTCGCGGAGAAGTTCAACCTGGGGCGGGATGCCGTCGGGAAGTTTATGGCGCGGAGCGGGACGCAGGGCGACTCGCTCAACATCCTGATCGTCGGGCTCGTGAGGAACGTCGGCTACTCCGACGTGAAGGACGAGATCCCGCCGGTGTTCTATGCTCCGTGGAAGCAGAACACGCGGACGAGCTTTATGAACTTCTACGTGAAGACGGCGCTTCCGCCCGAGCAGCTCCTGGCCACGATCCCGGCGATGATGCAGCGCCTCGATCCGTCGCTGCCGGTGGAGGAGCTGAAGACGATGCCGCAGCAGATCCGGGAGAATATCTTCCTCGACCGGATGATCAGCATCCTCTCGGCGGCATTCGCGGTGCTGGCGACGCTGCTGGCGGGCGTGGGGCTCTATGGCGTGCTCTCGTACTCGGTGGCGCAGCGCACGCGGGAAATCGGCGTGCGGATGGCGCTGGGCGCGGACCGCGGGGCCGTGCAGCGGCTCGTGCTGAGGCAGGTGGTGCTGATGATCGGCATCGGTGGTGTGGTGGGGGTGGGCGGCGCGCTCGCGGCGGGACGTGCGGCGCGGTCGCTGTTGTACCAACTTGAAGGGCACGACCCGCTCGTCTTCACGGCGGCGGTGCTGCTGCTGGCCTCGGTGGCGCTGCTCGCCGGCTTCCTGCCGGCCCGCCGCGCGTCACAGACCGACCCGATGCACGCCCTTCGTTACGACTGACCAGGCCTCATAGACCCGAATGGATATCGTCCGCGCTCCCAAGAAGAAGACCGGCCGCAACCTCGCCATCGCCGGCGGCGGGGCGGCGGTCCTCATCCTCACGCTCGCCCTGAGCAGCCTCGACCCCGCGGTGCCCACGGTGTCGCGCGAAGGCGTGCTCGTGGACTCCGTGCGCCGCGGCGACGTGGTCCGCGAGGTGCGCGGTCCGGGCACGCTCGTCCCCGAGCATATCCGCTGGATCACCGCGCAGGCGTCGGCCCGCGTCGAGCGTAAGCTCGTCGAGTCCGGCGCCCAGGTGGCGGCGGGGGAGATGCTCCTCGTCCTCTCCAATCCGGACCTGCAGATCCAGACGATGCAGGCCGAGCAGCAGGTGCGGCAGTCGGAGATCGACCTGCTCAACCTGCGCACCAACCTCCGCAGCCAGCTCCTCACGCAGGAGGGCGTGGTCGCCAGCACGCGCACCCAGTGGGTGAGCGCGTCGCAGGAGGCCGTGGCGGCCGACTCGCTCCTGCGCCGGAACCTGATCTCGGGGTTCGAGGCGAAGAACCGGCAGGCGCAGGCGGAGGAGTTCACGACGCGATATCGGATCGAGCAGGAGCGCCTCGCCCTGATGGCCCAGGCCATCGACTCGCAGGTGGCGGTGCAGGCGGCGCAGGTGGTCCAGCTCCGGGCCATCGCCGCCAACCAGCAGGCGCGGCTGCGCTCGCTCGAGGTCCGCTCGCCGGACACCGGCGTGCTGCAGGAACTGACGCTGCAACTGGGGCAGTGGGTGCCCGAGGGCACGACGCTGGCGAAGGTCGTGCAGCCGGGCCGGCTGAAGGCGGTGCTGCGCATCCCCGAGTCGCAGGCCAAGGACGTGGCAATCGGCCAGCGGGCGTCCGTGGACACCCGCAACGGCATCGTGGAGGGCGTGGTGGCCCGCAAGGACCCGTCGGCGCTGGGCGGGACCGTCACCGTGGACGTGATGCTGGAGGGGCCGCTCCCGCCGGGCGCGGTGCCGGACCTGAGCGTCGACGGGACGATCGAGATCCAGAAGATGAACAACATCCTCTACACGGGGCGTCCGGCGTTTGGCCCAGGCTCCGGGACGGTGGGACTCTTCAGGTTGGAACCGAACGGCACCTACGCCGTACGGGTGCCGGTGGAGCTGGGGCGCAGCTCGGTCAACACGATCGAGATCCTGCGCGGGCTCGAGGCGGGCGACCAGGTGGTGCTGTCGGATATGACACGGTTCGCGAACGTGGACCGCGTCCGGATCAAGTGACGCGCATCGGGACCCAGTGCAGGCCAGTGGCAATTCACTCGAGGAGACGACACGGATGACGACGAACGGCAACGGGGCCGCCCTGATCAAGATGGAAGGAATCAAGAAGGTCTTCTATACCGACGAAGTGGAGACGCACGCCCTCGCGGACGTCCACTTCGAGATCAAGAAGGGGGAGTACGTGGCGATCTCGGGTCCGTCGGGCTGCGGCAAGACGACGCTGCTCTCGATCCTTGGGTTGCTCGACACGCCGAGCGGCGGCTCGTATGAGCTGGCCGGCCACGCGGTGGCGCAGTTGGCGCCGGCCGAGCGCGCGCAGGTCCGCAACCGGCAGATCGGCTTCATCTTCCAGGCGTTCAACCTGATCGGCGACCTCACGGTGTTCGAGAACGTCGAGCTCCCGCTGACGTACCGCGATATGAGCGCCAAGGAGCGCGCCGAGCGCGTGAACAACGCGCTGGAGCGCGTGCAGATGAGCCATCGCGCCAAGCACTACCCGATGCAGCTCTCGGGCGGCCAGCAGCAGCGCGTGGCCGTCGCGCGCGCCGTGGCGGGCGACCCGGCCATCCTCCTGGCCGACGAGCCGACGGGCAACCTCGACTCCAAGAATGGCGAGGCGGTGATGTCGCTCCTGCAGGAACTGCACAAGGCGGGGAGCACCATCTGTATGGTGACGCACGATGCGCGCTATGCGCAGCACGCGGACCGCGAGGTACACCTGTTTGACGGCAAGGTCGTGGAGGCCGCGGCCGCGGCGTAGCTCGCCCCGCTAGCCGCAGCGCACGCGCGCCATTGGAAAGTCGATCCCGCGGATCTGATCGCCCCGCGGCCCTTCGATGCGCGCGATGACGGAATCGGCCCCTCGGCGGCGGTAGATGATGCGTTGGGGGAAGTCGTGCGCCGGGTTCTCGAAGACGAGCAGGGTATCGCTCAGGTGCGACGCGGCGAAGTGCGTTTCGGCCTGGTCGGAGGGCTTGGCCGTGTAGGTCACCTTCCCGTCGCGCCGCGCGAGCGCGAGCGATTCGGTGGCGCGTGCGGTGTCGCGGACGACCGTGCGGCTCATCCCCAGCATCAGGCCGCCGGCCGGCGCCATCCACTGCTCGGTCGTGACTCGGGCGCCCGCGCGGAGCTCCCAGCATCCGGCAAGCCAACCGGCAGTGCGCACGTCGTCGGCCTGCGGCGCGTCGGCGGCGATGGCGAGAACGGCAATGGCGAAAAAGGCGGGGCGGAGGAGGGTGCGGACGCGCATCTGAAGGTTCCGGGGTGAGGGGGCTAGTAGATGGTACGGCAGAAAGCTGGCCGGGCGCGAGGGTCCCCACTTGGAAATTTGCGACCACGGACGCGAGGTTACCCGGAGATGCAATACCGCGAGTTTGCCCCCGCCGTCGCGCTTCGCGAGAGTATCCGGTGCTACTGGCTGCTGCGCGACGACCCGGCGCCAGTTGCGGCGCCAGCGTCGGCGGGCGGCGGGTCGGCCGATGGCGATCCGGCGTTTCCCGATGGCTCGCCGGAGCTGATCCTGAAT
Source organism: uncultured Gemmatimonas sp. (assembly GCA_964466515.1). GTDB lineage: Bacteria > Gemmatimonadota > Gemmatimonadetes > Gemmatimonadales > Gemmatimonadaceae > Pseudogemmatithrix. The sequence goes on along the minus strand of CAYXQS010000044.1, from coordinate 8,244 downwards.
CTCGGCGATCCGTTCGTGGCAATCGCGGCGGATGGCTCGGAGCGCGAACAGCCCCGGATCTTTCTCGTGGGTCAGATCACCGGTCCCTTCCGCGTCCGGCCGTCCGGGACGGTGGATCTCGTGGGCGTGCGGCTCGAGGCGTCGGGCGCGACCTGGCTCCGACAGGACCCCGTGGCCATCCGCGACCACTTCGTGGATCTCGGCGCGGCGCTCGGCGGTGCGTTGGATCGCCTCTGGTCGGAGCTTGCTCGCCTGGCCCCTGACGAGGCGAGGGTGCGGGCGCTCGACGACCACGTGGGGCCCTTGGTCGCCGATGGGCCCGCTGCCGACTGGAGGGTCGTGGATGCGGTCCGCGAAATCCGTGCGTCGCACGGGCTTCTGGATCTCTCGGAGCTTGCCCGGCGACTGCGGACGACGCCGCGCACCCTGCAACGGCTCTTCAACGAGCAGGTGGGCGTGACGCCCAAGTTCCTCGCGCGCATCGTGCGATTCCAACAGGTCTTCTCGGCGTGGCGCGAGGAGCCCGCCCGCCTGTCGCGTGTGGCTGCCGCGTGCGGCTACTTCGATCACGCCCATCTCGTGAAGGACTTCCGCGAACTGGCGGGGCTTCCGCCGGCGCGGTTCCTTCCCAATCTGCCTGAGTTCACTCGGTTTTTTACAAGCTGATGCGCTATTTGGTTTACCACGAAGGCACGAAGGGCACGAAGGGGCCAGCGTCTGGGTGATATCGGTGGCGGACGTAAGGCACTGGCGTGCCACTGGGGCAGTTTTTGGGGGATTCGCACTGACATATCCGGACCCCCTGAAAAACTTGGCCGGCGCACGAATGCCCTACGTCCGTCGCGAAGCCATCCCGCGCAGTGCGCCCTTCGTGCCTTCGTGGTGACCGCCGTTCCCAGCCCACGGCACAGTCCAAACCGCCGAGCGATTGCGGGAGCCCGCCCACGGAGCGAATTTCGACGGGCCGTCACCCCCCCTTTATGCGAGGCGTCCCATCTTGTCCGCCCCACGCCCGTCGGTCCTTGCCCTGTGCGTCGCCCTGCTCGCGTTCTCGCCGACGATCGGTGAGACCCAGCGCCTCGTTCCGCCGTCCCCGACGGCCCAGAGCGAACTCCGCGACACGGTGCTTCGGTACGGCGCCGATCGCAACGCGCTGCTCCGCCGCTGGACCGTGGACTACTCCACGGCGCGGGCCGCACGACTCCGCGAGTTCTATTCCGGATGGCGCACGCGGCTGGCCGCGATGGACTTCGCGCAGTTGAGCCAGGAAGGGAAGATTGACTATGTCCTGCTCGACAACCGGTTGCGGCAGGAGCTCGACCAACTCGCGCGCGACGAACGGCTTGCGGCCGAGATGCGGCCGCACGTGCCGTTTGGCGCGGTGATTGCGGGATTCGAGGAGGCGCGCCGCCGCTTCGAGACGCCGGACGGCCAGGCGACGGCCAGGGCGCTGGCCGACATCGCGCGCGTGACCGACAGCCTGACGCGGGCCGTGCGCGCGCGGGCCCCGCAGTCGGCGAGCATTCCCCGGCCCGAGCGGATTGTCGGGCTGCGCACGATTGCGTACCTCGGCGACCTGCAGACGGCGCTTCGCAACTGGCACCGCTTCTCGGCCGGCTACGATCCGACGTTCTCGTGGTGGACGGCGGATCCGTTCCGTCGCGCGAACGAGGCGATCGCCAACTACACCCGCGCCATTCGCGAGGTGGTGGTGGGGCAGCGGCCGGGCGAGGAGGAGCCGATCATCGGCGACCCAATCGGCGCGACGGGAGTGAACGCCGATCTCGGCTTTGAGATGATTGCGTATACGCCGGCGGAGTTGATTGCGCTCGCGGAGAAGGAATTTGCGTGGATCGAGGCGGAACAGCGCAAGGCGGCGCGCGAGATGGGGTTTGGCGACGACTGGCGCGCGGCGCTCGAGCAGGTGAAGCAGGCGTTCGTGCCGCCGGGCCAACAGCCGGCGATGGTCCGCGGCCTCGCGCGCTCCGCCGTGGAGTTCGTGACGTCGCGCGACCTCGTGACGGTGCCGCCGCTGGCGGACGAGGTCTGGCGGATGGAGATGATGCCGCCGCGACAGCAGCTCGTTTCCCCGTTCTTCCTCGGCGGTGAGATCATCCAGGTCGCGTACCCCACCGACTCGATGCAGCACGCCGACAAGCTGATGGCGATGCGTGGGAACAATCCGCATTTCTCCCTCGCGACGGTGCACCACGAGTTGATCCCGGGGCATCACCTGCAGGGATTTATGACGCAGCGGTACAACGCGCACCGGCAGATGTTCAGCACGCCGTTCTGGGGCGAGGGGTGGGCGCTCTGGTGGGAGATGCTGCTCTGGGACCAGGGCTTTGCGCCGACGCCGGAGGATCGGATGGGGATGCTGTTCTGGCGCTCGCACCGTGCGGCGCGGATCATCTTCTCGCTGCGCGTCCAGTTGGGGACGATGACACCGCAGGAGGCCGTGGACTTCCTCGTGGACCGGGTGGGACACGAGCGCGCGAATGCGGAGGCGGAGGTGCGGCGGTCGTTCAACGGCACCTACTCGCCGATGTACCAGGCGGCGTATATGCTCGGCGGGCTCCAGTTCCGTGCGCTGCATCGCGAGCTGGTCGAGACGGGCCGGATGACGAACAAGGAGTTCCACGACGCGATCCTGCAGGGCGGGCGGATGCCGATTGAGATGGTGCGCGCCCGGCTGCTCAATACGCCGCTCACGCGCGACTTCAGGCCCGCGTGGCGCTTCTATTAGCTAGTATTCGCGCATTGCACCCCCTGAACCACACACCGGGACCGATGATGATTCGCCGCGCCTTCCATATGCTTGCCGCCGTCGCCGTCTTGGCCGCCTCGACGGGCCTTCTGACGCCGCTCGCTGCGCAGGACCGCCTCCGGCAGATGCCGGGCTACGCCCGCTGGGCCGAGATGGCGCCGAAGCTGGCGTCGTCGGTGCGGAGCGGCGCGGTGAACCCGCAGTGGGCGGACGACTCGCGCTCCTTCGAGTACGCGCTCCACGGGAAGCGCTGGCGCCTTGACGTGGCGTCGGGGACGTCGACGGAGATCACCGCGCCCGCCGCTCCCGGCGCGGCCCTGCGGCGCGGCGGACCGGCACGCGGCCGGCAGTTCACCGAGGCGTGGACGCGGGACTCGGCGTTTCGCGCGGTGTACCGCGACCGCAACCTCTTCATTGCCGACCGCAGCGGCGCGAACGAGCGGCAGGTCACCACGGACGGCAGCGAGGCGCAGCGCGTGAAGTACGGCACCGCGAGCTGGGTGTACGGCGAGGAACTCGACCAGATCACCGCGATGTGGTGGTCGCCGGATGGCAGCAGGCTCGCGTACTACCGCTTTGACGAGAAGCCGGTGCGCGACTACGTGCTCCAGACGGACCAGACGACCGTCGCCGGAAGCTCGATGGTCGAGGCGTACCCGAAGGCGGGCACGGACAATCCGCTCGTCGACATCTTCGTCTACGACCGCGCCACGGGGCGCAGCACGACGCTCGACATCCGCAGCGGCCAGCCGCTCTCGGACGAGCTCGTCGGCCACTACGTGTACAACGTGCGCTGGAGCCCGGACGGCACGGAGCTGCTCGCCAACCGGACCAACCGGCGCCAGAACGTGATGGAGTTCGTGGCCTGCGCGCCGACGACGGGCGCCTGCCGCGTGGTGCTGCGCGAGGAGTGGCCGACCGGATGGACGGAGAACTCGCCGTCCATCACCTGGCTGGCGGACGGGAAGCGCTTCATCTGGGCCTCGGAGCGCACGGGGTTCCGCAACTACTATCTCTACGACCTGACGGGCCGTCTCCTCACGACGCTCACGTCGCACGGGTTTGAGGTGGGGCCGATCGTGAAGCTCGACGAGGCGGCGGGGCAGCTCTGGTACTATGCGCGGAGCGGCGACAACTATCTCAAGCAGCAGTTGCACCGCGTGGGCCTCAACGGCCGCGGCGACCGCCGCCTCACCGACCCGAGCTTTCACCACACGGTGAGCGTCTCGCCCAACGGGCGGCATTTCACCGACGTGGCGCAGCGGCACAACGTGGCGCCGACCACGCGGTTGATGGACGCCAACGGCCGTGCGGTGGCGACGGTGGCCGAGAGCGACCTGGCGGCATTCACGGCGGCGGGATTCCAGCCGGCGGAGATGGTGATGTACACGGCGGCGGACGGCGTCACGCAGCTCCCGATGCTCGTGCACAGGCCATCGGGCTTCGATCCGACCAAGCGGTATCCCGTGCTCTTTTCGGTGTACGCCGGGCCGGCGACGAACGGCGCGCGCGAGATCTTCACGCCGCCGAGCGCGCTGACGGAGTTCGGGTTCCTGGTGGTGACGGTCGATACGCGATCGGCGGCGGGGCGCGGCAAGCGCGCGCTCGACGCGCTGTATCTCAAGCTGGGCGAGGTTGAGATCGACGACCTCGCGGCGGCCGCGCGCGCGGTGGCCCAGCTGCCG
>CAYXQS010000044.1:0-3782 GCA_964466515.1 uncultured Gemmatimonas sp. | reverse complement strand
GAAGGACGAGGACGTGGCACATGAGCTTTGGTGGGCCCGACCTCGTGGTTCTCACCATGAGGTCTCCAATACATTTTGCCGCCTGAACCTCACTAGACGCGACATGCTGTATCTTTCGTCAGCGCAGTCCGTTGGCATCGATGAAGGTGTCGAGCCGAGCCTGTTGGGTGGGGGTCAGGGGCCAGGCGGATGGCGGTCGCGTCGGGATCTTCGGCACCTCGTACGGCGGCTACGCGTCGGCGTTGGCGCTGCTGCGCTATCCCGACGAGTTCCACGCGGCCTCGGCGTCGAGCGCCGTGACGAGCTGGCACCACTACGACACCATCTACACCGAGCGGTATATGTACACGCCGCAGGCGAACCCCGAGGGCTACCGGAAGGGGAACGCGATGGAGTACGTGGCGAACCTGCGCGGCCGGCTGATGATCTACTACGGCACCGCGGACGACAACGTGCACCCCAACAACTCGATGCAGCTCATCCGCGCGCTCCAGGCGGCGGGTAAGAGCCACGAGGTGCAGGTGGGGCCCGATGCCGGACACACCGGGCTCAACCCGCAGCGGATGATGGAGTTCTTTCTCGAGGCGCTTACGGCGCCTTGAGCGCCTTGATTTCGGGGGGGAGTTCAAAGCGCTCGGCGGGCTGCGGGCCGAACTCCACCCGCGTGGTCGTCATCACCTGCTGCATTCCCATCAGGTTCTGGGTCGCCCGGTGCGAGACGAGGATGCCGTCCACCGCGCGGTAGTCCCCGCGCCGACTCACGACTTCCATCACGCCCGCGGCGGACTCCTGCAGCGCCCGCGACTCGACCATCAGCCCGGTCGCCGTGGAGTAGCACTCGGTGGTGACGCGCGACGACTTCCAGGTCAGCTTCAGGCACTCGAGCGCTTCGCCCTCCACCTCGACGGCGTCCGCCATCTCCATTGCGGCAAAGAGGTCCGGGGTGCGCGCCATCGCCCTGAAGTCGGCCCCGTCGATGAAGATCGCCGCCTCCTGCCCGGTGAGGATGCGCGGCCCCTGCATCGCGTCGCTTGCCCAAGCCGTCGTGCCGTCGTAGCCCTGCCTGATCTCGCCGATGGCCGGGAGTTCAACCACCAGCAGCATCTGGTTGGGCCGACGTTGCGTGGCGGTGACGATCGCGGTCAGCCCCGCGGCGGCGATCTCCATCGTGAGCTGGGTCTCCATCCCCTCGATGGTCGCGAGCTTCCCGGTGGGGTCGATGGTCTTGGTGTAGCGCGCCAGGATTGACTCGGGCGTGGACTGCGCGGGGAGTGCGGCAGCGCCGAGCGCGAGGAGTGCGGCGACGAACGAGATGCGGCGGGTGGTGGGCATCGAACGGATCTCGGCTGGGGTGAGGGGCGTGGCGGAGGTCAGGGGATGGTGCGGGCGAGCCAGGCACGCGCGGCGTCCATCGTGGCGTCGCGCCCGTCCATCAGGTCGCGCCGCGTGAGCGGTGACGCGTCGTCCGGGACGACGCCGTGTCTCTCGATGCGGCGTCCACTGGCATCTTCGTGGTCGGCAATGGGGTGCATCAGGACATCTCCGTTCGGCAGACGGACCATCGCGGCAGGGAGGGCCTCGCCGGCGCTGGCCTCCCCAAAGATGCGGGCCCGGCCGAGCGCCTGCATCCCGGCGGAGAAGAACTCCGACGTGCTCGCGGTGAACGGGTCGACGAGGATCGCGACCGGTCCGGTGAAGACGTCGACCCGTTGGCCGTCGAGGGTCACGCGCCGCGGGTTCGAGCGCAGGTTGATCGTTGCGCCGCGTCCGTACATCACGCCGAGGTTGGTGGCGGTGTCGGTGAAGTGACCGGCGACGCCGGCGAGCATTCCCACGACGCCGCCGGGATTCCCGCGGAGGTCGAGGATGAGCCCCGGACTCCCGCGCGCGGCGAAGAGCATCCGGTCGAGCGCGGGCGCCACCACCGGGAACCAGGCGGAGAAGTACACCACCGGGATCTGCCGTGCGGCACCGCCGTCACCGATGGTCACCGAGTCGAGTTTGCTGCGCACGACCATCGGCGGGAGGTTGCCAAAGCGCGTGGTCTGGCCGGCGAGGGGCGTGCGGACGAGCGCGTACCGCGCCGTGCGGTCGTTGGGGTCACGGAGTGTGAGGCGGGCGGTGTCGCCGGTGGGGCCGGCGAGCCGACCGTTCACCAGCGCAGCGAGCAGGAGCGACGATTTGCGCGGATTGCCCGGGTAGGCGCGCGCGAGCCGTGCGCCGAGCGTGTCGACCGGGACGGTGTCGAGGTGCGTGACCGTACTGCCCGGGCGGATGCCGGCGAGTGCCGCCGGGCTTCCGTCCGCGACGCGCCAGATGACGACCGTATCGCCGATCATCCGCACGTCGAGGCCGGTGGTTCCGGGGACGTCACCGGTGCGCGCCACCGTCGGGCTGGGCGCCGCATCCGCCGGAATCAGCGCGAAGTGCGACTGCTGCGGCACGGCGATCAACTGGCGGATGGCCCGCCGCACCGCCGCATCGTCCGGCGACGCGCCGAGCGCGTGTCGGGTCGAGTCGAAGGCGGCACGCCACGTCCCGTTGACGAGCGCGGTGTCGTAGTAGCTGCGTGCGATGGACGCCCACGCGGAGTCGAGACTCGCCATCGGCGCCGGCGCCTGTTGCGCGACGGCCGCGTGTGCGGTGAGAACCAGTCCGGCAATCGCTCGTGTGGCGCGCATACCCAGTCTCCGATCCGCCGTGAGGGTGGTGGAAGATACGACATCGCGCCCTGTCCGGCCTCTCAACCCGTTATTATTCGCCGTGCCTGCCATCCTGCTCCGACCTGCCGACGCGCTGAGGCTCGTTCCCGAGCTCGCGACGACCCGCAATCCCAACGTCTGGGTGTACCGCTTCACACACCCGGAGCACGCGTGGACCCTGTCCGTTGCGACGCACGCGGCGCCCGGCTCCGGGAAGCTGTCGCTGGGCGGATTCCGCATCGCCCCCGTGGAACGCACCGCGTCGCCGGGGTTCACCACGGACCGCGAGGCCATCGCGCTCGCGATGGGGATGGAGGAGAAGGTCCACTGGTCGCGCGTGATCGGCGTCGGCGGGCCGCTCGCGATGCGCGACATCACGCGGATCGTCGGCGGCAAGTGCGTGCTCGCGCCCACCGCCGATGCGCGCGTGGGGCAGCCCAACGACGCGGCGTTGCTGGACTTTGCCGTGGCGTGCTTCAGGGAAATCGAGGAGACGGCGGGGATCCATCTCACCACCGGCCAGGACCTCGGCCACGGAATGCTGCACGACGGCTCGATGTCGTCGCTCGCCTACCTGAACGCGCGGTTCCGCGGGAGCGTGGTGGCGGACACCTCGGTGCCGACGGGCGAAGGCAACTACCAACTGCTACGTGGGATGCTGGGTGCGTGCCGTGTGCCGGTGGAGCGCGCGACGCTGGGGCTGGTTGGCTGCGGGAATATCGGGATGTACATCGTGCGCCGGCTGCGCGAGGACGCGCCCGAGGCGGTGCTCGTGGTGTGCGAGTCGCGCGCCGAGCGGCGCGCGGAGCTCGAGACGTTGGGGATCCGCACCTGGGCGCCCGACGGCAAGCGGGAGTTCCTGACGCAGTCGATGGACGCGCTGGTGGTCAACGCGGCCGGCGGGACGCTGGACCACGCGACGGTGCAGGCCTGCGCCGCGAACGCCGCGCTCCGCGTGATCTGCGGGAGCGAGAACCTCGCGATGCCCGACGCCGCGGATGCGCTCGTGCTCCGCGATGCGGGGAAGGTCTATGCACCCGCCGAGTTCGGTGGGTGCATAGACCTTCCCCGCATCGCGGA
>CAYXQS010000043.1:0-15311 GCA_964466515.1 uncultured Gemmatimonas sp. | reverse complement strand
CGCGCTGGTCACCGGCGCCACGCGCGGCAACGGCACCGTCGGCGAGGACGTCACGGCCAACCTCCGCTCCATCGGCGATATCCCGCACCAGCTCGGGGGCACGGGGTGGCCGCCGCTCATCGAGATTCGCGGCGAGGTCTATATGACCTACGACGGCTTTGAGCGGATGAACGCGGAGCGCGTGGCGGCGGACGAGCCGGTCTTCGTGAACCCCAGGAACTCGGCCGCGGGCGCGCTCCGCCAGAAGGATCCGCGCGAGTCGGCCAAGAAGCCGCTCCGGTTCTTCGGCTACGCCTTCGCCGTGCCGGGAACCCCCGCGCTCTCGTTCGCCACGCAATGGGAGCTCCTGGAGTCGCTGGTGTCGTGGGGCGTCCCCGTGGCGCCGCATCGCCGCGCCTGCGCCACCATCGACGCCGTCAACGCGTGGGCGCGCGAACTCGAGGCCACCGTCCGCGCCGAACTGCCGTTTGCCATTGACGGCGGCGTGGTGAAGGTGAACCGGCTCGCGCTGCAGACGGAGCTTGGCGTCATCGGCGGCCGCGTGCCGCGGTGGGCGATTGCGCGGAAGTTCGCGCCCGACCTCGCCGAGACCCGGCTCCTCGGGATCGAGGTGCAGGTGGGGCGCACCGGCGCGCTCACGCCGCGCGCCGTCCTCGCGCCCGTGGAGGTCGGCGGCGCCACGATCAACTACGCCACGCTCCACAACTTCGAGCTCGTCGCGGAAAAGGACCTCCGCATCGGCGACATCGTGCAGGTGAAGCGTGCCGGCGAGGTGATCCCGCAGGTCCTCGGTCCCGTGCCGGAACGACGCACGGGCGAGGAGCGGATCGTCACGGCACCGACGCATTGCCCGGTGTGCGGCACCGCCGCGCTCCGCGACGAGGAAGAGATCGCGACCTACTGCCCCAACCTGGCCTGCGCGGGCCGTCGCCTCGAGGCGCTCGCGCACTTCGTGTCGCGTGCCGGAATGGATATCCGCGGACTCAGCTATCAGCGCCTCGAGCAGCTCATCGCCGCGGGGCTCGTGGCCGACGCCGCCGACATCTACGGCATCACGGTCGACCAGCTCGTTCCCAAAAAGGGCGCCAGGGGCGAGGAGCCCACGGGCGGCGTGCCGGGATTCCAGCGCAAGAGCGCCGAGGCGCTCGTCGAGGCCATCCGCACATCCCGGGAGCAGCCACTCTCGCGGCTCCTCAACGCGCTCGGGATCCGCCACGTCGGCGCGGAGTCGGCCAAGATCCTCGCGCGCGCGTTCGGCTCAATGGGCGCGCTGGCCGCGGCATCCGTGGATGCCCTCGAGGCGTTGCACGGCGTCGGACACACGATGGCCGAGGCAATCCGCGCCTGGTTTGACGACGCGGGGATGCAGGGGCTCGTCGCGCGGCTCAGGGCCGCGGGACTCCGAATGGACGAACCGGACGCCGCGCCGCTCGACGGTGTCCTCAAGGGACTCAAGGTCGTCCTTACCGGGACGCTGCCGACACTCTCGCGGCCGCAGGCGACCGAGTTGGTGGAGAACGCCGGCGGCAAGGTGACCAGTTCCGTCTCCAAGGCGACGGACATGGTCGTCGCCGGCGAGGAGGCCGGCAGCAAGCTGGAGAAGGCGCGGCAGCTCGGCATCCCCGTCATCGACGAAGCCGAACTCTTGCGCCGGCTCGGCCGGTGAACCTTCTTTGACCGCACGATGACCCCGTTCACGCTCAGCGCCTCGGCGCTCTCGGCCGTTCCCCGCGCCTCGCTCACCACGCTGCGCGCCTCGCTCGTGCGCGACCTCGGCGACGGCTTCGCGGCCGTGCTCCAGGAAGCGGGCTATGCGGGCGGCGACACGGTCTTCGCGGCCTTCAAGGACTGGTGCGCGTCCAGCGGGCTCGGCGCGCCCGAGACGCTGGCCTATGCCAGCTTCCAGCAGGCCGCCGCGCGCTTCTTTGCCGACACGGGCTGGGGCACGGTGACGATGGAGCCGCTCGGCGACACGGCCGTGGCGTTTGACTCCGTGAACTGGGGCGAGGCCGACCCGGCCGCGGCGATGCCGTACCCGTCGTGCTATTACTCCGCCGGGATGCTCGCGGACCTCTTTGGGCGCGTGGCGGATGGCGCCATCGGATGCCTCGAGGTGGAGTGCCGCTCGGCGCTCGGCGCGCGCTGCCGCTTCCTGCTGGCGAGCCCCGACGTGATTGCGCACGTCTACAAGCGCATCACCGACGGCGTCGGCTACGCCGACGCGCTGAAGGAACTCGCCTAGTCGGCTTGGCCGTCGAGCGGCAGTCCGGCGTACTTCGGATTGGGGTGTAGCTCGCCCTCCACGATCTGCTCGCGATCCCAGGGAAGCACGATCGTCGCCTCCGTCTCGAGCGCGTGGAAATCCGGCTTGTACGGTCCCGTGCGGAACGAGACCGCCGTGCGCACCTCACTCGCGCCGGCATTGATGATTGCCGCGATGGCCAGACGCAGGGTGTCGCCGTTGTTGCACGTCTCATCGACAATCAGCACGCGGCGGCCATTCACCTCGGTGGGCGCGGCGGAGAGCACGGCCGGCGTGTCGCGCACCGTGCCCGCGCGGTAGCGGCGGCTGACGATGATGGCGTAGAAGGGCCGGTCGAGCATTGCCGCGACCACCGCCCCCGGGACCACGCCCGCCGTGGCGACACCCACGACGAGCTCGGGGTCGAAATGGCGGGAAACCTTGAGGGCGAGTGCACGGGAGAGTTCCCCGAACAGGGGCCACTCCACGACCATCGTCTCCCGTGCCGGGGAGAGGGGGGAACGTCGAGTCGGCATACGGGCTCCTGTGCCAGAGGGACGGCCGGAAGCTACCCCGCGTGACGGCTTGGCGCACCTGCGGTTGCTGGCCCCTCTGCGCATCAATAGCTTGTGCGGGATACCCGCCCAGCCCACCGCTATGTCATTCTGGGACCGCCTGTTCGGCGGCCGCTCCGAGTCCGCGCAACACCGGCAGCGCCTCGACTATCTGGACGAGGCGCTGGTCTTGGAGCGTCAGGGCGATTTCGACGCCGCGGTGACGTCGTATCGGCTGGCGTTGCGGGAGCATCCGGACGACCTGCGAGTCCTGCAGAACCTCGCGATCGCGCTCTCGCGGATCGGGCGGGTAGAAGAGGCGGTGCGGGCCTACCGGAAGGCGCTCGAAATCGACCCGGCGCTGAGCGGGGCGCATTACGGGATCGCCTTCCTGCTGATCAAGCGCGGCGATCCCCAGTTTGCAATGAAGCATCTGCGCGCATTCCTGGCGCATCCTCCTGAAGGGCCTGACGCGGCGCGGTGGATCGCCCACGCACAGGCCACACTCGATCACCTGCGTGCCAACGACAGCACGCTCCCCTCTCCGGGAAGCTGACGTGGGAACCATCCTCGCGATCGTGAGCCAGAAGGGCGGTGTCGGCAAGACGACGACCGCCGTGAACCTCGCCGCCGCCTTTGCGCGGCGCGGCCTCAAGACCCTGCTCGTCGACGTCGATCCGCAGGGCTCGGTGCGCTTCGGCGCCGGACTCCGGGCGGGGCACCCGACGTACGGCTTTGCCGATCACCTCGCGGGCGAACGCACGCTGCGCGAGGTCCTCCTGCCGACGACGCTCCCCTGGCTGCGGGTGATGCTGGCCGGGCGCGTGACGGACGCCGTGGACCACACGGCGTATCAGGAGCAGATCGCCTCGTCGGACCTGCTGCCGCGGATGCTCGAGGCCGCCGCCAGCCGCTGCGATATGGTGGTGGTCGACACCCCGCCCGGGCTCGGCCCGGTGACGCGCCGCACCCTCGCGGCCTCCGATCGCGTGCTGATCCCGCTGCAGGCCGAGCCGCTGGCGCTGCAGACCACGCCGCAGATCCTGCGCGGGGTACAGGACATCGTGGCCACCCATCACCAGTTGGTCTTCGACGGCATCCTGCTCACGATGTACGAGGCGGGGAACGCGGCGTGCGAGACGACGGTGCAGTACATCCGCGAGAAGGTCCCGCCGCACCTGATGCTCGACATCGTCATCCCGCGCACGGCGGCGATCGCCGAGGCGTTCGGCGCCGGACAGCCGGCGGTGGTGCGCTCTCCCGCGGACGCGGCGTCGCAGGCCTACGTGAACCTCGCGACGCTGCTCGCCGAACGTACGGGGCACTGATGCGCCGCGCCGGACGGCTCGCCGCACCGCTGGTGCTTGCCGCCGCCGTGGCCGCGGGCTGCAACGAGCTCGCCGGCCCCACCGATATCGCCGCCCTCGACTTCGAGGGCGTTCCCTTTCCCGCCCTCGTCACGGGCGACACGATGCGCGACAGCACCGGTGCCGCCGCGCCGCTCGTCGCCATCGCGTACAATGGCAACGGCCAGCCGATGGTCGGCGCGCCGATCCAGTACCTCACGCTCGATACCGGCGTGGCGATCTCGCCCGAGGGCTACCTGACAGCCACGCGGCGCGACGGCCAGGTGCGACTCCTGGCGAGCATCGCGGGGCTGCAGTCGGGGATCCGCACCGTCGATGTGACCCGCGAGCCCGACACCGTCGCCGGACCCACGAGCGCCACGATCAACTACGGCTACACGCTGCCCGACGCGGGCACGAACGTGTCCCCTGCGCTCGCGCTCACCGTCACGAGCGAGGACACCGTCGGCGGGCTCAGCCCCGGCGTGAAGGGATGGCTCGTCCGCTGGCGCATCATCCACGACGGCGACACCCTCGGCCTCAACGACACGACGCTGGTCGCGCTCTGGACACCCGGCGGCACGCGGCGTACGCTCCTTGATACCACGAAGGCCGGCGGCACGTCCTCGCGGCGGCTCCGTGTCTACGCCAACGTGCTCCCCTCGGCGGTCGACAGCTTCATCGTTGTCGCGGAGGTCCGCGCCCGCGGCGTGCAGCTGCCCGGCAGTCCCGTGCGCTTCGTGGTGCACGTCGCTCCGCCCGCCCCCTGACCCCACCCCTCGTCACGAGCTACGACCGATGAACGCGACCGGAGGCCCGCGCCCTGCGCCGAGCACCCTGACCAAGCTCTTCTTCGAGGCGATCGATCGGTTCGACCTGCCGAACGCCTATCAGTTCAAGAAAGACGGCGCCTTCCAGCCGATCGCGCACCGCGCGGTCCTCAAGCGCGTGCGACGGATCTCGCTCGGGCTCAGCGCGCTCGGCGTGAACCGCGGCGACCGCGTGGGGATTATGTCGGAGAATCGCCCGGAGTGGGCCCTGGCCGACTGGGCCTGCCTCGGCGGCGGGATGACCGACGTGCCGATCTATCCGACGCTGCCCGCGGAGCAGATCGTGCATCCGCTCAACGACTCCGGGGCGGCGGTGGTCTTCGTCTCCACCGCCGCGCAGGCCGCCAAGGCCGCGTCGGTGCGCGCCGACCTCAAGACGGTGCGCAAAATCATCTCGTTCGACGACCCGGCCCCCCCGGGCGCGGATATGACGCTGCACGAACTCGAGACGGCCGGCGCCGCGCTCGACAGCGACGCAAAGGCCGCCGAGTGGCGCGCCGCCGCGCTCACCGTGCGCCCCGACGACCTCGCGACGCTCATCTACACCTCGGGGACCACCGGCCTCCCGAAGGGCGTGATGCTCACGCACGACAACATCGCGTCAAACGTCCTGGCGTCCCGGGCGAAGGTGCCGGTGGTCGCGGGCGAGGTCGCGCTGAGCTTCCTCCCGCTCTCGCACATCTTCGAGCGGATGGGCGACTATCTGTTCTTCGCGTGCGGGGTGAGCATCGCGTACGCGGAGAGCATCGACACCGTGCCGTTCAATCTCACGGAGGTACGGCCGCACTTCTGTATGTCGGTGCCGCGGCTCTTCGAGAAGATGTACGCACGCGTGCTGGAGAACGCGATGTCCGGGGGGGCGGTCAAGGCGCGGATCTTCCGGTGGGCCGCGGCCGTGGCGGACCGCTGGGCCGACCGGAAGCTCGCCGGCAAGGAGCCGCGCGGCCTGCTCGCCTGGCAGTACGGGCCCGCGCAAAAGCTCGTCTTCTCCAAGCTCAAGGAGCGCACGGGCGGACGGCTCCGCTACTTCGTGTCCGGCGGCGCGCCGCTCGCGCCGTCGATCAACAAGTTCTTTTACGCGGCGGGACTCAAGATCCTCGAGGGGTACGGCCTCACCGAGACCTCCCCGGTCATCGCCGTGAACGGCGACGATGCGTTCCGCATCGGCACGGTCGGAAAGCCCATCGCGGGCGTCGAGGTGCAGATCGCCGAGGACGGCGAGATCCTGACGCGCGGCCCACACGTGATGAAGGGCTACTACAACCGTCCGGAAGCCACCGCCGAATCCATCGACGCCGACGGCTGGCTCCACACCGGCGACATCGGCGTACTCGAGGACGGCTTCCTCCGCATCACGGACCGCAAGAAGGACATCATCGTGACCGCGGGCGGGAAGAACATCGCGCCGCAGCCGATCGAGAACCGCATCAAGCTCAACAAGTACGTCTCGCAGGCCGTGATGATCGGCGACAAGCGGAAGTATCCCATTGTGCTGATCGTGCCCAACTGGGACAACCTCGAGAAGTGGGCGGGGATCAAGAACATCATCTGGACCGACCGCCGCCAACTGCTGGAGATGCCGACCGTGCGCGCGAAGATGGACAAGGAAGTGCAGGGCGCGCTCGAGGGGCTCGCGTCGTTTGAGACACCCAAGAAGGTCGGGCTGCTCGAGCACGACTTCTCGATCGAGCGCGGCGAACTCACGCCAAAGCTCAGCGTGAAGCGCAAGGTCGTGGACCAGTCCTACAAGGACCTGATCGACTCGCTCTACGCCGAGGGCTGAGCGGTCGGCCAGGCCCCGCTAGGCGCGGCGCAGCGGGATCACCGCACCGGACTCCGCGGTACGCTCGGCCACCCATTCCCTGGCGTCCTGCGCGAGGGGCTGCGCGAGCGTCGGGACCGCGAGCGGCTGCGCGCCGACGATCCGTCCGCCCACCATCACCGTGCGCGCCACGTCGTGCGCCGTCGATGCGTCGAGCGGGGCATCGAGGGCCGCGCCCCGGAACGCGCCATCGGTGAACGGAACCTGCCGCCCCGCGAGATGCACCGCGCTCGCGCCATCGGCATCCCCCGTGCCGCGTCCGAGACAGATGGCCGCGACGTCAAGGGCGCGGCAGATCGCCCCGGCGAGCGCGACGTAACGTCCCGTCAGGAGGATCGCGCCGCCATCCTGCGCGAGCGCGAGCTGCGCGAGGAGCCGGTCGCGCGCCGCGTCGTCCACGGGCGACGCGTGCGGCGCATCGGCCGGCGGCACGGCCCCCGGGAAGTACACATCCCCGCCGCGCACGCGCGCCTCCAGATGGCACACGGGGCATCCCGCGAACCCCTCGATGAGTTCGCGCCCCACGCGGCGGCGTGCCACCACGATCAGCGGCATCGGGGCGTGCGCCCCCGGACACCGCATCCGCTCGGCAATTTCCAATCGCATCAGGGGTCCCTTGGCACGGTCACGGGTGTAAGTTAGCAATCCTGGGCGTGCGCACGATGCGCGCGCCGCGAATCCCGACGGCACGCCTATGCTCGAGTTCGCCAAGTCGGAGCCCTTCACCCTCGGAGTGGAGGTTGAGCTCCAGGTCGTTGACCGGGAGACGCTCGCCCTCGCCTCCAAGGCCCCCCAGCTCCTCGCGCGCTGGAGCGGCCCGCCCACGGTACAGCCCGAGATCTTCCAGTCGATGCTGGAAATCTCCACCGGGATCTGCGCGGATGCGGCCGCCGCCGAGGCCGACCTGCGCACCACCGCGCGTCGACTGATGCCCCTCGCACGCGAGCAGGACGTGCGGTTCATCGCCACGGGCACGCATCCCTTCGCCGCCTACCACGAACGCGAGATCTTTCCCGCCGACCGCTACCACGGACTCATCGCGCGCAACCAGTGGATTGCGCGACGCCTGATGATCTTCGGACTGCACGTCCACATCGGGATGCCGGACCCCGAGACCTGCATCGCCGTGCAGAACGAGCTGCTCTACGACCTCGGCCTCCTGCTCGCGATCTCGACGAGCTCGCCCTTCTGGCAGGGGCACGCCACGGGACTCGCGTCGTCACGCATCACGGTCTTCGAGGCGCTGCCCACGGGCGGGATGCCGGCGCTCGTCCACGACTGGAACGAGTTCTGCGAACTGGTGGCGACGCTGCAGCGCGCCAACGCCATCACGTCGTTGAAGGACCTCTGGTGGGACATCCGCCCGAGCCCGCGCTACGGGACGCTCGAGATCCGCGTCTGCGACGGCCTGGCGACGATCCGCGAGACCTCGATGGTCGTCGCCCTCGTGCAGGCGCTGGCGCGGCGCGCCGGCGCGCGCGTGGCCGCCGGCGAGGGGCGCTCCTTCCCGCCCGCGTGGCGCGTGCGGGAGAACAAGTGGCGCGCCTCGCGGCACGGGATGGACGCCGACTACATCACGGGAAACGACGGCACGACGATGCCCCTCCGCCCCTACCTCGCGCGCACGCTCGAGGAACTGGTGGCCGACGGGTTCGCGGCCGGCGACTCGCCGTACGTGGCGGACCTCCGCCGGCTCGCGGACGGCGCACCCACCAGCTCGGAGCGCCAGCGTGCGCTCTTCGAGCGGACCGAGAGCCTGCTGGACGTGACGCGCGCGCTGGCCGACGAGTTCGAGGACGACGTCCTCGCGGGTGTCGGCGCGGCCTAGCTGCGCGAGAGCCGCAGCTCGTCGACGTCGACGTGCGCCGGGCGCGTGAGCGCCCAGAGGACCGCGTCCGCCACGTCCGCCGCACGAAGCATCTCCGACCGCGACGGCAGGTGCGCCGATCCGTCCGGGTCGTGCGGGTCCCAGAGCGCCGTGTCGGTGGCCGAGGGCGAAATCAGCGTCGCGCGCACGCCGCTGCCGCGCGTTTCGGCGCGCAGGGCCTCGTGCGCCGCGCGCAGGGCGTGCTTGCTCGCCGCATAGACCCCGTTGGACGGAAAGACATACCGGTCCGCCACGGAACCGATCGTGACGACGTGCCCGGAGCCGCGCGCGCGCATTGCGGGCAGGAAGTCGCGCGTGAGCCGCAGCGGCACCGCCACGTTCAGCGCGAGCGTGAGTGCGATGGCCGCGTCGCTCGAGTGCTCCATCGGCGCCACCGGAAACGTGCCCGCCACGTGCACCAGAATGTCCGGATCGGCGCCCAGCGCCTCGCGCGCGGCGAGGGCCACCGTGGGCACCGCGTCGGGCTGTGCGAGGTCCGCGGGGAGTGCGACCGCACCGTGCGGGAGCTCCGCGGCGAGCGCCGCGAGGTCATCGGCGGAGCGCGCCACCAGCACGACGCGCGCCCCGGCGTGCGCCAGCGCGCGCGCAACCTCCGCCCCGATCCCCCGCGACGCGCCGGTGACCAGCGCCGTCCGTCCCTTCACGGCCGCGCGGGGCCGTAGGCGAGACGCAGGAACTCGTCGCGCGTCATCGGGCAGTCCTTGAACGACCCGCGCAGCGACGAGGTGATCGTCTTTGAGTTCTGCTTCTCCACCCCGCGCATCATCATACAGAGGTGCTCGCACTCAATCACCACCCCCACGCCCTCGGGGTGCAGGACCTCGTCGATGGCCTGGGCGACCTGCTCCGTGAGCCGCTCCTGCACCTGGAGGCGGCGCGCGAAGACCTCGACGATCCGCGGAAGCTTCGAGAGCCCCACGATCCGCCCCTTGGGGATGTACGCGATGTGCGCCTTGCCGAAGAACGGCAGCATATGGTGCTCGCACATCGAGTAGAGCTCGATGTCGCGCACCATCACCATCGACTCGTGCTCCTCGTCAAAGACCGCGTCGCCGACGACATCGGCGACACTCATCTCATAGCCACGCGTGAGCCACGCCATCGACTTCGCCACCCGCTCCGGCGTCTTCAGCAGGCCCTGGCGCGCCGGGTCCTCGCCAATGAGCTCGAGCTCGCGACGCACGATGTTCTCAAACTCGAGCATCCGGCTGTCCGTCAGGCCGACGCCGGCCTCGAACGCGTCGGCGGCCGAGGTCCCGCGGACCGCGCGGCGCGCGGCCTCAGCGGCCGTCGTATTCGACATAGTGGTTTTCCGTCTCCCAGAGTTTCAGTCGCGCGAGCCGCGCCGGCGCCACCTTCCCCTCCAACTGCCGCCAGCACGCCACCACGAGGTTCTCCGTGGTCGGGATCGTCCCGGCCAGAAAGGGCACGTCGAGGTTCAGGTTCCTGTGGTCGAGATGCGCCACCACCTCGCGCTCGGCAATCCGCTTGAGTTCGCCGAGGTCGAAGGTGTACCCCGTCTCCGGGTCCGGCGTCCCCTCGACGGTCACCTCGAGGGTGTAGTTGTGGCCGTGCCAGTTCGGGTTGTTGCACTTGCCAAAGACGCGCGCGTTCTCCGCGTCGCTCCACGCGGGATTGTAGACGCGGTGCGCCGCATTGAAGCGGACGAGGCGGGTGGCGGAGACAATCGGCACGTTACATTAAGCCTGTAGCGGGGCGTGGGGTTCCGCCACGGGGCCCCGCCGCGGAACGACCGAAGCTCCGCCCAGGCACGGACGGAGCTTCGGCAAGGAGTGGGAGCGGAGAGAGGTTTTTGAAGCCCTGTCGAATGGGTAAGGCCCTCACCCAACTTTCGTCTTCCCGGCGTCCGGGCGTGACGGCAGCAGAGATGTCGGATCCGCTTCGGAGGACTTATCGGCTCAAAAAATGAATTCTCCCCGTCCCGATATTCGTAGGGCAAAAGCTAGGAGCCGTTCCGCGCGCCGTCAATCGGAGTTCCCCCTTACCGCCATCCCACCAATGGACCTGTTGACCATCATCGGCGTGGCAATGCTCGCCTTCTGGGCCGCCGGCACCTTCGCCTTCGGGGCGCCGGGGATCATCCATCTGTTCCTCACGCTGGGCGTCTTCTTCGTGATCTTCGGCGCGGTGCAGCGCGCGGCGCGCGCGCGCGGCAAGAAATAGCGCTCAGATCTCCCAGTTGGAGAGCGCGATCCCGCGCACCGGCGGCGCCTCCTCGTAGCCCGTGAGCGTCATCCGCAGGTCGGTCCAGCGCACGCGCGCACCCGCGCCCACCAGCGTGCGGAAGAGCTCCGGATACTCGCCCTGCACGCGGATGGCCGCGCGCAACGTCCCGCTCCGCCGGACCTGCGCGCGCAGGGCGGCGGTCAGCGCGCCGATCCGTGCGACGTCCCCCGCCACGAGCTTGAGCACGCGCAGCTCCTCGCGGTTCCGTCCCTCGACGAGCGGCGCGTCGTGGAAGAGCGCAAACGCCTCGACCGTGCCGTCGCGCCCGCGTAGCAGGATGGCGTCGCCGAGCCCGTGGCGCAGCGTGAGCGCCAGCTCGCGCGAGTAGTCGCACCCGGCGCGCACGCGGCCCGCGAGCGCCGCACACTCCGCGATGAGCCCCTCGCGGGCCGGGCCCCCCGCCGTCGAGAGGAGCTCCGGCGCCTCGGCGTCGCCGCGCCCCATCCCGAGCGCCAGCGTCACGGTGAGATGCGTCGGCACGAACCCGAGCGTCGCGTAGAAGCCGATGTTGTCCATCGTGCGCGGCATTGTCTCAAGCCCGATGGCCGTGCACCCCGCGCGCCGGAGATGCCCCACGCCCGCGCGCACGATGGCTCGCCCAAGGCCGCGGCCCTGCAGGTCGTCGCGCACCGCGAGCGGTCCCATCCATCCCTCGCGGCCGGAGACGTGCGCGAGGTTGAACGCCGCGATCCGCCCCTCGCCGTCGCGCCAGAGCATCGCGCCCGCGGCCGCGCCCTCGATCGCAAACCGCCAGATGGCCGGGTTCAGCGGCGGCACGCGCACCCCGGCCATCCCGTCGCGGCGATACCGCTCGCTGAACACCTCGCTGAACAGGTCGTTGAGGGCCGGGAGGTCGTCGAGCGTAATCGGGAAGGGACCGCTGGTCCGCCCGGCAACGTCGGTCACGCGGCCGTCCCGGCGGCGCTCAACGCAAGGTCCGCGAGCCCCGGCTCGGAGCGCGTCACCACGGCGGCCCCGGTCTGTTCGTCGAAGCCCACGCTAATCACGCGGTCGAGGCTGTCGCGCACGCCCTCGATGTGCGTGATGACGATGACCTGGTCAAATCGGTCCTGCAGGCCGCGCAGGAGGTCGAGCACGTTCTGCCGCCGCACGTCGTCGAGCGACCCAAAGACCTCGTCCAGCACGAGGAGCGAAAACGCCTGCCCCGCGCGCTCGGCGATCATCTGCGAGATCGCGAGGCGCAGCACGAGGTTGGCAAGGTCCTCCTCGCCGCCCGAGATCACCGGCTTGGGCGTTCCCTCCTCCAGCACCAGCAGCCGGTACCGGTCGTCGAGCTCGAGCTCGGTGTAGCGCGCGTCGGTGAGTTCCGTGAGGAACGCCGAGGCGAGCTCGGAGAGTTCGGGACGGAGCTGGAAGTTGAGGTCGGTGCGCAGGTCGGTGTACGCGCGGTGGAGCTCGTCGTGCAGCCGACGCTGCCCCTCGAGCGCCTCAACCCGTGCCTCGAGCGCCACGAACGCCTCGCGCGCGGCCACGGCGCGCTCCGCCGCGGCGGTCGCGAGGTCGCGCGTCGAGCGCACCGCCGCCGCCTTCTGCGCCGCGTCCGCGTGCGCCGCCGCCACGCCGTCGTGCAGGCGCCGCAGCTCCGCAAAATCCCCCTCGGGGATGCGGAAGGCGCCGAGCCGTTCGGTGGCCGCCGCGCGGCGCTCCGCCAGCGCCGTGCGCTTGCGCGCCAGCGACTCCGCCTCGCGCCGGACCGCCGGCTCGCGCTCGATGGCCATCGACAGCCGGTTGGCGAGCGTCGTGGACTCCACCAGCCGCGCGTGGTCCGCCTCGAGCGCGCGCAGCACGGCCTCGTCGAAGCCGCCGGGAATCGTCGCCAGCTCCGCGGCGATGGTCCCGAGGCGCTCGCGCTTGGCCGCGAGGTCGCGCTCCGCCTGGGCGAGCTGCCGTGCGTCACCCTGCACCTGCGCCAGCCGGGTGACCAGCGCCCCCACATCGCCCTGGAGCTTCCGCCGCAGCTCGTCGAGGTGCGCAATGTCGGCCGGCATCGCCTCGAGCTGCTCGAGGCGCGAACGGAAGTAGGTCCCGTCGGCCTCCACCGTCTCGAGCTGCCGCTCGATCACGTCGAGCACGTTGCGGAAGTGCTCGCCCAGCGGACGCGTGCAGGTGGGGCAGTTTCCTTCCTCGCCCGCGGTCACGAGCCGGTCGCGCTGGTCGCGCAGCTCGGCGTACTGCGTGCGCATCGCGCGGAGGCGCGTCTCCACCTCCTGCCGCTCGCGCACCCATTCGGTGCGGCGCGCCTCAAGCTTCCCCTGCGCGTCCTCCGCCGCCTGCCGGTGCGACTCCAGCTCCTGGGCGATGCGCGCTTCGGTGGCGACGCTCGACCCGAGGCGCGCAATGAGCTCCTCGAGCCCGGCGCACTCCGTGGCGAGCGCCTGCCGCGACGTCTCGAGCGCGCGACGGCGCCCGTCGCTCGCCGCGAGCGCGCGCTGCGCCTCCAGCTCCTGCATCACCCGCTCGAGCGACGCGAGGTCGGGAAGCAGCGGCGCGAGATGCGTGCGGGCCTCCTCGATCTGCGTCAGGTCGTGCGCGAGCCGCTCGCCCTGCTGCGCCAGCGCGGCGTCCTCGCCGTCGATCGACGCGAGTTCGGTCTCGATCCGCTGCCGCTCGTCGCGTCCCGTCTGCGCCGCCAGCCAGCGCGGGGCGACGCCGGCCAACGCCTCGGTGGTCTCGCGCTCCAGGCGCTCCGCGCGCTCCAGCGCCTTCGTCGCCTCGCGGAGCGCCTCGGCCGTCGTCCGCTCCTCGCGCAGCACCGCGTCGCGGTCGGGCATTCCCGAGCGCAGGCCCGTCACCTCGCTCGCCAGTTCCTTTCGGCGCACCGCGCAGAGATCCTGCGCCACGCGCAGCTTCTCGTAGCCGAGCACGCGCGAGAGGAACTGCGCACGCTCGCCCGCGGTGAGCGACTGCATCACCGCGAGTTCCTTCTGGCCCGTGAAGTAGGTGTTGAAGAACTCGGTGCGCGTCATCCCGATGCGCCGCTGCAGCATCTCCGCCACCGTCGAGACGGAGTTGGCGATCGGCTGCTCGCCGCCGTCGAGGAAGAGCTCGGCCATCGAGAGGCCGCGCACCACGCGATAGCGGTGGCCGGCGAGCTCGAAGTCGAGCTCCACGCGCACCGGCGCGCGCGGCGCGGCGCGGTGGAAGCGAATGGACTCGTTCCCGCCGCGCGCCGTGTTCCCGCCGTACAGCGCCCAGGCAATCGCCTCGAGGATCGTCGACTTGCCCGCGCCGTTGGGACCGATGATTCCCGTGAGCCCGGTGTCGAACTCGATCTCCGTCTCGGCGTGCTGACGGAAGTTCACGAGACGGAGGCGATTGAGTCTCACGCGTCGGCCCCGGGAAGCTCGCGCGCCGGCTCGGCCATCTCGGCCTCGTCGAGGTAGTGCATCCCCAGCGCCACCAGCGCCTCGCGCGGAACGCCCGGGGCGGCCGGGCGCGCGAGGAGCGACTCGCGCAATGTCTCCGCGAGCGAGGGGCGTCGGCCCGGCGCGCCGCTTGACTGGCGCCGCACAACGTCGGGGCGCCGCGTGTCGAAGTGAAAATGCAGCGCGCGCCGCTGCAGCTCGCGCAGCGCCTTGTGGTCCACCTCGCGCGCGATGTGCCGCGGCACCTCGCGCGCCACGAGCCGCACCACCTTCCCATCCACGCCGCCCGCAATCCGCGCCACTGCCTTCTGGATGGCCGCGTCCAGGTCCGCCGCCGACATCCCGCGACCATCAATCGGCGGGAGGTCCACGAACGGCCGCGTCACCGGCAACGGATGGAAGGTCTGCTTCCTCGTCGCGAGGTCGCGCTCGATCATTCCCTTCCCGGGGAGCTTGGCCGCCTTTTCGGCCGCCAGCTCGCCCCACGGGTTGGTGCTCGCGTAGTCGAGCGACCCCGAGTAGAAGACGTGGTCGGCCACCCGCGTGTAGACGTGATAGTGGCCGAGCGCCACGTAGTCCCATCCCGGGGCGGTGATCTGCGCGAGCGGGATCTGCAGCGCCGCGCGGTCCGCGTGGTCCGCGTTGGGAATCACCCCCTGCACCTCGCCGTGCAGCACCAGCACGTTGTAGCGCGCCGTCGGGTCCGGCGTGAGGTCGAGCTGGCCGGGCGGCATATCGGGCACCGCGAGGACCGAGAGTCCGAGGTCCTCGAACCTGAACCGCCGCGCCTCGCGGTCCGCGACGTAGATCCCCAGCGGCGCCGCGAAGAGCCGCAGCAGGCAGATCGTCTCCGTGGAGCGCGGCATATCGTGATTCCCGGCCGCGATCACCACCGCCGTGCGCGGGAGCGCGGCCACCAGCCGCGCGAACTGCTGGAACGCGTGCAGGATCGCCGTGTTCGACGGGCGCACGGTGTGGAAGACGTCCCCGCCAATG
>CAYXQS010000042.1:0-15418 GCA_964466515.1 uncultured Gemmatimonas sp. | reverse complement strand
GTGGACGAACTCGCCATTGCCCTGCGCGTCAACGGCGCGGCCGCGGACGCGCCGGCGACCGATGTCTCGGCACCGCCCCTCGCGGCGGATGCGGTGCCGATGAGTGCCGTCGAGGCTCCGGCGAGCACTTGAGCGGCGCGGCGATGCGGATCCACCGCGCCCTCGCGCGCGCGGGCGTGGCGTCGCGCCGGAAGGCCGAGGAGCTCGTCGCGGCCGGTCGGGTCACCATCAACGGCGAAGTCGCCCGCACGGGGCAGAGCGTGGATCCGACGCAGGACACCATCGCCGTGGACGGCCGCCGCGTGGCACAGCCGGCACCGGCCAAGTGGTATCTCCTGCACAAGCCGGCCGGCGTGCTCACCACGCGCAGCGATCCCGAGGGACGCCGCACGGTGTTCGATCTCGTGCCGTCCGAGGCGGGGCTCACTTATGTGGGTCGGCTCGACTATATGACCGAAGGCGCGCTGCTGCTCACCACCGACGGCGATGCGGCGCATCGGCTCACGCATCCGAGTGCCGGCGTGGTCCGCACGTACGTCGCGGTCGTCCAGGGCCCCGTGAAGGCCGCCGCCGCGGCGATCCGCGAAGGCGTGGAGCTCGAGGACGGCCCCGTGCATCCCGAATCCGTCGAGGTCGCTCCCGGGCCGCATCCGCGGACCTGGGCGCTCACGCTCACCATCCGCGAAGGGCGCACGCGCGAGGTGCGCCGACTCTGCGAGGCGGTGGGCCTCGAGGTGCTGCGGCTCGTGCGTACCTCCTTTGGCCCCATCCGCCTTGGCAGCCTGGAGCCTGGCGCGGCGCGGCCGCTCTCGGCCAAGGAACGCGATCTCCTCCTCGCCGCCTCGCGGGGCGAGCTCGACTGACCGCCGGACGTACCGCGGGGTAGTAGCGCCCCGTCCCACTCCACTGCCTTCCCGATCCCACCCCGATGGCCACGCATACTCTGACCCGCGACATCCTCGATCAGGTCTCTCAGCGCATCGTCGGCCAGCAGGCGATGGTCGAGCGGCTCCTCATCGCGCTCCTCACGGGCGGGCACGTCCTCCTCGAAGGCGTGCCGGGGCTCGCCAAGACGCTGACGGTGCGGACGCTCGCCGAGACCGTCCGGACGACGTTCAGCCGCATCCAGTTCACGCCGGACCTGCTCCCGGCGGACGTCATCGGCACGCAGGTCTTCGACCAGTCCACGGCGACGTTCTCGGTGAAGCGCGGGCCGATCTTCGCCAACATCGTCCTCGCGGACGAGATCAACCGCGCGCCCGCCAAGGTGCAGGCCGCGCTGCTGGAGGCGATGCAGGAAAAGCAGGTCACGATCGGCGGCACGAGCTTCGTGCTCGAGGAGCCCTTCCTCGTGCTCGCCACGCAGAACCCGATCGAGCAGGAAGGGACCTACCCGCTGCCCGAGGCGCAGGTCGACCGCTTTATGCTGAAGCTCCGCGTGGGATATCCCACGCGCGACGAGGAGCGCGAGATTATGCGCCGGATGGCGGGCGGCGACGCGATCCCGGTGAAGGCGGTGGCCGATCCCAAGCACCTGCTCGCGCTGCGCCAGACCATCGCCGCGCTCTTTCTCGACGACCGGCTCGTGGAGTATATCGTCGACCTCGTGCACGCCACGCGCTCCCCGAAGGAGGCCGGGCTGGCGGAGCTCGCGCCCCTGGTGGAGTACGGCGCCAGCCCGCGCGCGACGATCGCGCTCGCGCAGGCCGCGCGCGCCCACGCCTTCCTCCGCGGCCGCGACTTTGTCTCGCCCGACGACGTGAAGGCGATGGCGCCGGACGTCCTTCGCCACCGCGTCCTCCTCACGTATGAGGCCGAGGCCGAGAACGTGACGAGCGACGAGGTGATCGCGCGCGTCCTGGCCGTCGTCCCGGCGCCGTGACGCGCGCGCGCGCCGCCGAACGGCGCGGCGCGGGCGCCGTCCCGCCGGAGATCCTCCGGCAGGTCAAGCGGATCGAGCTGCGCACGCGCGGGCTCGTCAACTCGCGCTTCACCGGCGACTACCACTCCGTCTTCAAGGGGATGGGAATGGAGTTCGCCGAGGTGCGCGAGTATCAGCCCGGCGACGAGGTCCGCACGATCGACTGGAACGTCAGCGCGCGGATGCGCCGCCTCTTCGTGAAGCGCTTTGTCGAGGAGCGCGAGCTCACGGTGCTGCTCGTCGTCGACTGCTCGGGCTCCAGCCGCGGCGGCGCCGGTGTGCAGGACAAGCAGGGAATGGCGGCCGAGCTCGCTGCGGTCCTCGCGCTCACGGCCACGCGCAACAACGACCGCGTGGGATTGTTGCTGCACTCCGACCGTGTGGAGCACGTGGTGCCGCCGCGGAAGGGACGTCGCCACGCGCTCCGTCTCGTGCGCGACGTCCTCGCGTGGCGCGCCGGCGAACGGACGACCGACCTGGGGGCCGCCTTCGACTACGCGGCGCGGCTTCTCCCGCACCGCAGCATCGTCTTTGTCCTCTCGGACTTCGTGAGCCCCGCGCTCGAGCGACCCCTCACGCGCCTCGCGCGCCGGCACGACGTCGTCGCGGTGGTGCTGGACGACCCGTCGGAGCGCACGCTCCCCGACATCGGCGTGGCACGCCTCGTGGACGCCGAGTCGGGCGCCTTGGTGGAGGTCGATACCAGCGCGCGCGTGGTCCGCGCGCGCTATGCCGCCATTGTCGCCGCGGAGCGCGCCGCGCGGCAGGAGATGCTGCGGCGGCTCGGCGTGGACGAGGTCGTCGTGCCGCTCGAGGCGGGATACGTCGACCCGCTGATGCGCTTCTTCCGCGCGCGCGAGACGCGCGCCCGCCGCCGATGATTGGCGCCTCGCTCCTCGTGGCGCTCCTGCTGCAGGGCGGGGGGCCGTCGCGCCCCGCGCAGGTCACCGCGCGCATCACGCCGGAGACGCCCGCCATCGGCGAGGCGATTACCATCGAGCTGCGCGTGCGCGCCCCGAGCGGCAGCGAGGTCCGGTTCCCCGCGCTCCCCGACTCGCTCGAGCGCCTCGAGCTGCTCGACCCGCGCGAGGTTCGCGACGCCTCGACCGCGACGTTCGTGGACCGCACCGCGGTCTACCGGCTGATTGCGTTCGACACCGGCAGCGCGCGCCTGCGGTTTGCCGACATCACCGTGCGCCGCGACGGCGCGGAGCGACGGCACCCGGTGACGCTTCCGGCGCTGCGGATCCGTTCGGTGCTCCCCGCCGACAGCACCGGGCGCATCCCGCGGCCGGCCCGCGACCTGCTCGAGGCGAACGGGGCGGCCTGGCGCTGGCTCGTCGCCCTCGTGGTGCTCGCCGCGCTCGGCTATTGGAGCTGGCGCCGGTGGATGGCGTGGCGTGCGGCGCGTGCGGCGGCGGGGCCGGATGTCGCCGAGCGCGCACGGCTTGGGTTCGCGCACGCGCGCGCGCTTGCGTTGCAGGAGGCGGGGGAGCACGGACGCTACGCGCTCGCGCACGTGGCCGTGCTGCGCCGGTATCTCAGCGACCGGTTTGCGACGGCCCTCCCGTCGCTCACGGCGGCCGAACTCGCGCCGGTGCTCGTGGCGTCCGATTTGCCCGTGCTCCCCGAGCGCGTGACCGACCTCCTCGTGCGCGCCGAGGCGCTCGCGTTTGCGCGCGCGCCCACGGGTGCGGCCGACGCCCAGGCGATGGCCGGGGCAGCGATCGCGCTCGTGGAGGACATCGAGACGGCGTGGCAGGCACGTCGCCTGCGCCAGCTTCGTGCGACGGGGTTGCGGCGCACGGTGCGCCGGGGGCGGCCGTGATCCGTTTTGCGACGCTCGACTTCGCGGCGCCCTGGGCGCTGGCGCTCCTGTTGCCGCTGGTGGCGTGGCTGCTCTGGCGCCGCCGCCGGCGTCCGGCGGCGCTCGTCCACGCGCGCGCCGCCGTCCTCGCCGAGGGGCCGCGGCGGGGTCGGTGGACCGCGCGGTTCCTCGTGGCGCTCCGCGCGCTCGTCATCGTCGCGGCCGTGGTCGCGATGGCACGCCCTCGCACCGGCGCGCGCGTCGAGACCCTGCGTGGCGACGGCATCAGCATCGTCGTCGCGCTTGATCTCTCGAGCTCGATGCTCGCGGAGGACTTCCAGCCCAGCAATCGCCTGGAGGTCGCGAAGACGACGGCCAAGGAGTTCATCTCCGGGCGCGACGCGGACCAGGTGGGCGTGGTGGCCTTTGCCGGCGAGGCGCTCACGCAGGTGCCGCTGACGCTGGACTACCCGGTCCTGCTCGCCGCCATCGACAACCTGCAGCCCGGGCAGCTCGAGGACGGCACGGCCATCGGCACGGCGCTGATGGCCGCGACCAACCGCCTGCGGAACGCCGCCGGCCGCTCGCGCGTGATTGTCCTCCTCACCGACGGCGAGAACAACCGCGGCAGCATCGACCCGCGCACGGCCGCGCAGGCCACGGCCGCGCTCGGGATCCGGGTGCACACCGTCGGCGTCGGCAGCGAGGGCGTCGCCCCGGTGCCGGTGGGGCGCGGCGTGTTTGGCCTGCGCTACGAGAACCGTCCGGTGCGGATCGACGAGGCGCTGCTTGAGGAGATCGCGGCGCGCACCGGCGGCCGCTACTTCCGCGCGCGCGATGCGCAGGCGCTGCGGCGGATCTACGAGCAGATCGATGCGCTGGAACGCACGCCCCTGCGGGAGTCGCGCGTGACGCGCTTCAACGAACGGTACCAATGGCCGCTCGCGGCGGCGCTCCTCTTCCTTGCGGCCGAGCTTGTCCTGCTCTGGCGGCGGGGGCCGTTGCCGTGATGCCGGGGGTCGACCTGCCCTGGATGCTTGGGCTCGCGCCGATCCTCGCGCTGGGCGCGGCGGCGTTGATCCTCATCGGGCACCGCCGCCGTCGCGCGCGGCTCCATCACTTTGGCTCGCCCGAGGCCCTCCGTCGGCTCGGGCCGCCGGACGTCGCGCGGCCGCCGGTGCGGCGCGCCACCCGGATCGGCGTGGCGGCGTTTGCCCTCGCCCTCGCGCTCGCGGGGCCGCGGTGGGGGACAAGCATCGCCATCGTCGACAGCGAGGGGATCGACATCGCCATTGCGCTCGATGCGTCGCTCTCGATGCTGGCGGAGGACGAACGCCCCAGCCGGCTCGAACGGATGAAGCGCGAGGTGCGGCGTCTCCGCGCGATGGCCCCGGGCGACCGCGTGGCGCTGCTCGCCTTTGCGGGGCGCAGCTATATCCTCTCGCCGCTCACCAGCGACGACGGCGCGCTCGAGCTCTTCCTCGAGAACCTCGATCCCACCGTCGTGGGTCAGGCGGGGTCGGCCATCGTCCCGCCGCTCCGGCAGGGGATTGACCTCCTCGCCGCCGCAACCGGCGGCGCCGACCGCGCGCTCGTCCTGATGAGCGACGGCGAGGCGTTCGACGACCGCGACGAGGCCCTCGAGCTCGCGCGGGCCGCGAAACGCGCGGGCATCTTCCTCGTGACGGTCGGCTTCGGCACGCCGGGCGGCGCACCGATTCCGCTTCCCGAGACGGGGGGCGCCGACGTCAAGCGCGACGCCGACGGCCACATCGTGGTGACGCGGTACGACGACGCGCTCCTGCGCGAGCTCGCGGAGGTCGCGGGCGGCGCGTTCATCCCGGCCGAGGCCACGGACAAGGGCACGCGCGTGCGACGTGCGCTCGCCGACCTCGAATCGGTGCGGCGCGCGGAGGAACTGCGCGTGAACCGCCCGCCGCGCTACCAGTGGTTCCTCGCCGTCGCGCTCGTGCTGCTGCTGCTCGACGCCTTCCTTGTGGACGGCGCGCGATTCCCGCGCTGGCGCGCGCTCCTTCCGTTGGCGGTGCTGGCGCTGGCGCCGCACGGACTGGCCGCGCAGGACGTCTCACTCGGCGATGCCATCGCGCATCACCGGGCCGGCCGGCTCTTGCCGGCCATCCGCGGGTATCGCGCGGCCATTGCCGACGGGGACCGACGCGCCGTGGTGCTCTACGATCTTGGCACGGCACTCCTCGCGGCCGATTCCCTCGACGCCGCGATCGAGACCCTCGAGCGCGTCACGTACTCGCCGGACGGCGAGGTGCGGCGCCGGGCGCGCTACAATCTTGGGCTCGCGTATCTCAAGCGCGGCCTCCGCCTCGAAGGCGAGGGCCGCACCGCCGCGCTGCAGAACGCGCGCCGCGAGTTCCGCACCGTGCTCCTCGAGCGCCCCGGCGACCGCGACGCGCAGTGGAACTACGAGCTGGCGCTGCGAATCCCGCAGGGCGGGGGCTCGCGCAACTCGCCGCAGCAGCAGAACACCCCCAACGCGCCGCAGCCTCCGCCGCAGGGGCAGATGACACGGCAACAGGCGGAGGCGCTCCTCGACGCCTCGGCGCGCGAGGAACGCTCGACCCAGGCACGGCGGCAGCGCGGCAGCACGCCGGCGCGCGCCGCCGGGGAGCGCGACTGGTGACCCGTGCGCTCCGCTTCCCGTTGACGGCGCTGGTGTGCCACGCGGCGGCGCTTGGGGCAATGCTCGGCGCAGCGCGCGGTGCAACGCTTGGCGCGCAGGAGCCCGGGCGCGCCGCGCCCAGCGAAGGCGTCGGCTTCCGCGCGGCCATCACCCCCGACACCGTCTTCGTCGGCCAGCAGGTGACGTACAGTCTCACGGTCCGCATCCCCACGGAGGTCCGGCAGCGGCTCCGCCGCAATCCGGAGTTCGTGCCGCCCGAGGCCCGCGCGATGCTTGCGTACGACCTCCCGCTCTCGCGAATCCCCGCGACCGACGAAGAGGTCGAGGTCCACGTCTTTCGGCGTGCGCTGTTTCCGCTGACCCCCGGCCGCTACCAGATCCCCACCGCGCGGCTCTCCTACTCGATTCCGCAGAGCCCCAGCTTCTTCAGCCGCGAGGAGGAGCGCACGATGCGTTCCGAGGCGGTGGGCTTCGTGGCCATCGAGGCGCCGACGCGCGGGCGTCCCGCCGACTGGCTCGGTGCGGTGGGACGTTGGGAGGCGACGGTCCGCGCCGACGCCGAAGGCGCGCGCGTCGGCGACCCGTTTGTCCTCGTGCTGCGTCTCCAGGGGCAGGGCAACGCCGCGCTCCTCCCGCGGCCCGCGCTGGACATCGCGTGGGCGGACGTGGTGCCGCACGACGAGCGGATCGTGCTCGACTCCACGCCCACGCTCTTCAGCGGCGCGAAGGAGTTCAGTTGGCTCGTCACGCCGCGCGTGAACGGCACGCAGACCGTCGCCGCGCTCGAGTATCCCTACTTCGAACCGTCCACGCGGCAGTACCTGCGCGCGAGCACGCTGCCGCTGCGCCTTGCGGTCCGCGCCGGGGATTACGTGACGATGCCGACACGCGCCACCGCGCAGGCGTCCCGCGCCCCGCTGACGTTGCGCGCCGCGCTCGCCGGCGCGGCACCGGTGGCCATTCCCGGGGCGGTGCTCTGGACCTGGCTCGCCGCGCTCGCGCCGCTGGTGTGGATCACCGGGCGGCTCGCGGCCCAGGCGCGCGCCGAGGGCCGCGCGCGCGCCGCGCAGGCCGTTGCCGCCACCAGGGTCAGCGGCCGGCAGCGCTTCGATGCGATGGTCGAGGCGCGAACGGGGATCGTGCTCGCCCGGGTCACGGCCCCGGGACAGCTCGCGGCCGCCCTGCGCCTCGAAGGCGTCACCGAGGGGACGGCGAGCGAGGTCGAGTCCCTGCGGGATGCGTACGACACGCAGTCGTTCGCGCGCCGCGCCCGGTCGCCCCAGGACGATCTCACCGCGCGTGCGGCGGCGCTCCTCGCGCGCATCGACCACGAAGCGCGCCGCCGCGCCCTGCCGATCCTCCTCCTGGCGCTCACGCTCGTGGTGGGATGCGTGCGCCCCGCCGGTGCCATTGACGCCACGCGCGCGTTTGCCGACGGCGCCACGGCCTATGCCGGCGCGGACTACGCGCGTGCGCGCGATGCGTTCCGGCGCAGCGCCGCCGCCGCGCCGCGCGACCCGAATGCGTGGGCCAACCTCGGCACCGCCGCCTGGCAGGCCGGCGACACCGCCAGCGCGGTGCAGGGATGGCAGCGCGCGCTCCGGCTCTCGCCGCGCGATGGCGAACTGCGTGGCCGACTCTCGCTGGTGCGCGCCCCGCAACTGCGCGGCACGGCACGGGTCTGGCCGGTGCCGCCGCTCCCGATTGCCGTGCTCGCCCTCGCCCTCTGGTTTGCGGGATGGGGCTGGGCGTCGCGCCGCACGTGGCGCGGCCGGGCCGCGGGCACCGGACCGCTCGCGCTCATCCTCCCGGCGCTGGTGCTCGGCGTGGCTGCCGCTTGGCTGGACTCGACCCTCCAGGCACGCGATCTGGCGGTGGTCTCCGTGCCCTCGCCGCTGCTCGCCCTGCCGGCGCTCGGCGCCGACCACGGGGCGGTCCCGCTCGTCGGCGAGATCGCGCGCATCCGCGAGCGGCGCGGCGTCTGGGTGCGCCTCGAACTCGGCGCGGACCGCGCCGGCTGGTATCCCGCCGAGCGGACCCTCCCACTGGCCCGCGATTGACCCTCGCCGCGCCCGCCCGGAGATTGCAGGGATGACGCCGCGCCGCATTGCGGTCCTCGCTCCCGATGTTGCCGACCGCATTGCCGCCGGCGAGGTGGTCGAGCGCCCGGCGTCCGTGGTGAAGGAACTCGTCGAGAACGCGCTCGACGCCGGCGCCACCTCGGTGGAACTCGAGCTGCGCGAGGGCGGGCGCACGCTGATCCGCGTCAGCGACGACGGGAGTGGGATGTCGCGCGAGGACGCCGAGCGCGCCATCGCGCGGCACGCCACCAGCAAGATCCGCGATGCGGAGGACTTGGTCGGGGTGGCGAGCTTCGGGTTCCGGGGCGAGGCGCTGCCGGCCATCGGCTCGGTCTCGCACCTCACCATCGAGACCGCCCTCGCGGACGGCGGCGGCGTGCGCGTCGAGGTGTCCGGCGGGACGTTGCGCGGGGTGCGCGAGGCGGCGCGTCGGCGCGGAACGACCGTCACGGTGGAGGATCTGTTCCACAACACCCCCGCGCGGCAGAAATTCCTGCGCGGCGCACGGTCCGAGTGGCGCGCGGTCTCGGAGATGCTCACCACGCTCGCGCTCGTGCGTCGCGACGTGCGACTCGCCGTCACGCACGACGGCAAGGAGCAACTGCGGCTTCCGGCGGCGACGGATCTCCTCACGCGCGTCGCGGCACTCTGGGGGGCGGGCGCGGCCGACCGACTGGTGCCGGTCGACGACGTGCAGGGCCCCATCCGGGTCTCGGGGCTCGTCGAGCGCCCGTCCGATGTGGGCACGGCGGGGCGCCGCATCTTCGTCACGGTGAACGGCCGCGCGATCCGCGACGTCGGCGTGATCCGCGCGGCGGAGTCGGCGTATCGCTCGACGCTTCCGTCCGGCGTGCGGCCCTCCGTGTTGCTGCAGATCGAC
Source organism: uncultured Gemmatimonas sp. (assembly GCA_964466515.1). GTDB lineage: Bacteria > Gemmatimonadota > Gemmatimonadetes > Gemmatimonadales > Gemmatimonadaceae > Pseudogemmatithrix. The sequence goes on along the minus strand of CAYXQS010000042.1, from coordinate 6,073 downwards.
CTGCCGGGGGCGGACGTCGATGTGAACGTGCATCCCGCCAAGGCCGAGGTGCGCTTCCGCGACCGGTGGACGGTGGAGCGCGCCGTGGAGCGCGCGGTGCGCCAGGCGCTCGGCACGGAGGATGCCGCCGCGGCGGTCGGCATCGTGCGCGGCGTGACCGAGCTCGCGCCGCTGGGACGCCCGCTCGGGATCGAGGTGCTGCGGCAGGCGCCGGCCGCCGCGCCCGCGCCGCTCTTCGACGCCGTGGCCCCGGATTCCGTCGGTGGCGCGGTCGCGGTGGACGAGGGCGTCGCGCCCGAGGCGGAGGTGTTTGTTCCGCCGCTCACGCAGTTCCACCGCACCTACATCACCTTCGAGCGTCCCGACGCGCTGGTGCTCATCGACCAGCACTCGGCGCACGAACGCGTGCTCTACGAGCGCTTCCTCCACGCGTTCACCTCCGGCGAGATGCCCGCGCAACGGCTGCTCTTCCCGCTGACGCTGCATCTCACGCCCGCCGAGGCCGAGGCGTTCGAGGCCGACCAGGCGCTCTTCGCGCGGCTCGGCTTCATCGCCGAGGGCTTTGGCGGATCGACGCTGATGGTCCAGGCGGTGCCGAGTCCGCATCCACGCTTCGACGCGGAGCGATGCCTGCGCGAATCGCTCGCGACGCTCACGGGCGACCGCGCGCCCGGTACGCACGCACGGCACGAGCACCTCGCGGCCACGGTTGCGTGCAAGGCCGCGGTGAAGGCGGGAGACCTGCTCTCGCCCGAGGAGATGCGCGGACTCTACGTTGCGCTCGCGCGCACGACGCTCCCCGCGCACGACGTGCACGGGCGCGCGACGATCCTGCAACTGGGCTGGGATGAGCTCGACCGGCGCTTTGGCCGACGCTGACCTGCGGATCATCACCGGGCCCACGGGGGCGGGGAAGTCCGCGATTGCCCTGCGGCTCGCCGAGCGGCACGGCGCGCGGATCATCAGCGCGGACTCGCGGCAGATCTACCACGGTTTTGACAAAGGGACCGCCAAGCCCAGCGCCGCGGAGCGCGCGCGCGTGCCGCACGAAGGCATTGACGTCGCCGCCCCGACCGAGCGGTGGTCGGCGGCACGCTTCGCCAACGACGCGGCGCGGTGGATGGCCGAGGCGGCGGCGCGCGGAAAGCCGGTGCTGGTCGTCGGCGGCACGGGGCTGTGGCTGCGCGCGCTCGTGCGGCCGCTGGCCGCCGAGCCGCCGATGGACCCCGCGCGCCGCGCGACCCTGCAGGCCGAACTCGCCGGCCTGCCCACCGAGGAACTGCGCCGCTGGGTCGCGCGGCTCGACCCGCCGCGCGCGGCCCTCGGCCGCACCCAACTGCTGCGCGCGGCCGAGGTCGCGCTCCTCAGCGGCACCCGGATCAGCGACTGGCACGCGGAGGGCGCGGCGCTCCCAGTGCGCCGCGCGCGCTGGGTGGTGGTCGATCCGGGGCCGGTGCTCGCCGCACAGCTCGACACGCGCCGCGAGGCGATGCTCGCCGGCGGGTGGGTGGACGAGGTGGCCCGGCTCGCCGCCACCGTCCCCGCCGATGCGCCCGCGTGGAACGCCTGTGGCTATCGGGAGATACGTGACGCGGTGACCGGTGCCCGAACGCTCGAGCACGCGGTCGAGGCGGTGCGCGTGAGTACGCGGCAGTACGCCAAACGCCAACGCACGTGGTTCCGTAATCAACTCACGGGCGTCGGCCCGGTGACGCGGCTCGATCCGCGCGCCGCCGACACGGACGCGAAGGTCGAACGCTGGTTCACCCAGGGAGCGGATGCGTGAAGGTTGGGATCACCTGTTATCCGACATACGGCGGGTCCGGCGCGGTCGCCACGGAACTCGGGATCGCGCTCGCGCGGCGCGGGCACGAGGTGCACTTCATCTCGTATGAGCATCCGTTCCGCCTCCCGAACTTCCTGCCCGGGGTCTCCTTCCACGAAGTGAGCATCGGAAACTATCCGCTCTTTGAATATCCGCCCTACGACCTCGCGCTCGCCGTCCGGATGCACGACGTCGTGCTCTCGCAGGGGCTCGACCTGCTGCACGTGCACTATGCCATCCCGCACGCCACGAGCGCGTGGATCGCCAAGGAAATGCTGCGCGAGCAGGGACGGCGGCTACCCGTGGTCACCACGCTGCACGGCACGGACATCACCATCGTCGGGCAGGACCACTCGTACCAGGCCATCACCAAGTTCAGCATCGAGCGGTCGGACCGCGTGACGAGCGTCTCGCAGTGGCTCAAGGACGAGACCATCTCCGCCTTTGGGTGCGCCAACGACCGCGTCGAGGTCATCCCGAACTTCGTGGACCCCGCCGCGTTCGACCGGGAGCGGGCCGACCCCGCACTCCGGCAGCAGCTCGGCGGCGGACGCCCCATCCTGATGCACATCTCGAACTTCCGCGCGGTGAAGCGCGTGCGCGACGTGGTGCGGATCTTCGCCAAGGTCCGCGCGCAGGTCCCCTGCGTGCTCGTGATGGTCGGCGACGGCCCGGACCGCGGTGCCGCCGAGGAGGAGGCGCGCGCCCTCGGCGTGGCGGACGATGTGCGGTTTCCGGGGAAGCTCGATGCCGTCGCGCCGCTGCTCGCGGCCGCGGACCTCTACATCTTCCCCTCCGAGACCGAGAGCTTTGGCCTGAGTGCGCTGGAAGCGCTGGCGAGCGGCGTCCCGGTGGTCGCCTCGCGCGTCGGCGGGCTGCCCGAGGTGGTGCACGATGGCGTCACCGGCGCCCTCCGGCCGCTCGGCGACACCGACGGAATGGCCGCGGCCGCCGTGGCACTGCTCGAGCCCGCGCGATGGGCCGCCGCGAGCGCCGCGGCCGCCCGCGACGCGCGGGCCCGCTTTGCCACGGCCGACGTGGTCGGACGCTACGAGGCGCTCTACGCCGACGCCCTCGCGAACGTCCGGTGACCCCACGCGCGCTGTAGCTTTCGGCGATGCACGATCCCACGATCTGGCAGGCGCTGGTCCTCGGCACCCTGCAGGGGCTCACCGAGTTTCTCCCGGTGTCGAGCTCCGCGCATCTCTCGCTCACCCCCTGGATCCTTGGATGGGAGCCGGCGGGACTCGGCTTCGATCTCGCGTTGCACGTCGGCACCCTTGCGGCGCTCGCGTGGTATTTCCGCGCCGAGTGGGTGGCGCTCGCCGGCGGCGCGGTGACGCTCGTGCGCCACCGCCGCCCCGTGGACGATGCCTCGCGCCGCGCGCTGTTCATCATCATTGCGACCATCCCGGCGGGCATCGCCGGGCTCCTGCTCGAGGATCTCGCCGAGACGATCTTCCGCGCGCCGCTCGTCACCGCCCTCGCGCTCATCGTGCTGGGCGTGCTGCTCTGGCTCGTCGACGCCAAGGCGCCGCGCGACCGCGCCCGCGAGTCGATGACCTGGCGCGACGCGCTCCTGGTGGGGCTCGCGCAGTGCCTTGCGCTCGTGCCGGGCGTCTCCCGCTCCGGCGCGACGATCACTGCCGGCCGCGCCCTCGGGTTCGACCGCGGTGCGGCCGCCGTCTTCAGTTTCCTGATGTCGATGCCCATCATCCTGGCGGCCGCGGTCTTCAAGCGCCCCGACGCCCTCCACACCACGGGAATCACGCTGCCGTTGATCGTCGGCGTGGTCGCGGCCGCCGTCTCGAGCGCCGCGGCCATCAACATCCTCCTGCGATATGTGGCGCGCCGCAGCTATGGCGTCTTTGCGGTCTATCGCGTCGTGCTCGGTGCGTTCATCCTCGGCCTCATCGCCACGCGGGGGGGATGGTGAGCTGGTTCGGCCACGAAGGCGACGCCCTCGCCCACGTGCTCGGACTCCCGCGCGTGATTGCCCTGCGGCAGGTCGATTCCACAATGGACGCGGCGCACGCGGCGGCCGCCGAGGGTGCGCCCGCCGGTACGCTCGTGCTCGCCGAGGAGCAGCGCGTGGGGCGTGGACGGGGAGGGAAGTCGTGGGTGTCGGCGGCGCGTCAGGGAATCTGGATGACGCTCATCGAGCGCCCGCATAGCGCGGACGGCCTGGATGTCCTCTCGTTGCGCGTGGGACTGCATCTCGCGCCCGCCCTCGAGCGGCGCGGCGGCTTGGCGATTCGGCTCAAGTGGCCCAACGACCTCTTCGTCGATGGCGCCAAGCTGGCCGGCGTGCTCATTGAGGCGCGCTGGCGGCAGGCGCGGTGCGACTGGGTCGCCATCGGACTCGGCCTCAACCTGAGTGACGCGGCCTTTGCGGGCGCGGCCGCGGTCCGCGGCACCGACCCCGCGGACCTGCTGGCGGAGATTGTCCCCGCCTTGCGCGCGGCCGCGTTCGCGACCGGCCCGCTGCGCGACGACGAGCTCGCCGCCTTTGCCGCGCGCGACCTCGCGCTTGGCCTGGCACTCACCGCTCCCGCCGTCGGCACCGCGCGTGGCATTCAATCCACCGGGGAACTGCTGGTGGAAACGGCCGCCGGCGTGACCCCGTATCGGACCGGCTCGCTCGTGCTCGCCACCACCTGAGGACTCACCGATGCTGCTCGTCGTGGATGTAGGGAACACCGAGATGACGCTGGGCTTGGCCGACGGCCCCGCCATCACGGCGCACTGGCGCGTGACCACCGATGCCGCGCGTACGCCGGACGAGGTCTATCTCCTGCTGCGCAGCCTCCTGGGCGCGGACGGCATCGCGCCGTCGCAGGTACACGGGGCCGCCATCGGCTCGGTGGTTCCCTCGGTCACCGGCGCGCTGGCCGAGGCGGCCGAACGGCTCTGCGGCCGACCGGCGGTCGTCGTCGATGGGCGCTCGGCGCTCGGGATCACCCTCCAGGTCGACGAGCCGCTCACCGTGGGGGCGGATCGCATCATCAACACCCTCGCGGCGAGCCGGATGTACCAGGCCGACTGCATCGTCGTGGATCTCGGGACCGCCACGACCTACGACTGCATCACCTCCGAGGGCGTCTTCCTGGGCGGTGTGATCCAGCCGGGGGTGCGTACCTCCGCGGAGACGCTCTTCCGGCGTACGTCCAAGCTCCCCGCGACCGAGCTGGTGGCGCCGACGAAGGTGATTGGGACGCGCACCGAGGAATGCGTACGCGCGGGAGTGGTCTTCGGCGCGGCGGATTCGCTCGACGGGATCGTGCGCCGCATCAAGGCGGCCTGGCCGCGGAAGCAGGTGCCGAAGGTCGTGGCCACCGGTGGGCTCGCCTCGGTCATCCAGCCGTACTGCAAGGAAATCGAGCTGGTGGAGCCCGACCTGACATTGCAGGGGCTACGGATGGCGCACGAGCTCCTCGCCGGGCTCTGAAACGCCGGGGCAGCGCGCCGTCAGGCACTGCGGGCTGGATAGTCGTAACTAGTTTAATATCAAAGAGTTAGACAGTCCCTGCCGCTGAGCCTTGTAGAGTTGACGGGCGTAGCTGCGGGGACTACGTTTCGGTGTTGTTAGCACTCTGGGTCGCTGAGTGCCAAGCATCCGACCCGTACCAACTTCCACCTATCAGCAGGGGATAGAGAACTATGGCAGCAAAGACAGGCTCCGCCAAAGTCGCGCCGCTTTCCGACCGCGTCGTCGTGAAGGCGATGGAGGAGACGGAGCAGATGCGCGGCGGGCTGTACATCCCGGATACCGCGAAGGAAAAGCCGCAGCAGGGGGAAGTGATTGCCGTTGGCCCGGGCCGCACCGAGGACGGCAAGCGCGTCCCGATGGAAGTGAAGGCGGGCGACAAGGTCCTCTATGGCAAGTACAGCGGGACCGAGGTCACGATCGACGGCGCGCAGCTGTTGATCCTCCGCGAGAGCGACATCCTCGCGATCGTCGGCTAACTCCCCTCGCAGTTTTCACATCTCACATCAGGGTGTTTTGATATGGCAGCCAAGGAATTGCATTTCAACGTCGAGGCCCGCGCGGCACTCAAGCGCGGTGTCGACCAACTCGCCGAAGCGGTCAAGGTGACGCTCGGCCCCAAGGGCCGCAACGTCGTCATCGACAAGAAGTTCGGCGCCCCGACGGTCACGAAGGACGGCGTGACGGTCGCGAAGGAAATCGAGCTCTCCGATCCGATCGAGAACATGGGCGCGCAGATGGTGAAGGAGGTCGCCACCAAG
>CAYXQS010000041.1:15043-15550 GCA_964466515.1 uncultured Gemmatimonas sp. | reverse complement strand
CCGCGCGGCAGCACCTTGGCGAGCGCGTGGGCGCGTACGGCACGCTCGAGGGCTGGGAGGCGCTCGACGAGGTCGTGCTCGTGGACCAGGAGCCCATCGGCCGCTCGCCGCGGTCGAATCCCGTGACGTACGTGAAGGCGTTCGACGAGATCCGGCGCATCTTTTCCGAGGTACCGCTCGCGCGGCAGCGCCGCTATACGCCAGGGACCTTCTCCTTCAACGTGAAGGGCGGGCGCTGCGAGACCTGCGAGGGCGCGGGCGCCATCGAGGTCGAGATGGTCTTTATGGCCGACGTCTTCGTCCCCTGCGAGACCTGCGGCGGCACGCGCTACAAGGACGCCGTGCTCGAGGTGACCTACCGCGGCAAGCGGATCACCGACGTGCTCGAGATGACCGTGGACGAGGCGATCCGCTTCTTCCCGCGCGAGGAGAAGCTCGGCCAGGCGCTGTGGCAGGTGCAGCAGGTGGGACTCGGCTATCTCCGGCTCGGACAGCCGGCCACCACGC
>CAYXQS010000041.1:0-15033 GCA_964466515.1 uncultured Gemmatimonas sp. | reverse complement strand
GCCTCCACCTGCGCGACATCGAGGTGCTCTGCGGCGTGCTCGACCGTCTCGTGGACGCGGGCCATACCGTGGTGCTGATCGAGCACAACCTCGACGTGATCAAGCGCGCGGACTGGCTCGTGGACCTCGGCCCCGACGGCGGCGACGCCGGCGGCCGCGTGATCGCGATGGGCACGCCGGAGCAGGTCGTGCAGGTGAAGGAGTCGCACACGGCCAGGTTCCTGGCGCCGCTACTCGTGCCGGATCGCGTCAATCGGTGAGAGCCGCGCGGCGCGCAGCGCCGGGTACAGCCCAAACGCAATCCCGATCACGATGGACGCCGTCGCGGCAACGATCACCGTCCCCGGCGTGACCGCCGCGTGGACCTCGGCCTGCGTCTGCGCGCGCATAATGGCCGCCGCGCCAAAGGCGATCCCCAGGCCGAGCAGTACGCCGAGTGTCGCGCCCGCCCCGGTGATGGCCACGGACTCGCCGAGGAACTGCACCAGCACGTCGCGATCGCGCGCGCCGGTGGCCTTGCGGATGCCGATCTCGCGCGTGCGCTCCGCCACGGAAGCCAGCAGCACGTTCATAATCCCGATCCCGCCCACCAGCAGCGAGACGCCGGTGATGGCGATCATCAACAGCTTGAACACCAGGAAGGCCTGCGATGCCTGTTCCACCCGTGCCGCGCTGGTGGTGACGTTGGCGAGTTCCTTCCATTCCGCGCCGTAGCGCTCGGCGAGCCAGGCCTCGGCCTGCGCCTTGAGCGTCGCGACGTCCTCCACCCGCACGGCGGACAGCGTGAGGACCGGCGCGCGGTTGGGGCCAATTGAGCGCTCGGCGTCGTCCAGCGGCACGATGGCCTGCAGCCCCTGATCCTCCTGGGCGGGGGCCAAGACCCCCACGACTCGGTGGGTCGCCCCACGCAGCGTCAGGGTCCGGCCGAGGGCCACGGCGGGCCGCGTGGAGTCGCCGGCCACCACACCGGCCGCGGCGGCATTCAGGACCACCACGGCGGTGTCGCTATCCCCGAAGGGGCCTCCGGCCAGGAAGGTCCGGTCCCGATCCGCAAACTGCCGGGCCAGGGCACCCACCACCCCGAACCCACGCGGGGCAGTGCCGGAATCGAGGACCACGAAGGCCGGCCCCGAGGTCATCGCCCCCACCCGGACGGCTAGGGGGAGCGTGGCTGCCGCGTGGGCGTCGGCGGCGCGGAACCGGAGGGCGTTCTCCCGCCGGACCCACTGCCCGTCCAGGCTCACCATCGTCGTCGGGACGATGCTGACACTCAGGAAGTCCGTGGTCCGCTCAATCTGCTCCCGGGCGTACTTCTCCACCCCGTCGCCCATCGCCAGGACCGAGACCATCGACCCCACCCCCATAATGACGCCGAGGGTCGAGAGGAGGGTCCGGAGGGGGTTGGCCCGCAGGGCGTCGAGGCCAACGGCGAGCGAACTGCGTGGGGCGATCGGCATCGGTGTAACTTACGGGACACAGGCCCCTGTGTTTCCCGCGACCGGAGCAACCGATGGCAATCACCAAGCGCAGTGCGCGTAAGGCAGGCAAGAAGGTCGTACGGCAGGCCAAGGCGGCGAAGAAGAAGTCGAGCCGCGCACTGAAGAGCGCCGCGAAGTCGTCGCGCCGCGTGCTCAAGTCGGCGGCGAAGCAGTCGCGCACGGCCCTCAAGGCCGTGAAGAGGAAATCGCGCAGCGCCCTCAAGACGGCCAAGACCAAGTCGCGCAGCGTGCTCAAGACCGCCAAGAAGGCCGTCGCGCGCGGGAAGAAGACGCTCCGCGCGGCGAGCGTCAAGGCGAAGGCGGCGGGCACGCGCGCCAAGGCCGCCGTCGTGACCGCGAGCCGTGACGAGCGCGTCCGCACGGCCACGGCGGCCGTCGTGGCCGTTGGTGCGTCGATTGCGGCCGAGGTCGCAGCGCGCCGTGCCGCGGCTGAGCGGCAGGCACAGACGCCGACCCCCGCGCCGTCACCGTCACCGTCCGTGGCGCCGTCGCCGATGCCCGCATCGTCGCCCACCGCGTTCTGAGCCGCACGCTACGTCGGGACATCGCGTGAAAAAGAGGGTCGCGCGCCTTGAATGGGGGTGCGCGGCCCGGTTAGATTCCCCGTTCCTTCCCGCGTAGCTCAGTTGGTAGAGCAGGCGACTGTTAATCGCCGGGTCACAGGTTCGAGTCCTGTCGCGGGAGCTGACGATTTTGACGTCGCCTGCCAACGCCCCCTGCGCTGATCGCGTGGGGGGCGTTGTCGCGTTCGCCCCTTTCGCCTGAGCGTGCCAAATGGCATAGTGGCGCGCGGGGGCGCCCCCTCGGCATTGATGGGGAAAGTCGTAGTAGGAGTTGATGGGAGGTATCGTGGTGCCCAGTATGCAACACAATTCTCGTTATCGCGACCGGCGACGGTTCATAGCGTTTCCAGGCTTACCGACACTAGATTTCTGACATCCCAACCGGAGCGCACTGTGGTCGAGTCAACCGCGAAAGTCCTGCTGCGGCAGGCCGTTGAGCAGCTGCCCGACGACGCATCGGTCGAGGATGCCATCGAACGGCTCGTCGTGCTGGCGGAAATCGAGCGCGGGATCGCCGATGCCGAGGCAGGCCGGACGATTAGCCATGACGAGGTCAAGCGTCGCCTCGGGCTGTGATCGAAGTCCGCTGGACTGACCACGCGTTCGAGAACCTGCGTGGGATTCACGCGCAGATTTCGCTGACTTCTCCGGCTGTGGCGCGTGAAGTAGCGTCCCGCCTGTGGGAGTCTGTCGGACAAATCCGGCAGTTCCCAGATTCTGGACGCATCGTGCCGGAGCGCCGCTCTCCGGAGATTCGTGAGCTGGTTTTGCCCCCGTATCGCCTCATCTATCGCCGCCGCGAATCCATGATTGAAGTGCTCACCATCTTCCACGGCACCATGCGATTCCCGCGCAGACTCCCGGGCGAGGCGCGATAACGACGCTTGGTGACTGACAGCGGTCTAGTGAAGCGGTGGCGGGGCCGCCGCTCTATCTTCAAGGGGAAGTGCGGCGGCCCCGCCACCGCAATTATTTGACCCGCTGCAGCACAAGCCCACGTTAGACGGCGATCACTTCGCGGCGCTTGAACCCAATAGAAATGAAGTTGACTGAGAGAGGGTAGCTTGGATATTGCTCGGGGGCTGACAAGCGCCGGCATCGTACTGGCTACGTGTCTAGCGGGTGGGGCGCTCTACGCCCAAGCGGCTGGTGACAGCGCGGGCGGGCGGCCGGACCCACGCCGCATCGAACATTTCCTTCGCCCAGTTGGGCGCGTCGTTGGCCAGCCCGACACTGGGCTTTCGCTCACGCATCGTATGCAGTACTGGAACGTGCCGGGTGCAAGCATCGTGATCCTTGACGATTTCCAGACCGTGTATGCCAAAGGTTTCGGAGTTGCCGAGTTCGGAGGATCAACGCCGGTGGACAGCGCCACGCTGTTCCAGGCCGCGTCTATCAGCAAGCCGGTCTTTGCCACGGGCGCCCTGCGGCTCGTGGAACAGGGCCGCTTGCTGCTCGACGAGGATGTGAACGCGAAGCTCAAGTCATGGCGGGTTCCGGCGAGCTTATGGACCGAGACACGCAAGGTTACGCTGCGTGACCTGCTGACACACACGGCCGGGTTGTCGGTCTCAGGGTTTCCTGGCTACCGGGCTGGGGCGCCTCTTCCCTCGATCTCGCAGATCCTCGACGGAGCGCCGCCCGCCAACACTCCTCCGGTGAGGAACGACACCACGCCGGGAACACGCTGGCGATACTCCGGCGGCGGCTTCGAAGTCGCGCAGCTGCTCGCGATGGACGTCACCGGCGAGCCGTTCCCTGCCCTGATGCGCCGTCTCGTGCTCGGACCCGCCGGAATGGAGCAGAGCACGTTCGAGTCGCCCTTGCCGCCTTCGCGTGTTCAGCACAGCGCAGCCGGACACGAACGCATCGAAACGCCGGTTCCCGGTCGCTCCCACGTCTATCCGGAACTGGCGGCGGCCGGACTCTGGACCACCGCACCGGACCTGGCACGCTGGGCGATCGCGCTCAGCCGCGCGTACAATGGCGATCGCACCGGCCCCTTCTCGCCGGAACTGGCGCGGCAGATGATCTCGCCCGGCCTGGTCTCGGCGCAAGGAAACCCGGATATGGGTCTTGGGGTCTTCGCCTCGGGGAGCGGGGACGCGGTCACATTCAGCCACGGTGGCCGCAACGAAGGTTTCGTCTCCACGATGACCATCTGGCCGAAGCTCGGCCGCGGGTTCATCATCCTCACGAACGCCACCAACACGTCGATTCTCAACGAGATCGCGCGTGGGTTCGGGGAGATCTACGGCGTCAACACGCCGTCCCGATTCACTCGCACGCTCGTTGACATCGCGCCCGGGTCGCTTGCGCCGTTGGCAGGACGCTTCGCACTCCCGGGCCGCGACACCCTCTTCTTCGATATCGCCGCCAGAGGCAGCGAACTCTGGTTCACTATGTTGTCAAACCGACGCTCCTACCGACTGTGGCCGATAGGGCCGGATACGTTCTACGACATCAATAGCAATGGTATAGTCGTCTTCGAGCGCGATGGACAAAATCCGAGTTGGCCGGTGCGAGTCATGCGATTCGGCGAGGACGCGAATGCGCTAAAGGCTGTACGCGTTCCTTCAGGATGACGAGCCGCAATCTCCCTGTCCCAATCGTGCTTCGCGATGGAAGCGGCGGCTGCGCCGCCGCATCTTAATGGAGTGTCCACGGCACAACCAAACATTAGGTCGACGCCGATACTCGCGCGCTCACAGGGGAGAACGCAATGACTGGGACGGCGCAGCGAGGTTCCTCGAATGGCCGGGTGATACCACCGTTCCACAGACGGTGCGCACAGCGGCCATCGCCGCTGTGCTATTTACGCTCTTGATGCGCTGGCGAGCCGGCAAGACTTCGCCGGGGAGCCCCACGACCTAACGACGCCTGGTAGACCACTACTCGCTCTCACGAGGTGCGCGTGTCGAGCAATCACCGGATTCAGCAGATCTACGGCTACCTCGTCTGCCTCGTCGCGATCGTGACGGCATCGGAATCCTCTTGGTCGTCGCGGCCGTACTCTTCGCCTGGCATTGGCGCTGGCTAGGTGCGTTGGCCAACTTGCCGAGCGACGGGGCTACCTAATCGCACCCTACGGCAGTCCGCGCTGTGCGGCCTCGACACCCGGCAAGAGGAGCGCGAGCGGTGCCGCGGACGTGCCCGACACGGCCTGACGAACGTGCTCGAGGAACGCCGACGCGTTCTGCCGCTCTGCCGAGCCGGCCGGCGACCGGTGCGCGGGCGCAGACACCTGCGCAAACCACGCGGTCCATTCAGCTGGCGTGAGCGTCCCGTGGCGCGCGACCGCGAGTACCGGGCCCGCAAGCCGCTGGCTCTCCCCCGCGACGTACCGGTGGCCCGGCGGGAGGAGCTGCGACTCCACGGCGCCGAGGATTTCCCGGCGCTGGTCGTGACTGACCTGTGGATTGTCGGCCAACTGCATCAGGAAATCGGCGCCGTGCGCCACGCCGTGCCGCCAACCGTCACGTTCGTCAAATCCTCGATAGTCGGTGATGCCGCGCACGTACTCCGTGGCCGCCGTCACCAGCCGCGCTCGGTCGGATGGACTCATATACGGCTCAACCCAATCCGTGCGCGCAACCTCCGCGAGCACGAGGGCCGCGAATGGTCGCACGAAGCCGTCGCCCTCAGGACCGCGGAGGTCGTCCAGCAACCGAACGGACAAAGCGACGAGCGTTGACCGCGTGAGGAGCTTGCCGCGCATAAAATGCGTGAGCGCCTCGTAGGCCACGCCGTCCCGGATGAGCGGATCTGGGTCGCCGAGGCACCCGGCGAGCGCGAGCGCAAAGGCGTTTCGCCGCACATCATCGGCGATCACGAACCTCTCGCGCTTGAGCGCAAGCAATGCATCCCGGTCGTATCCCAGCGGTGCACACGGCGCCGCAAGTGTACTACCGGTCGCCCGCGGTGCCTGTGGTGCATCCTGCGCAATTGCCGGGCACGCGAACGCCAGCAGCAACGACAAAAAACCGGCGCGAAGCGTCGTCATTCACGCAATGTCGCAAGCATTGCCGACGTGCGCAACGCGGGGCGCGGGTGCTAGCGCGAGCCGAGCGCCTCCCCGAGACCGGCTCGGCCGAGGAAGCGTTGAAGCGTGTGGCCGGTGCTTGATTTTTCCGATTATTTCCTATATTTTCCTATTTCCAAATATCGTAAATATGTTCTAACCAATTGATACAAAATGATTTGACTGGAAAACGGAGAAGCTCAATTCGCGATATCGACTGGATTCGGAAAATCCTCGAAGCCAGTCCGGAACCGCTGTCGGCCGGTGAGATTGCCGAGGCCATTCGCGAGGGGGGAGGTCCGTCCCTAAAGCCCGACCAGGTCAAGTACCGGATTCGCCTGGCGCTCAAAGACATCGAGCCGACCGGCGGAAAGACCCGCGGCGCGAAGTACCGGAGCCGCCAGCCGGGATACGCGAGCAATGCTCGCATCGTCTCGGACCTCCCGGCCTCAGCGGTCCGCACCCCAGAGGCCGCCGAGCTCCTCACTCGCGTCAGCGCGGACCGCAGCAGGCGCAAGCCGGTGACCTACCGGCGCGAATGGCTCGACAGCTACAAGCCCGGCGTCACCTGGTACCTCCCCGGCCCACTGCGCGCGCACCTGCGAGCGCTGGCTACCCCCTCGGCCGCGCACCGACCAGCGGGTTCGTTCGCACGCGACATCTACCAGCGCCTGCTGATCGACCTCTCGTGGGCGTCCAGCCGCCTGGAAGGCAACACCTATAACCGACTCGACACCCAGAACCTCATCGAGTTCGGCGAGGCCGCCGAAGGTAAGGACATCCGTGAGACGCGGATGATCCTGAACCACAAGAAGGCGATCGACCTTCTCGTCGCGACCGACCGACCGGCGCGCCTTGATCCCTTTACCGTCCGCGCGCTCCACGCAGAGCTCTCCGCCGACCTGCTCCACGACTCACGTCACGAGGGGTTGCTCCGTCGCACGGAAGTCTCCATCAACGGCTCGGTCTACGTGCCAACGGCGGTCCCGCAACTCATCGAGGAGTGCTTCGGGCAAATCCTGGAGACCGCACAGGCGATCCCGGACCCGATCGAATGCTCATTCTTCCTCCTCGTCCACCTGCCGTACCTCCAGCCGTTCATCGACGTCAACAAACGCACGGCGCGACTCGCCGCCAACATCCCACTCCTGACCGAAAATCTCTGCCCGCTCTCCTTCGTTGACGTGCCCGAGCGCGAATACATCCTCGGCCATCTCGCCGTGTACGAGCTGAATGGCGTCGAGCTGCTGCGCGATGTGTTCGCCTGGGCGTACGAACGCTCCTGCCAGCAGTATCGCGCCGTCCACGAGGCCATCACGCCACCAAACCCAATCCGCCTGCGCTATCGTGACGCCCTGGCGCGCGCCATCGCGGCCGCGGTCCGGTCGGGTGGTCCACCGAACCGGGCGTTCCTGCACGCCGAGGCGCTGCGCGCCGATGTGCCGCACCACGACGCCGACGCCTTTGCCGAGACCGCCTTCGAACTCCTGCTCAACCTCCACGACGTCACCGCAACCCGATACGGCTTGACGCCCGAGGAGTTCGTGCGGTGGCGCGCGACGTTTCCCTCACCCAACGTGCCTCACCCCTAGGCCCCGATGCCCACCCACATCGCCCTCCTCCGCGCCGTGAACGTCGGCGGCACCGGCAAGCTCCCGATGACGGAGCTCCGCGCCCTCTGCGCCAAGGCCGGCCTCAAGAACGCCCGCACCTACATCGCCAGCGGCAACGTGGTCTGCGAAAGCCCGCTCGCCCCCGCCGCGGTGAAAACCAAGCTCGAAAAAGCCCTCCTCGCCAAGCTCGGCAAGCCCTGCGCGGTCCTCGTCCGCTCGCTCGCCGAGATGGAAGCCATCGAAAAGCGAAACCCCTTCCCCGACGCCGAGCCCAATCGGCTCCTCGTGACCTTCCTCGACGACGCGCCGCCCAAGACAGCGCTCAAGGACTGGAGGATCCCCGGCCGCGAACGGCTTGCCCTCCACGGTCGCGAGCTGTTCATCCACTTCCCCGACGGAATGGGACAGTCCAAGCTGAAGATCCCCTTTGCCGACATCGGCACGGGCCGCAACCTGAACACGGTCCGCGCCCTCATCGCAATGGCGAAAGCCGACGCCTAGCGGCCATATTTCCCGGATGACCGCCTCTGCCACTCCCCTCGTCGGCGTCATTATGGGGTCGAAGTCCGACTACGAGCACCTCGCGTCCGCGTGCGAACTGCTCGCGCACCTCGGCGTGCCCTACGAGGCGAGGGTCGTCTCGGCGCACCGCACGCCGGACGAGATGTTCGCCTACGCGGCCGAGGCCGAAAAGCGCGGACTCCTGGTGATCATCGCGGCGGCGGGCGGCGCGGCACACCTCCCGGGGATGGTCGCGGCCAAGACGCTGGTGCCGGTGCTCGGCGTCCCGGTGCCCGCCACCACGCTCAACGGCCTCGACGCACTGCTGAGCATCGTGCAGATGCCCGCGGGCGTGCCGGTGGGGACGCTGGCCATCGGCAAGCCGGGCGCGACCAACGCGGCCATCCTCGCGGCAGAGATTGTCGGCGCGCACCGCCCCGAGGTGCGCGAGAAGCTCCGCGCCTGGCGCGCGAGCCGCGCCGCGGACGTGCGCGCCCAGACCCTCCCGTGAGCGGCGGGACGGCGCCGGCGGCGATCCCGCCGGGCGCCACGATCGGGTTCCTCGGCGGCGGGCAGCTCGGGCGGATGCTGGCGATGGCCGCGCGCACGCTGGGCTACGACGTGCGCGTGCTCGACCCGGACCAGGACTGCCCCGCGCGCGGGGTCGCCACCGAGACCATCACCGCCCCGTGGCACGACGCGGCCGCGGCTGCGCGGCTCGCGCGCGGCTCGGCGGTGGTGACGTTGGAGATCGAACAGATCCCGCGTGCCTCGCTGGAAGCCGCCGCGGCACTCACCCCGTTGCGGCCCGGCGTCGAGCCGGTGGTCACGGTGCAGGAGCGCGCGCGGCAAAAGGAGTGGCTGCGCGCCCACGGCTTCCCGCTCGGCCCCTTCACAACGGTCACCGACGCCGACGCCACCGCGCAGGCGGTGGCCACGCTCGGCCCGAGCATCGTGAAGAGCGCAATGGGTGGCTACGACGGCCGCGGCCAGGTGCGCGTGCAGAACGCCGACGAAGGCCGCGCGGCGTTCACGCGGCTCAAGGCGCCGGTGTGCGTGGTCGAGGCGTTCCTGTCGATCGCCACGGAAATCTCCGTGCTCGTCGCGCGGCGCGCGGACGGCGCGGGCGTGGCCTACCCGCCCTCGCGCAACGTCCACACCGACGGCGTCCTCACCTGGGCGGTGACGCCGTCAGGGATTCCCCCCGCGCTCGCGGCGCAGGCGGAGGCGCTCGCGCTCGACATTGCCGCACAGCTCGGCATCGTCGGCCTGCTCGCGGTGGAGATGTTCGTCCTCGGCGACGGCACCCTGCTCGTGAACGAGCTCGCGCCGCGGCCGCACAACACGTATCACCACTCGGAGCGCGCGCATCCCACGAGCCAGTTCGAGCAGCTCGTGCGCGCCATCTGCGGGCTCCCGCTCGGCGAGGTGGCGATTGTCCGCCCCGCGGCCATCCACAACCTCCTCGGCGATCTCTGGGCGCCCGGCGCGCCGGACTTCGCGCGCGCGCTGGCAATCCCCGGGGTCCGGGTGCATCTCTACGGGAAGCGCGAGGCGCGGCCCGGCCGCAAGATGGGGCACCTCTCGGCCGACGGCGCCACGGCCGACGAGGCGCTCGACCGCGTGGTGCAGGCCTATCGTACGCTCAGCCGCTGACGGAGGACGGAATGGGAACGCCAAGACCGGTCTTCAAGGAACTGACCGCCGACGAGTGCCGCGCGCTGCTCGACGCGCACAACGTGGGCCGCCTCGCGCTCGCGCATAAGGACCGCGTCGAGATTGTCCCCATCCACTACGTCCACGACGACGGGTGGCTTTACGGCCGCACCGCCGCCGGCAACAAGCTCGAGCTCGCCGCGCACAACCGCTGGGTGGCATTTGAGGTTGATGCCGTGCGCGCGCTCTTCGACTGGGAATCGGTCGTGGTGAAGGGCGGGCTCTACATCCTGCGGCCCGATGGCAGCGATGAGGAGACCACGACTTACGAGAAGGGACTGAAGCTGCTGCGGACCCTGGTGCCCGAGACGCTCGCGCCCGGCGATCCGCTGCCCGAGCGCGCGATCCTCTTCCGCATCCATATGGACGAGATCACCGGCCGCTCGGCGCGGTCACCGGCGTGACGCTGATTCCGCTCTACGGCCACGTAGGACTGCGACAGCGCCTCGCGGAACAACTGGACCGCGGCGCATTGCCGGCGAGCCTGCTCTTTCACGGCCCCGCCGGCGTGGGGAAGCAACGGCTCGCGCTCTGGCTCGCGCAACATCTCCTGTGCGAGGGCCCCACACGGCCCTGCGGCGAGTGTCAGGCGTGCCGCTACGTGCTGGGGCTGCAGCACCCCGACCTGCACTGGTTCTTCCCGCGGGCGCGAATCGCCAACTCCACGGACATCGCGTTGGAGAAGGTGCAGGAGGAATACGACGAGGCGCTGAAGGAGCGCGCCGAGGCCCACGGGCTCTACGCGCGCCCCGACGGCACGGCGGGGCTCTTCATTTACGTCGCGCGGGCGCTCGTCCAGGTGGCATCGCGCACGCCGGCGCTCGCCAAGCGCAAGGTGATCATCGTGGGCGACGCCGAACGGATGGTGCCGCAGCAGGCGAACCCCGAGGCGGCCAACGCCTTCCTCAAGCTCCTCGAGGAACCGCCCGCCGACACGACCATCATCCTGACCTCGAGCGAACCGGGCGCGCTCCTGCCCACCGTCCGCTCGCGCGTGGTGTCGGTGCGCGTGGCCCCGGTGCCGGAGAGCGTGGTTGACGCGTTCATCGCGGACCCGGCGGTGGCCGCGCTCCTGCCGCCGGAGGATGCCGCGGGGCTGCAGCGACTCGCGGCCGGTGCGCCGGGGACGCTCATCGGATCGGAAGGGCGCGCCGCGGCCATCGTGCGGGCGCGGCAACTGCTCGCGGCCGCCGACGGCGGGCCGGAACAGCGGCTGCGCGCGGCCTTCACCGCGGGCTCGGCCAAGTCGCGCGGCGCGTTCTCCGACGTGCTCGACGCACTCACGGTGCTCCTGCACGACCGCGCGCGCGACGCCGCGGTCCACGGCGACGACGTCAGTGCGCGCCGCGCCGCCAAGGTCGTGCCCGCCATCGAGGAGGCCAAGCGCGCCGCGGAGGGGAATGCCAACCCGCAGCTCGTCACGGCGCAACTGCTCGACACCATTGCCGGGGCGCACGGATGAGCGACCAGCGACTCTCGCACCTCGCGCCCGGCGGCGAGGCGTCAATGGTGGACGTGAGCGACAAGCCCTCTACCGCGCGCCGCGCCGTGGCCGAAGGGCGAATCGCAATGAGCGCGGCGGCCTTTGCCGCCGTGCGCGACGGTCAGATGCAGAAGGGCGATGTGCTGGGCGTGGCACGCGTGGCCGGGGTGCTCGCGGCCAAGCGCACGCCGGATCTCATTCCGCTCTGCCACCCGCTCGCGCTCACCGACGTGCAGGTGCGCCTCACCCTCGACGAGTCCCTGCCGGGCGTACGCTGCGAGACGGAGGTGCGGACGGTCGGCCAGACGGGCGTGGAGATGGAGGCGCTGACGGCAGTCTCCGTCGCGCTGCTCACCGTGTACGATATGGCCAAGAGCGCCGACAGGCAGATGCGGATCGAGGGGATCCGCGTCGTCGCCAAGGAAGGCGGGAAGGGCGCCTAGCGGACCCGCAGGCGCTGGCCGATGCGGATCTGGTCGGTGCGCAAACGGTTGAGCTGCTTGAGCTGCGCCACCGTGGTCCCGTGCCGGCGCGCGATCATCGAGAGGTTGTCGCCGCGCTTCACCACATAGGTGCTCGATGCGCCGTAGCGCTCGATGCTGGGGTTGGGCACGTTGCGCGCGGCGGCCACCACGTCCGCGCGCGGCACGAGGATCCGCTGCCCCGGGTGCAGGTTCCCGTTGGCCAGCCGCGTGGCCTGCGGGTTGTACCAGTTGAGCTGCACCGCCGTGAGCCCGTTGGCGCGCGCGATCTTCGTGATGTAGTCGCCGTCCGTGGTCACGACGCGCTTGACCGCGGTGCGCTCGGCCTCGGGCAGCGCGCCGAGCCTGTCGGCAAAATCCTCGGCGGCGCCCACCGGCACGCGCAGCCACACCGGCGCGCCCGCCGGCGGCGTCATCCCGCGCAGGATCTGCGGGTTGTAGTCGAGCATCGTGTCGAGCGGCACGGCAATCGCCTTGGCCACGGCCGCGAGCGGCGTGGCGGGCGGCACCGCCACGGAGTCCCACGTGAACGGCAGGACCTTGCGGATCTCCACCCCGTAGCGCGACGGGTCCTTGCCGACGAGCGCGGCCGCGATGAGCTTCGGCACGTAGTCGCGCGTTTCCTGGTGCAGGGCGCGCGTGTTGTCGGAGAGCGCGAAGAAGAGCTGGTCGCCCTCGGTGCCTTCGAGCGCCGCCGCGTTGGCGGAGAGCCCGCGCGAGATGCGCCCCGGGCCGCCATTGTATGCCGCCGCCGCGAGGAAAGTCGAGCCGAAGTTGCCGCGCAGTTCGTTCAGGTACACCACCGCCGCGTCCGTGGAACGCACCGGATCGCGCCGCTCGTCCACCCACCAGTCCACGCGCAGGCCGACGCCCTTTGCCGTGGTGGTCATAAACTGCCACATCCCCACGGCCGCGGCCACGGAATACGCGTGCGGGTCGTACCAGCTCTCGATCAGCGGGAGGAAGATCATATCCTCGGGGAGCCCGCCCGCGCGCAGCCGCTCGTGGATCATCGGCGCGTAGCGCGACTGCCGCTGCAGCGCGAGCTCGAACGACGGCTTCACCGGACCGCTGAAGCGTTCAATGAAATGCTCGACGCGCGCGTGCGATTCGTACGGACCCACCTCGATGTCCCACGCGGGCGGCAGCGGCGCGGGCTCGGTGGCCTCGATTGCCTCTTCGGCGGCCTCCGGCGCGTTCGCCGCCGTGGAATCCGCCACGCCCGGTACGTCCGCCACGGCCAGGTCCGACGGCGCGATCGCCACCATCGACGCGATCACGGTGGCCGAACCGTCGCCCGCCGGCGCGGGGCGCGTGCGCGACAGCAGCCCCACCTGGCCACAGGCGGAGATTGCGCAGAGTCCCAACAGGGCGACGAAACGGGTGATGGCCATCTACCTCTCCTATCGGACAGGGGCCGGTGGGCGCCTGAGCGCCGCCGGCCCCGGAATGCGGACCCCGCAATATTGGAGGGGACCCGCCCTGATGCTACCCCTGGGCGGGAATTCGCGCCGACCGGGGCGCTTTGGTGTGACGCGCCGCACAGGGCGGCGGTCACGCCGCCGCGCGGTAGTCGCGGAGCAGGCCGTCCCACACGGCGTCCCACCTGCGGCTCGCGGCCACCGCGAGCCCTGCCGCGCTCAGCCGCGCGCGCGCCGGTGCGTCCGCGAGGAGCGCATCCACGGCCGCCGCGAGCGATGCGGGGTCGCCGCCGCGGAAGAGCCGCGCCGTGCCCTCGTGCGCGAGTTCGAGCGTGGCGCCGATGTCGGGCGCCACCACCGGGAGTCCGCTCGCCATCGCCTCGAGCACCACGTTGCCGAACGTCTCCGTGGTCGAGGGAAACACGAAGAGATCCGCCGACGCATAGAACGCCGAGAGCGCGTCGCCGCTGAGCTGCCCGGCAAACCAGGTGCCCGGCGGTGCGGTCGCGCGGCAGCGCGCCTCGTCCGGCCCGTCGCCCGCGAGCGCAAACCGCACGCCGCGCCGCTCGTGGAGATGATGCATCGCGCGCAATGCGGTATGCACGCCCTTCTCCGGCGCGAGCCGCCCCACGTACGCCACCACCAGATCGCCGTCGCCCGCACCCATTGCCCGCCGCATCCCCGCCGAGCGGTGGCGCGGGTGGAACCGCTCCGTATCCACCCCGCGCGACCACACGCTCACGTCGGCGACGCCCCGGCCGCGCAGTTGCGCGGCCACCGCCTCCGACGGCGCAAAGGTGCGACGCCCGCTGTTGTGGAACCAGCGCAGAAACGGCCACGCCACCGTCCCGAGCGCGTGCAGGCCGTAGTGTCCGAGATACGCGGCGTACGACGTGTGATACGACGTCACGAAGGGGACGCCGAGCCGACGCGCCACCGCGCGCCCGGCAAGCCCCACGCCAAACGGCGTCGCGGCGTGCACCAGCGTGGGGCGCCACCGGGCGAGCCGCTCCGTCACCTGGCGCGACAAGGGTGCCGCCATCCGCAACTGCGGATACGCCCAGAACGGCCGGCTCGGCCAGCGCGAGACCTTCGCGTCGGCGGCCGCGACGGGGTCCTCGACCGTCTCCACGCGCACCTCCCCGCCCCGCTGCTCGATGGCCGTCACGAGCCGCTCCAGCGTGCGGGTCACGCCGTTCACCTGCGGCGCATAGGTATCGGTGAAGAGGGCCAGCCGGAGTCCCCGCGCGTCCTCCCGCAGCGTCATCGGGCGCCGCTCACCAGATGCCGAGGACCGCCACCCCGGTGGCGATGGCAATCACCTGCCCCGCGAGCACGTCGCCCGGGTAGTGGACCCCGAGCCGCACGCGGGAGAAGCCCACGAGCGAGGACAGGAGCAGCAGCGGGAGCGCCAGCGAGGGGAAGGCCGTCGCGTACACGAAGGCCACCGCCATCACCGCGCAGGAGTGGCCGGAGGGGAAGGAGAACTGGTCGGGCACGAGCACGTGCGTGGCGGCGGTCACGCGCACCGAGGGCCGTTCGCGCAGCACGCTGCGCTTGATGAGCTGCACCACCAGGTGCGAGACCACGAGCACCACGGCGGCCTGGACCGCGACCGTCCGCAGCGCGGCGGCGCCGAGCGCGAGGGGGACCAGCACCGCGGCGGCGCTCATCCGGAGCCCGCCGATGTGCGTCAGCAGCGTCCACGCGCGCGTCGCGCGCCGGGGGGTGGAC
>CAYXQS010000040.1:12577-15990 GCA_964466515.1 uncultured Gemmatimonas sp. | reverse complement strand
GCGAGCCCCACGCGTTCGCGCTCCAGCCCCTCGAGCGCGTCGAGGCGGCCCTGCAGGGCGGTGTGTTCCTCCTCCACACGGCGGACATCGGCGCGTGCCTCGGCCTCGCGTTCGCGCGCCTCGCGCGCCGCCGTGCGGGCGGCCTCGAGCGCCGTCTCGGCGTCGGCGGCCGTGCCGCGTGCCATCGCGAGCCCTTCGTCGGCGCCGGCGAGCTCGCGCACGGCGAGGGTCAGGCGCGCGGCCACGGCCTCGTGCTCGGCCACCAACGCGGCGGTGCGCTGGGCCACCTCGGCCAGCTCACGCTCGGCGTTCTCGCGTTCGAGCTCCAGGCGGCGTGCGTCGTCGCGGAGCCCGCGCACCTCGCGCTCGGCGAGGTCGGCCGCCTCGCGTGCGGTCGTCACGCCACCGCGCGCGGCCTCCTCGGCACCCACCCGCTCGCGGAGGATCTCCGCGGCCTCGGCCAGGGCCTGCGCGCCCTGGGTCTCTTCCTGCTGCGCCGCCTGGAACTCGGCGCGGAGCCGGTCGCCAAACGCGGCGCCCTCCGCGCGCTCCTGGGCGGCACGCTCCCGGCGCGTGAGCGCGTTGCGGTGGCGTTCCTCGGCCACGGCGAGCTCCTGCTGCAGCTCGAGCACCGCCTGGCGTGCGGCGGTCGCCACCACGGAGCGGTCGTGCCGCGTGGTTTCGGCCGCCGCGCGTGCGGCCTGCGCGGCATCGCGCGCGGCCTCGGCGGCACGCACCGCGTCCTGCCGCACCGGCAGCGCGGCGCGCAGCTCGGCGAGCCGCGTCTCGAGTTCGGCGAGTTCCTGTTGCCACGCGGCCATCTCGCGCGAGGCCAGGGTGAGTTCCACGCCAAACCGGCGCGTGGTGATCTCGCCGTGTCGCTCGGCGCGGCGGCGCTGGCGGAGCAGGGAACGCACCTGCGTCTGCACCTCGCCCGTGAGGTCGTCGATGCGGACGAGGTCGCCGGTCGTGGCCTCGAGCTGGCGCGCCGTGCTGCGGCGGCGGTCGCGGTAGAGCCCGATGCCCGCGGCCTCCTCGAAGAGCTCGCGGCGGTCGTCGGGACGGTCCGAGAGGAGCGCGTCGATCATCCGGCTCTCGATCACCACGCCCGAGTCGGCACCGAGGCCGGTCCCGCGCACGAGATCGTGGATGTCGCGCAGGCGGCAGGGCGCGCGATTGAGGAAGTACTCGCTCTCGCCGCTCCGCGAGAGGCGGCGCGTGATCACGACCTCGCGGAACGCGATCGGGAGTTGCCCGTCCTCGTTGGAGAAGTGCAGCGACACCTCGGCGATGTTCACCGCGCGCCGCGCCGACGACCCCTGGAAGATCACTTCCTCCATCTTGGCGCCGCGCAACAGGCGCGCGCGCTGCTCGCCCAGCACCCACCGCACCGCATCGGAGACATTCGACTTGCCACAGCCGTTGGGGCCGACGATGGCCGTCACCCCCGGCTCGAAGGTGAGGTACGTCGGGTCCGCGAAGGACTTGAAGCCGTGCAACTCGAGCTTGGTCAACCGCACGTTAGAACATTCTCCCGGTTCGGTACGCCAGGGACGGCTCCGTGCCGAGGTCGCGCAGCGACATCGCGAGCAGGGCCGCCTGGTCAGAGGTCTCGAACGCGCCCGCGAAGAGGCGGACGCTCCCATCGTGCTGCACGAGTCCGTAGGCGCGAACCCCACGCGACTCCCATTCCGCCACGGCGGCCGCCGCCTCCCCGGCACTGAGCCCACGTGCCAGCAGCATCGCATACGGCGCCGTCAGCACCCGCCCCACATCCTCCGGCACCACGCCGCGGTCGTGTAGCCCGCGGAGGAACGCCTCGGCCTCGCGGCGATTCTCCCACGCGCCAACGAGCGCCCGGTACCACGGCCGGTTCCCCAACTGTACCGGCGCCAACGTCGGCGCGGGGAGCGCGACCCCGCGGATCGCAAGACGGGAATTTGCACCCGCGAGGGTGTTTGCCGCTACGAGTTCGACCGTGAATCTCACGGCGCGCGCGGAGTCCGCGGGGTTGACAACCGGACCGAGTGCGATGAGCACCGGCTCGGCCGACGGCTCGATAGCCGTGGCGACGGGCTCGGCGGCGGCTCCGTCCGCGCCTTTGGCCGTAGCGCCGGTGCGCTCGCGGACCTGCCACGTGCCCACGGCCGCGAGCGCCAGCAGGCCCGCCGCACCCAGCACGCGACCCCACCGCCTGCGGCGCGGCACGACTGGCGTTCCTCCCGGCGTCTGGCGGGGCTCGCCGGGGACAATCGCCGGCAACTCGGGCTCTGGGCGGTCCACGGTGGCCAGCAGCGGCCAGGCACGGACAAAGGTGGGCGGGAGATCCACCGCAATCACCCCGTCCACCCGCGCAATCAGCGTGGCCAGGCCGGGGGCCGCTGGCGGCGCGATGAGCAGCAGGAGCGCATCGACCTCGCGGAACCCGCCGATGAGCCGCTCCCACCGTGCACTCTCGAAGACCCACCGCTCGGCAATGGCGCCCTGGCCGGACGGGAGCGCAAAGACGCCCTCGGCCTCCGGCAGCTCGAACGCAATCCCGGAAATCGGCGCGCCGTCGCGCAGGCACTCCACGAGGCCCGGCGACT
The DNA here is from genome assembly GCA_964466515.1 of uncultured Gemmatimonas sp. Classification (GTDB taxonomy): domain Bacteria; phylum Gemmatimonadota; class Gemmatimonadetes; order Gemmatimonadales; family Gemmatimonadaceae; genus Pseudogemmatithrix. Next base: position 13,402 of record CAYXQS010000040.1, on the reverse strand, counting down.
CCAGGGCGGGGGTCAGGAGCGCGATGCCGCCCACGAGGTCGGCGATGGCCACGCGGCGCGCGGGAGCGTGCGCGCGCGCAATGGCGAGCGCGACCGTGGCGGCCGCTTCGGGGTCACTCCCGCTGACCAGTGCCGCCGCGACCTCTTCGAGCGCCGACGCGACCCGCCGTCCCTCGGCCGCCCAGGCGTCGGGCGGCACGGAGGGTGAGATCACGGCACGCCCTCAAACACCCAGTACGAGCGGCGCGTGACCATCCCGGCGCGTTCGGCTTCGGCGCGCGTGTCGAAGGGGCCGAGGAGGACGCGCCAGACCGAGATGCCGTCGCGGGTGCCGAGCACCACGCGCGCGCGGCGGCCACCGTAGCTGATGCTGTCGGCGAGGGTGCGGGCGTTGGGCTCCGAGAGCAGCGTCGCAAACGAGACCGTCCAGGTGCTGCGCGCCGGCTCGCGGCGCGATGGTTCGGGCGACGGGAAGGGCTCGCGCGGGGCGACGCGGCCCGGCGGCGTGCGGTCGGGCCGCGGATCCATCGGTGCGGCGCGCCCAATCCCGGAGATGTCGCCGTAGCGCGCGGCCAGGAGCGCGGCCAGCGCCGAGTCGGCCGCGGCGGAATCGGCGGCGAATTCCTCGAACTGCACCGGCCGGTCGAGTCCGCGCGCGGCGGGACTCGACCGGCCGGTGAAGGGCGATCCGCGCGCGATCATCGAGGCGACGATCGCCAGCGGCGCGCCGATCCTCGCCGTCGATCTTCCAAGCGGCGTCAACGGCACCAGCGGCGCGATCATGGGCGTCGCTGTTCGCGCCACCGAGACGGTGACCTTCTTCCG
>CAYXQS010000040.1:5757-12567 GCA_964466515.1 uncultured Gemmatimonas sp. | reverse complement strand
TCCTCGAACTGCACCGGCCGGTCGAGTCCCGCCGCGCGCGGACGGAAGCCGTTCCACCGCACGAGTGCCCAGATGTCCGAGCTGCCACCGTCGTAGCGCAGCCGCTCGCGGCCGGTCTCCGCGTCCACGACCACGACGTCCGCGCCGCGCGCCACCAGCACCCGTCCGTCGGGATTCACGAGCGGGAGGTCCTCGCGCCAGTCGGAGGCGAGGGTGTTGACCACGCGCGCCGAGCCGATGGACACCACGTAGATCGAGTCCACGCCCTGCGCGCGCGCGAGGACATACCGGCCGTCCGGGTCCATCCGCAGCGCCGCGGCGGGCGTCGGGAGATCGATCACCGGCCGTTCGCGCTCGCTATAGCGGTCCACCACGCGCAGGGCGTTCTTGTCCGTGGCGAGGTAGATGCGGTCGCCGCTGGGCGTCGGCACCAGCGCGACGACGGAGTCGCGGAGCCGCATCGTGAAGGCGCGCGTGAGGTCGCGCGCGCGGACCGCGATGAGGCCGCTGTCGGTGACGAACCACAGGCGGTCGCCGACCTCGGTGCGGACGACGTGCCGCGCGGCGGGGAACGCGGCCGAGTCGGTGATGCGCGTCTCGGGTGGCATCACCCGGCGGGCTTCCGTGCCGGTCCCGGTGGGGCTGAGGAGCACGAGACTCCCGTCCGGATTGGGAATCAGCCGACGCACGCCAAGCGTCGTGGGCCAGTTCCAGGTGCCGGTTGGCGTGACGCGGAGGACCAGGCCCTGTGCGTCGAGCCCGAAGACGGCGGCGCCTTCGGCCACCACCTCGCCGCGCACCCGCTCCTCGCCCAGCAACTCGACCGAACCCAGTCGGAGATCCACCGCGATCACGCGCTGCTCGCGGTCGAGCGCGGTGACGATGCCAAGGAACTCATCGAAGCCGAGGATTGCGGCGATGGCCGGGGTGCGGTCGCGCGACCGCCAGAGCACGCTGTCGCTGCCGACGCGGTGCGCGCGCGCGAGTCCGCCGCGTGCGGGCATCCGGAGGAGCACGGCATCCGGTCCGGTGCCGCCAGAGGCCGTGCCCGTGGAGCGCGCGGGATTCCCGCACGCGAGCGCGGCGGTGCAGAGGGCGAGGACGAGGGCGCGGACGGGCGGCACGGACGAAAGTTAGCCGTCCGCGCGCGTCAGAACGACTGCCCCAGCGTCCAGATCCAATACCCCTTCTTGGAGAGGCCGTCGATCGGGATCGAGTAGTCCCACCGGATCAGCGCCAGGTTGAAGAGGTTGAGCCGAATCCCGAAGCCGTAGCTCCGCAGCGGGTACCGCTGCGTGACGAAGTCGTAGTTGTCCGGCCGCGAGAGCGAGAGGTCCTGCCCCTTGGACCAGGCCATCCCGAAGTCGTAGAAGAAGAGCCCGTCCACCGGCGGGAGCGAGACGGGGAGCACGCCGAGGTCGAAGCGCCGCACGAGCGGGAAGCGGAGTTCGGCGTTGGCGTACGCCACGCGGCTGCCGAGGAGCTGCGTCGCCGAGCAGAGCGTGGGGTCGGCGGCGGAGGTGCCGCAGTTGGTGGCACCGTAGGTCTCGCGGTCGTAGCCGCGGAAGAAGTCGGGGCGGCCGATGTACTTGGGGAACTCCGTCTCGTCGGGCCCGACCGAGAGGTTGGCGGCCACGCGCGTCGCCAGCGTCAGCACGCTGAAGATGATCGCGTCGTAGCGCCGGTAGTCCACCGAGTAGCTCATCCAGTTGACGGTGCCCGCGGTCTGCTCGAGCTGCAGGCGGTAGCGGCGGCCATAGATGCCGCCGGTGGCGCCCATCAGCGCATTGTCCGAGACGTACGCCACGAACGGCGCCGCGTAGTTGAGCGAGGGCGCGTTCACCATCGAGTCCACGAACCAGCCGCTGGACGCGCCGGTGGTGATGTCGACGGCCTGGCTGATGAACATCAACGTGCGGTCGATGTTGTTGAACGACGCGCCGTACTCGAAGCGGGAGAACCGGTTGAGCGGGTAGATCCCCATCGCGAAGCCGGTGCGCTGGATGAAGCGCGAGATGGCCTGTTCCTGCACGACGACGCTGCCGAACTGTTGCTGATTGAAGCCCGAGAGGAAGAAGTACGGTGCCTGCTGCACGCCCACCGCGTACTGGAAGCGGCGGCCGAGGTCGGAGTACATCAGGAAGACCTGCGCCTCGCTGATGCGCCCGTTGACGCCGCCGGCGATCGCGAGCCGGCGGTCGCCGACCATATCGGAGAGCACGATGGCCGTGCCGCCGTAGACGCCGCGCCCGTAGTTGTCCTGCGCGTAGCCCACCTGCGGTCGCGAGACGTACTCCGGGCGGAGCTCTGCCTTGTAGCGGCTCGTGGTAAAGCTGGCGGGGTCGGGGAGCGCCATCGCGGCGCTGTCGAGCAGCGCGGCGACCGAGAGCCCGGTCCCCTGCGTGATCGGCAGCGTCGCCGAGGGACGCCAGCCGGTGGTCCCGCGGTACTCCGAGCGGCGGCGGCCCGTGCGCATCACATAGGCGCGCGCCGTGGTGAGGCTCTCCGCCTGCTCGCGCGCGATGGCCGCGATTCCGGCGATGGCCGCCGCGCGCACGTCCGCCGTCGTGTCGCGCTGCGCGACCACCGGCTCGGGCGCGCGGTACGGCTCCTTCCTGAGCGACCGCGGATCGACGATGCTCCAGATCGAGTAGTCGCCGTCGTCGTGGTAGGTGAACGCCAGCTTGTCCGCGCCGCGCGCCCAGGTCATTGCCGGGCTGTGCTCGGTCACCGAGAACACCCCGCCCACGAAGCGCGTCAGTTGGTAGTGCTCGCTGGTCTCCCGGTCGTACAGGAAGACCTGCGGGATCCCGGTGCGGTCGGAGATGAACGCAATCGAGGTGCCGTCGGGCGACCACATCGGGTTCAGGTTCTTCCCTGCCTGCCCGGGCAGTTGCGTCACCTCGGCCGTCTCGAAGTCGTAGAGCGCGAGACGCCAGTCGCCGAAGCGGAGCTCCGTGAGGTCCGACTGCGGGCCGCGTTCCGTCGCAAAGACGATGTAGCGGCCATCGGGCGACCACTGCGGCTGCAGGTCGCCGAAGACGTCCTGCGTGAGCCGCTCCAGGTGCTGGCCGTCGGCGTCGACGACGTAGAGGTCGGAGGTGCCGTTCTGCTGGCCGCTGAAGACGATGCGGCGGCCGTCCGGCGACCAGGACGGGCTCAACATCGTCTGCAGCGGGACGTCGATCCACCGCACCACCCGCTTGCGACGGAGATCGTAGATGTAGAGGACGTCCTTGCCCTTGCGCTGCGCGGTGAAGGCGAGGAGGCGGCCGTCCGGCGAGAAGGCGCTCTGCGAGTAGCCGAAGCGCAGCTCCTCCATTTCCGGATTGAGCGTGCTCTTGGTGAGGCGCGTGATGCGCTTGCCCGTGGTCGCGTCCGCGAGATAGAGGTCAAGGAAGACCTCGGCGCGCAGGAGGCTGCCCATCGAGATGAAGGCGATCTGCCGGCCGTCGGGGGAGAGCGCGGGTGCCACGTAGACGGGGATGAGCCCACCGGTGCGGCGTTCGTTGAGGAGCGCGCTCGCCACGCGACGCGGCCGCTCGAGTTCCGCGACCTGCGGCAGGTACCTGGTCTGGATGGCCTCCTTCCACTCGTCGCCGAGGTCCTCGAGGTCGAGGCCCGTGTAGCGGCGGAAGGAGCGGTCGATGCCCAGCGAGGTGGACGCGCCCATAATCTCGCCGATGATCTCGTCGCCCCAGCGGCCCGCCACGTAGCCCCAGAACGACTGCCCGAAGCGGTACGGGAAGAAGAGGTCGGGGCGGGACGTCAGTTGCTGGACCGACGGGATGTTGCCGTTGATCGCGGCGTCGCGCATCACGGCGTCGGTATACGCGTGCTCGGGGCCGATCGAGAGGTACTCGGCCATTCCCTCGATGAACCAGAGCGGCGGGGCGACCTGCGCGAGCTGCTGCAGGCCGCCGCCGGCGCGGCCCCGCGCGAAGATGTCGTACTGGAAGACGTGCACCATCTCGTGCGCCAGCGTCCTCTCCGACTGCCCCATATCGTTCGTGAAGAAGAACATATTGCGCTGGCGCAGCGCGTCGGTGACACCCGCCGTGCCCTCGCCGGGATCGCCAATCACGTTGTTCTGGGCGAAATCGTTGCGCGAGCCGTAGATGAGGATCGGCTTGCGCTCGGTGAAGTCGTGATTGAAGACCTCGCGCAGCCGGGCGTAGGTGCGTTCGGCCATCTGGCCGGTGTAGAGCGCGACCTGTTCGAGTTCGGGATAGTAGTGGACGTCGAAGTGCTCGGTCTTCAGCACCTGCCAGCGGAGCCGCCGGAACTGCACCTGGTTCTGGCCGAAGTACCCGGCCTGCGCCTGGAGGGGCGCGACGAGCGGCGTAACGCGCGGCGCGGCGGAGAGGAGGAGCAGCGCGGCGAGCGCGGCGGATGGGACGGCGAGGCAACGGGTGCGCATCGGGTCTCCCTACGCGGTGACGGCCACGGCCGGGGCATCGCCCCAGAGGCGCTCGAGCTGGTAGAAGCTGCGCAGCGACGGGTGGAAGACGTGTACGACGAAATCCACGTAGTCGAGGAGCACCCAGCGCCCCTGTTCCATTCCCTCGACGGACTGCACTTGGATGCCGGACTTCTTGAGGGTGTCCATCACGTGGCCCGCGGTGGCGCGCACGTGGGTGTCCGAGGTGCCGCTCGCGACGATGAAGTAGTCCGCCATATCGCTCACCGGCCGCAGGTCGAGCATCACGACGTCGGTCGCCTTGTGGTCGACGAGGACGGTGGCGGCTTGGCGGGCGGCCTTCAGGGTGTCAGCGGGGTTGGCGACCATCGCGGGGGCGGAGGGCAGGGGATTCAGGAGTGCGAACCCAGTCAAGAAGGAAAGGTTCCCGTGCTACGAGGGAAGGGCAAGGGAGCGCCCACATCGTACTACCCGCACGGACGGCCAGAACGCACCCCGGACGACGCGGGGCGGGCCGTGCGTGCACGGCCCGCCCCGTCCCGACCGGCGATGGGCCGCGCTCAGCCCTTGATGACCCAGACCTTGATCTCGGGCTTCACGTCCGCGTGGAGGCGGATTGCCACCTTGTAGACGCCGAGCGCCTTGATGGGCTCGTGGAGGTCGATCATCCGCTTCTCGACCTCGGTGAAGCCCTGGGCCTCGAGCTGATGCGCGATGTCCGCCGTCGTCACGGAACCGAAAAGCTTACCTTCCTCGCCGACCTTGGCGGAGAAGGTGAGCGACACCTCCTCGAGGCGCTTGGCGATGCCCGACGCGACGTCGCGGCGGGCGTTCTCCGCGGCCTCGAGCCGCTCCTTCTCCTGCGCGATGCGCTTCTTGTTGCCCGCCGTCGCCTCGTAGGCGATGCCGCGCGGCAGCAGGAAGTTGCGGGCGTAGCCGGACGAGACGTCCACGATGTCGCCGGGATGCCCAAGGTTGTCGACGGCCTGCCGAAGGATGACTTCCATTTTCACTCCGAACGTTGGGATTTCGGCCGCGGTCGGCGGCGCCAGTCGAGCCAGGTGTCGCCGAGTCCGATCCCGACGGCCACCAGTCCGACAATCTGTGAGAACAGGACGAGGATGAGGGTCAGCAGCACCATCATCCAGCGGCCGGGCGAAAGGAACCAGAGCAAGACGCCAAGTCCGCGGAGCGCGTACAGGACGCCGAAGAACACGAGCAGATTCATCCCCACCGCCCGGACCGCTCCGGGGACCGGCAGGACCAGGGTGACCAGCCCCGCGATGAAGCCCCAGATCAGGGCGTCATCGAAGCGCAGGTCCCGCAGTTTCGCGAGCGGTGGGCCCAACCGCACCCGTCCGACCCGATGGTACACGGCCCACGTCAACGCCAGCACGGCGAGCGATTCGATCGCCAACATCGCGGGCGCCACCGAGCGGGCCACCGTCGGGAGCATCGCGAACTGCGCTTCCATCCCGTCCGAGAGTCGCCCGGCCTCCGCATTGCCCCGGGCGAACTCCTGCCACTGCGCCGAGGCGACGAACTCGCGCCACGCCGCCTGTGCGAACTGCGAGCGGCGGGCGACTTCGTCCGCCACCACGCTGCCCACTTCCGTGAAGCCGCCCCCCGCGGCGAGGAGCACCAACGACCCCAGCCCCATCGCGATGCCGAGCGCCAGCAGCGCGCGCGGCAGGAACCGCTTCCCGCCGATCCCGCCGAGGAGCACGCCGCCAAAGCTGGCGGCCAGCAGCGCCCCCCACCCGCGGGCCAACATCGCATACGTGCCGGCATCGCCGGCACGCCAGAGCACCATCACCGCCACCACCGTCCAGAGCGCGGCGAGCTGGGGACGCCCCCCGGCCCGCCAGCCGACCACCGCGCAGACCGCCAGCGCGGGTGCCACGAGGACGAGGACCTGGTCCACCGGCCACAGGATCCCCAACGGGGGAAGGGCCGGGAAGATCAGCAGCACGAGCGCGGCGAGCATCGGCCGCCGCCACCCCTGCTCGCGCGGCATCGCCGCGCCCTCCTCCTCGGTCACGCCGGTCGCGCTACTGTGCGGACTGACTGCGCCCGTACGGCAGGAGCGCCAGGTACCGCGCCTTCTTGATCGCCTTGGCCAACTGCCGCTGATGGCGCGAATCCACGCCGCTCAGCCGGCTCGGGAGAATCTTCCCGGTGTCGGTGATGAAGCGCGAGAGGAAGCGCTCGTCCTTGTAGTCGATGAAGCGGATCCCGGCCTCGGTCACCGGGCAGGTCTTCTTGGGTCGGCGCATATGCTATTCCTCGTCGTCGTCGTCATCGCCGTCGCGCGCACGGCGCGCGGCGAGCTGTTCTTCGGTCATCGGGGGCGCACCGAGCTCGTGCGCGTGCACCGAGATGAGATAGCG
>CAYXQS010000040.1:0-5747 GCA_964466515.1 uncultured Gemmatimonas sp. | reverse complement strand
GGATTACGGCATCGTCGAGCTTGAGCGACCGCTCGAACTCCGGCAGCACCGGCGCCTCCGCGCGGAAGCGCGCGACGACGTAGTAGCCGGCTTCCTTGTTGCCGATCTTGTAGGCGAGCTGGCGACGGCCCCAGTGGTCGAGCGTGATGGGGTCCTTCGCGCCGAGGAGCGCGTGATGCTTCCCGAGCCTCTCGGCAATGGCGGCGTCTTCGAGTGACGAATCGAAGATGTACACCGCCTCGTATTCACGAGACAATGCGGCAATCCTCCCTTTGGTCGTGACCGCCTCCCGCGGGTTGCCGACGCGGGAGGAGAGTGCGCGTGGACAGGCCGGTGCCAGTCACTTACTACGCGCGATGATAGTATCAGCCTCGCAAGCTAGCTGGGAGTGTCAAAAATAACAAGGGCGAAGATAGCCGTCGTCGCAGACTATACGGAGAGGTTGCTTGCGACATCAACGACCAACAGATAACCTGCGATTTGGGTCGTGCTACGCTGTTGTTGTACCACGAAACATTCGGTAGTTAGTTGAGGCTAGGTCACGCTGTCCCGCAGAAGTAAGGACGCAAATATGACCATTCAGGGTGTTGTCCCCATTGCTGGCAGATTGGCACGCGCGATGCTCGTGGGTTCGGTATTCGCGTGTGTTGCGCCGACTGCACCAAAAGCAGAAATCGAGGCGACTTGGAGGCCACCTCTCGGTATTGGTGAGCCACACCTAGGGCGTCTTCGGAACGGTGGGGTGCTTCTCATTCCATTCCAGCCGGAAGACTGGACGTTCGAGCTCGCAACCAACGAATACCTGTCGGCCAATGTTTCTGCGTTGTCGGGTGATGTGGAGTTGCTCCGCATTCGTCGGGAGATCTGTTTTCGACGCACGGGAGAGGTCTTGGTCTGTCGAATGTTCTCAGTGACGATGAATGGGGGCCACGATGTTCGTGACCTTGAGGCATTGCTGCTCGCGGACAGTGCTAATCTGAGCCTAATCGGTGGAAGCGGCAGTTTTGGAAGTTTTTATGCGTTCGGGTCCCTGTCGACTTCTCGAAAGAAGGCTGAGTCATACGCCGGAGTGAACTACACCGATTTGGTTTACCCGCTGAGCATCGGTGCTCCCGGGCCGCCGTTCCGGTCACGACTCGTCGGGACTCTTCCGTTTTTCCACGGTGCGGCTGAGCCTGGCGACGGTCGCCTCACTGCATTTCCTGGTGACACGGTGATGGTGACGTACACTCCAACATCAGGTGCAGCTGTGTCCGTTTCGGTTGTCGTCCCAGCTGGCCTGCCTTAGCTACTCACAATTGGGAGCCGCAGCGCCTTCGATGCCCCCGTGGGGATGACCTGAACCCAATAACGGAGGTTCGGTAGATGCTCATTCGTTTAGCAGGAGCGCTGGTTGCCACCCTGCTTATTGCGGCGTGTGCTGACTCGTCTCCAGTGGGGGGTGGTGCAACTTCTCCAATCCGGGCAACGGTACGAGATAGTGAGTCACGGGCTGGCGCTCTGCCGTCAATTGTGGAATTGCGAGGGGACGTGCGTGCGGTTCGCATTCGCTCGGCGGGATATGAGGTTGAGCGAGAACTGTCCGATGCAGAATTGATTGCTGGCATCGAGGCTGCTGGTGGTAGGGCGTGGGTTGGGTTCAAGCCGCGTAGCACGGTGCGCTCTGCGCAAGGCGGCGTCACTCCCGCGATGACCAAGGCTGTTGCGCTTGCTGCTCGCGCCCGTGTGCTTGCCGTTCCCGGCGTCATTCTCGCTCGGTCATTCGCAACGGACGCCTCGATTGTCGTTGAACTGCCAGCGGCGACAGCGCTAACTCTTCGGCAAATGGATGAGGTCGACTACGTCGAGCCCGTACGTCCGCTCGCGTTCGCGAGCGGCGATTCGTTAGTCTGGGGGCTTCATAAGAATCGAGGCACCGCTGGCGTGGACCCTACAACCTGCGGCAGGCTCCTGGGCGAGCATTTCTGTTCTTGACTCCGGCATTGATTCCACGCACTTCGGCTATGATTTGCCGGCAACGCCTGATTGTTACTACGACAGCTATCGGTTTACCGGACAATACGCGAGTTGCTGGGACTTTTTCGGTCATGGGTCGCTGGTGACTGGAGTGGCGATGGCGCAAGCCAACAACGCAGGTGTTCTTGGGGTTGCCCATTCAGCCGGCCAGGTACGTGTCTTCAAGGTTTGCTCAAATGCGGCGACGGGCGGGTGCTGGGACGACGCCCTAGCGTCAGCGCTACTGTTTATCGAGGCGACGGTAAGCCCAGCCCGCCATATCATCAACATGAGTCTCGGTGGCCCGAATGTAGCGAAGCCGGTAAAACAGGCGCTTACGCGTCTCTATGAGGACGGACATCTGCTTGTTGCCGCCGCTGGTAACGTGCCTAACAACTGGAACCACGTGGGTGTGTTTGATCCGGCTCGGCATCCGGATGTCATTGCTGTCTCTGGAACACTTGAGAGCGACGCCTTTGCCTCTTCGATGTACTGCAATGGCTGGTATGATAACGGCTATGCTGGTTCACAATCAGGTCCCGAAGTCGAGCTGGCCGCGCCATTCTGGACATACGGTACAATTTCCCAAGGCTCGTATGGGCTTGACTGTGGCACGTCATTTTCTGCCCCCTTTGTGAGTGCCGTCGCAGCGATGGTATGGACGAAGAATCCACAATGGTCGAATGAGCAGGTGCGGAATCACCTACGAGCGACGGCCGTTGATCTCGGGTCTGCAGGTAGAGACAATCTGTTTGGGTTTGGCAGAATCGCGGCGTACGCGGCAATCTCTGACTCAGTGGTCCAACCTCCGCCCAACCATACCGCAACGATTCTTGGACCCAGCGCGATTAAGCCGAATGTTCAGTGTTACTGGACTGCGATGACAAGCATTCCCAATCCGAGTTTTTCGTGGCGCGTGAACGGCGTAGTTGTTGGTAGTGGTGCCCAGTTCTATCACAACGCCAGCGCGGACTTCGATCTTGCGCTTGAGGCGAGCGGCTCCGGGTTCTATGCGGGAACCAATCGCAGTATTGTCGTTTCGTCCGCGAACCCGGACTGTTTAGATTATTAGGTCTCCAAGAACTGAAACGCAATTGAGGCGTCAACCCCGCTTCGCCGAATGAACGTGCCTGGCCGGGTTACGGCCTCAACCCCAGCCGGAGCGCGGTCTGCTCGGCGGCGATGTACCCAAAGCTCGCTGAGGGCCCCGTGGCGAGCACCTCGCGCAACTTGGCGATGGCGGGCTGGAGCTGGCCGCGGGCCAACCGCCAATGGGCGATTCCGTTCCCGACCGTCTGCTGCTCGAGGGCCGTGGGGGAGTCGCCCAGGATCTCGTCCTCGCGGATCTCGCCCTTGATGTAGAGGAGCATCCGGTAGTAGGCGTGGTTCTCGATGATGTCCCAGTCGCGCTGGATGGGCGCGAGGGCGGCGCGGACGCCGTCCCACTGGTGCAGTTGGCCGAGCGACATCACCCACCAGAAGGTGGCGGCCACGCGGTGGTCGAGATTGGGCGCGAGCTTCGCGTCCTCTTCCCACGCCGCCACCGCGGCGGGGAAGTTGCCGCTCACGAAGTGAGCGAGCGCGAGGTGGTACCGGATGTTGGAGTGCAGCGTGCTGGTCGGGATTCCGCGCGCATTGGGCTGGCCGTCGGGCTCGACCTCGTCCGGGAGCCCCGCGATGATGTCCTTGGCGCGCGCCAGGTCGTCGATCGCCGCCTGGAAGTTGCGCACCGAGAGGTAGCGGTGCCCGCGATGCCGCAGCAGCCGCGGCTCGTCGGGATGGAGGCGGAGCCCCTCGGTGTAGATGGCGATCGCCTCATCAAAGGCGCCCGTGTACCCGACGCGCCGTCCATACCAGATGATGGAGTCGACGTTCTCCGGATGCCGCTCCCACGCGGCCTTGGCCTCGGCGAGCAGGTCGCGTGCGGGCGCCTGGGCCGCCACAGGGGCGGCGGCGAGGGCGAGGGCGAGGGCGAGGAAGAGGAAGAGGAGCGCCCCGGCGCCCCGGCGTACACGGATCATCGACATCCTCCGGCTCAGTCGTTCAGACGTTGAATCGGAACAGGAGCACGTCGCCGTCCTGCACCACGTACTCCTTTCCCTCCGACCGCACCGCGCCCTTTTCGCGCGCGCCCTTCCATCCGCCCAGCGCGAGGAAGTCTCCGTAGCCCACCGTCTCCGCGCGGATGAAGCCGCGCTCGAAGTCGGTGTGGATCACCGCCGCCGCCTTGGGCGCGGTGTCGCCACGGTGAATGGTCCAGGCGCGCACTTCCTTCTCCCCGGCCGTGAAATACGTCTGCAGGCCGAGGAGATGATAGCCCGCGTGGATGAGGCGGTCGAGGCCGGCCGACTCGAGGCCGAGGGAGCCCAGGAACTCCGCGCGGTCCTCCGGCGGCAGCTCGGCCAACTCCGACTCGATCTTCGCCGAGAAGGTGACGACCTCCGCCGGTTCGTGGTCCGCGGCGATTGCGGCGCGCAGTGCCGTCACGTGCGGTCCCTCGGTGCCGGTGAGTTCCGCGTCGGTGACGTTGGCGGCGTAGAGGATCGGCTTGAGCGTGAGGAGCTGCAGCGGCTGAAGCAGCGCGCGCTCCTCGGGCGTGAGCGCGACGTGCCAGAGGGCCCGGCCCTCGCGCAGCGGCGCGTGCGCCTTCTCGAGCGCCGCCGCCTCGGTCGCGGCGACCTTGTCGCCCGTCTTGGCCGCGCGCTTCGCCTTGTCGAGCCGCTTCTCCACCACGGTGAGGTCCGCGAGCGCGAGTTCGAACTCGATCGTCGCGCGGTCGCGCGCGGGGTCGACCGAGCCGTCGACGTGGATCACGTCCGGGTCGTCGAAGCAGCGCACCACGTGGACGATCGCATCCGTCTCGCGGATGTTGGAGAGGAAGGCATTCCCGCGGCCCTCGCCCTGCGACGCGCCCTTCACCAGCCCCGCGATGTCCACGAACTGCACCGCCGCCGGCAGCGTGCGCTCGGGATGCACGATCTCCGCGAGCTTTTCCAGCCGCCGGTCAGGCACCGTCACGACGCCGATGTTGGGGTCGATGGTGCAGAACGGATAATTGGCGGCCTCGGCCTTGGCGGCGGTGAGCGCATTGAAGAGGCTGCTCTTGCCGACATTCGGGAGACCGACGATTCCAAGACTCAACATCAGGTAGTAGGTCGAAGGGACAAGGGACAAGATAACCGCGGGTGGCTTCCGGTGACGCTCGGGTGACGCAGGTCTCGTAGCGTCGGCCCGTGACTCCGTTCCGCAAACTCAACGTCTGGGCCAAGGCCCACGAACTGACGCTCCGCGTTTACGGCGCAACCGAAGGGCCTGTGACGCGTCGGTTCCCGGCGCTCGTGTCCCAATTGCGGCGTGCGGCGGCGTCCATTCCCGCGAATGTCGCAGAAGGGGCGGGCTACGACAGCGACGTACGGTTCAACCGCTACCTCGAGATTGCGATGGCCTCAGCTCGGGAAGCGGACTACCACCTTCTGCTGGCCCGGGATCTCGGGGCCATTGATTCCAAGGCATACGCGGTACTGGAAGCTCGTGTCGGCGAAGTCCAAGGGATGCTCCTCGGCCTTCAGAAGCGCGTCCTCAGCCGAATCAACACCCGTCGAGTGCCGCCCTCGACGCGGGTAGGTCGGACCCCCGGGAGCCCAGCGGAGCGAAGCGGATAAGGGAAGGCGCGGGGAGGCACCACTGCGTCTCCCCGCGCCTCGCACCTTGTGCCTTCGACCTTCTACCTGATGAACCAGGGGGCCAGCACC
>CAYXQS010000039.1:0-16080 GCA_964466515.1 uncultured Gemmatimonas sp. | reverse complement strand
GTCGTGACCTACGGCGCCACCGTGCGGCGCGCGCTCGTCGCCGCCAAGCAGATCGAGGACGAGCGGGGCATCCGCGTCGAGGTCATTGACCTGCGCACGCTCTCGCCGTGGGACCAGGAGGCGGTGTACACGTCGGCCAAAAAGACCGGCCGCGTGATCGTCGCGTACGAGGATTCGATCTCGTGGGGCTACGGGGCGGAGATCGCGGCGCGCATTGCCGACGACTGCTTTGCCTGGCTCGACGCGCCGGTGAAGCGGGTGGCGAGCACCGACACGTTCGTGGGGTACGCGCCGTCGCTCGAGGACGCGATCCTGCCGCAGGTGGCGGACTTCGTGCGGGCGTACGAGGACATCACGGCGTACTGAGCGCGCGCCGCACCACGACCTGCTGATGCGCCGTCGCCTGCGTCCACGCGACGGTCGCGCGCCCCGGGGCGAGCCCCACCACCGGGAATGACGCCGCCTGGCCCGACGCGCTGAGTGCGGCAGCGTCCGTGAAGGTCGCGCCGCCGTCGATCGAACGGCGCGTGAGGATCTGCGGCCCGTTCCCGGTGTCGTCGTCCCACGCGGCGAGGACGGTATCGCCCAGGACGGCGAGCTGCACGTGGACCGGCTGCGGCGTCCCCAGCGCACTCACCAGCCGTGGCGTACCGAAGGTCTCGCCGTCGTCCGCGCGCGCGTACCACGCCGCCGTGCGGCCTTCGGCCCCCGTCCACCACGCGATGTGCAGCCGCCCGCGCGCATCGGCAACCAACGACGGCCCCGCGTGCGGGCACCCGGGGAACACCCAATCATCCGCGTGGACCCGGCGCGCCTCGCCAAAGGTGCGGCCGCCGTCGCGCGAACGCGCCACGACGATATCGCGCACGTCGCCGGGCAGCACGGTGCGCCACGCCACCCAGACCGACCCGTCCGCCGTGGACGCGATCGCCGTGCGGCAGCAGGGACAGGCCTCCCCCAGGCTGATCCGCACGTTCCTGCCCCAGGTGCGGCCGCCGTCATCGGAGCGCGAGAGAAATGCCGCCGACCGCCCGTCGCGGCCGTCGAGCCACGCCGCAATCACGCCGCCATCCGCCGCGGTGTGCAACGCGTGGAAGTTGTGCGAACCGAACACCAGCGTGTCGTCGGTGACGGTCGCCGGCTCGCTCCAGGTCGCACCGCCATCCGTCGAGCGCGCGTGCCGCAAGGCACTCACCGGAAACCGACGGCCGGGCACGACCTTCCCCACGACCCAGAGCGCGTGGAGCGCGCCGTCCGCCGACCACGCCAGCTTGGGCGGCGCCTCGCCGTGCGGTGCGATGGGTCCGATGGGGTCGCGCAGGTCGGCCTGACGTTCCCCCACTTTCACGTGCAGCACGCCGTCGCCGCCATCGGGCGCGCTCACCCAGCCGATGGCCTCGCGGCCGTCGGCGCCCACCGCGAACATCGGCGCGGCGCCGATGCCGGTCGATGCGCTCACGACCTCGGCCGCGCCGAACTCCGGTGCCGGCGCGGCGCACGCCGCGCACATCGCGAGTGCGGCCAGTATCCCCCGGGGGCTCATTGTGCGCCTCCGGCCGTCCAGCTCCACCGCATCCCCGCATAGACGGTACGCGGCGCACCGGGCGTGAACTGGGCCCCCTGGAAACCGTCGTATGCGGCAAGCTCCGCATATGCGCGGCCGCCAACGTTCGTCACGCGCGCGAACAGCTCCATCGCGGGCGTCACGAAGGCATTGGCGTGCAGGTGCACCACCGCGTGGCCGCCGTAGGTCGCGACGTTCCCGGGATCCATCGCGTAGCGCCCGGTGTGCGACCACTCGGCGGCGAGCCGTCCGCCGCGAAGCGCCGAGGGCGTCCAGGTCACGAGGACGTTCGCGAGGTCCGCCGGCGCCTGCTCCATCAGGTTGCCCGAGTATGAGATCTCCGGGACGGCCGGGTTCCCGCCGCTCGCCGGACGCGCGGCCTGCGGGGTCCACTGCTCGTACCGCTGCGACGCACGCGCGTAGCTCGCATCCACCCGGAGTCGCGTGGTGAGCATTGCCGTGACCCCCGTCTCGATCCCCCGGTGGCGGGTCTCGCCCGCATTCGTGGCCTCGCGCGTGTTCGCCTCGGTCACGAAAGTCAGGATGTCGTTGCTGGTCCGCATATCGTAGACGCTCACCTGATAGGCCAGGCGCCTGCCGACCTGGCCGCGCACGCCGGTCTCCACGCTCCGCACCGTCACCGGGTCCAGGTCCACGGTGTTGGCCGCGGACCCCTGCTGGAAGAGCTGCCCCTGCGACGGCGCGCGGAATCCCTGGCGCCACGAGCCGTACCACGCGAACGTCGGCGTGAACTCATAGACCATCCCCGCCTTGGGGCTGAGCCGCGCATACGACACGCGGGTGTCTGGCGGACGGCGGAACTGCCCGGTGGCCAGCGGCGGCAACGCCGACTCGTAGGCGTAGCCGGTGAGGTCCCCGCGAAGCCCCAGGTCAATCCGCAGCCTGGGCAGCGGCGACGTCTCGACGTGCAGGTACGGGGAGAATGCCGCGTAGGTCACGTCGTAGTCGTACTGCATCTCCGCGCGCGTGTACGTCGCATAGACGCTGTTCGGCCCGCTGGGCACGGTGACGATGCGGTGCGCCGAGAACGCCCCGGGGCTGTAATCGACGTCCGCCCCCGCCACGAGCCGCGTGGCCCACGGCCCGAGGTCGCGGCGCACCTTGGCGAGGAGTCCCACGGACGCATTGCGCGTGTCCCAGACCTGTGGCGCGAAGGTCAGTTGCCAGCTCGGCAACAGCCCCATCCGGTTGTGGCGCACGAACGGCGTGAACGACCAGAGCGTCGCGCCCGATTCCTTCTCGACCGTCGTTGAGGCGCGGAGTGCCTCCGCGGTGCGGAAGGCGATCGGTGCGCGATTGAGCGTGCGGTCGTCGCGGAACTGTGTGGCGGAGAGCGCCGGCACATCCTGCTGGCGCACCTTCGTCCCGGCCACCACCGTGCGGACAGTCCACCCGCCGCCGGTCACGAGGTCGTGGCGCAACGTGGCGCTCGTGCGGTCAAACGGCGCGGCCCGCTTCCAGTTGTCCGCGCGCGTGACGTTGAGATCCAGCCGGAACCCCTGCGTACCGTGCGACCATCCGCCGGAGCCGAGCGCGCGCACGTAGCCGAAGCCGCCCCCTTCCACGGCGAGCTCGGCCTCGGGCGTCGCCGGGGCGGGGCGCGTGAGCACATTCACCACGCCGCCGATCGCATCGCTGCCGTACAGCGCCGTCGCCGGTCCCTTCATAATCTCCACGCCGCCCGACTGCGGGATGTTCACCTCGTAGAGCGCGTTGTGATTGAAGAAGCCCGTCGCGCGCGTGGGGATGCCGTCCTCGAGATACAGGAAGAGCGGCTTGGTGGAGATCGGCGAGCGCATCGCGAGCGAGTGGCCCTCGCCCGAAAGCTCGCTCACGTGGACGCCGGGCACGCGGTTCAGGAGCCCCGACGGATGCGCCGCGCGCGTGCGCCGGACCTCGGACCCGTCGAGCACGTCGATGGTGACGGTGGCGTTCTGCGCGCGCTGCAACTCGCGCGTGGCGCTCACCATCACCGGTGCCACGATGGTCGCCGTGCGCTCGAGTGTGATGTCCGCGTGCGCGACCTCGTCGCTACGGACGCGCACGGTAATGCGCGCCTCGGCGTAGCCGAGGAACCGCGCGGTGACGACCTGCTCACCTCCCGGCGCGCCCGAGAGGCGGAAGCGGCCGTCGGTGCCGGTGATGGCGGCGCGCGTGGTACCGTCGACGCGGACGATCACCTCGGCGAGCGGCAGCGCGGTGTCGTGCGCGCGGACGCGCCCTTCGATGGTCCCCGTGCCCTGTGCCTGCAATGCGAGTGGCAGGAGGAGGAGGAGGTGACTGCAGGCTCCCACGGCGATATGCCGTGCGAGCCGATGGATGCCGGGCATTGGGGTGCTCCTGGAGATGCACGTTGACGAGCCGACGGCACCCTGCCGTCGGCGAACTTCAGACCGTCAACGGCGCCGGAGGAGCGTGGGCGAAGGGCAGTCGGAGATCCGGCGCGCGCAGCGCACGCGTGACGACACCGGGCGCGCGCACTGCCGCGTCAACGGCGAGAAGCGGGGCAGCGGCAACTTCGCCGCCGTGCAACGCGAGGACCGCGGCCGCGCAGCATTCACCGAGGCACTGGCAGTGCTGGGGAGCCTTCCCGGAGGTATCCGTGGCGTCGGTTGTCGCATCAACCGGCGCGTGGTCGGCGTGCTCGTGCTCGTGTGCCTGGTCGTCCGCGGCCGACACTTGGACGTGCGCCCCGTGCCCCGTTGCGTGCATCGCGCAGGCGTGCAGGGCGGCCGGCTCTGCCACGAGCAAGGCGAGCCAGGAGGCCAACAGGAGCGAGGCGAAGCGGCGCATAGGGGACACTGAACCCTAACCGATCGTAATCGTTCGTGTAAGCGCGGTGTCCGGCTCAGCGCGCAACGAAGGGGGCGCCATCGGCATCGACGGCGCCCCCCTTGGCATCCACCACTTCGGCGTCGCCGACGCGCTTCCGGAGTTCGGCGCTCGTGCCCATCGCCACCACGCGGTCACCGTCGAGGAGCATCGCGTCGGCCCAGGGGCGGCGCGGGTCGCCGGTGGCGATGCGCGCGTTGACGATCAGCCGCAGCATCGGCGGGGCGCGCGCGGGTGGCTAGGGCTTCCGCTCGATCGCGTCGCGCACGTCGAGCAGGATCTCGAAGTAGAGCTGCTCCCGGCGGTACGCGAAGTCGAGCGACACCATCTGCGCGTCGTCCTCGGACTCCTTCGCGCGCTTGAAGGCCTCGGAGTACATCTCCTCGAGGTTGGCGAGGATGCGGTCGCGGGAGCGGGACATCGGGATCTCCTTCAGGGCGGCGAGCGTCAGGCGCGGCGGCACGATGGGCGCCGGGCCCGGCGCCTTCGGGGAGTCGAGCAGGTATTTCTTTGCGGCGCCGAGTAGTTCCCGGCGGGCGTCGGAGGATGCGGTCACGGTGCGAAAGCTAGCGAATCCCGCGCGCGGCGAGGAGCCGGGCAATTGCGGAGTCGTCCTCGGCAAAGGGCAGCAGCGACGCGACGACGGCGACCTCGGTATCACCCTCCACCGCCATAATGCCCGGCGGGATCCCGCCCTCGGCGGCGCGCGGCGTGCCGGCCCGGCGGTCCACCTCGATCACGGCACAGACCGCGCCGCCCCCGGCTGCGGCGATGCGCCGGATTCGCACGATCGAGCCCTGGGGCTGGGTGCGTTCGTAGAGAATCTCGCCGATCTGGTGGTCCTGGGCCGTCATACCGGGAATCTCGCTCACGCGCCCAGCCGATGGAAGACCGCCTCGGTCACCTCGCGGCCGTCGCGCAGGTGTTCGACGACGATCCGCTCCATCAGCTCGGGCGTGACGCCCGCGTACCAGACGCCTTCGGGATACACCGCGACAATCGGTCCGCCGTCGCAGACGCCGAGGCAGGGCGCTTCGGAGCGCTTCACGCGCTGGGGGCCGAAGAGGAGTCCCTCGCGTTCGAGGAGCTGGGCGAGTTGCGCATAGAGCGCGCGGCCGTGGCGGTCCCTGGAGCAGAAGCCGCCGGTGCAGACGAGGACGTGCCTCGCGTAGGGCTCCATCACGGCTCGGGCGCGGCCTTCATCCGCTCCGACAGCCGCTCCTCCTTGGGAATCTTGTTCTCCCCCGGCGGCGCGATGTACAGGAACTCCCGCACCGGCGTCCCGCCCACGAGGTGCTCGTCAAGGATGCGCTGCGCCCGCTCCGGCGTGACGCCGCCGTACCAGACATCCTCGGGATACACGACGACCATCGGCCCGTGCCCGCACTGCCCCGTGCACCCCGCGTGGTTGACGCGCACGCGCCCTTCGATCCCCGCCTCGCGCACGGCGGCCTTCAACAGCTTGAGGATCTCGGGCGAGTTGGCGGCCAGGCACTCCTTGCCGCTGGTGCAAACGAAGACGTGCCTCTCGAACTGGCCCATAGACCGCTGGCTGAAGGGTGAGGAAGAAAGGTAACCGCCTGAGTACATTCCCAGGACGCGGCCGCCCCCCACCCGTTCCCGGAGACGTCGTGAGCGAAGTCAAAGTGAAACCGCCGGCGCGCACCATCTCCACCTGGGCGGGCGATGAGCGATTCGACTCCGGCCTGCCGGGCGGGGCGACCTTCCGCACCGACGGGCGTCGCGAGACGGGGCCGAGTCCGGTGGATGCCCTGCTCTGCGCGCTCGCATCCTGCTCGGGAATCGACGTCGCCGAGATCCTGGCCAAGCGCCGCACGCCGGTGGAGTCGATGACCATCGAGGCCGTCGGCGACCGCGCCGCGGCCGTGCCGCCGCGCGTGACCAAGATCGTGCTCGCCTTCACGATCCGCGGCAAGGGCATCGAGCGCGTACACGCCGAGCGCGCCATTGAGCTCGCGGTCACGAAGTACTGCTCCGTGCGCGACACGCTCGACCGGAATATGCCGATCACCTGGACGCTCGACCTCTCGGAGTGAGCGCCGGCCCTCAGGGCGCCTACCGCCGGATCTCGCGCAGCAGATGCGGCAGTTCGGGAATCAGGATTCGCGTCATTGCCAGTTCCACCGCGGCGCGCGAGCCGGGCATCGAGGCAATCACCGCGCCCTTCGCGCTCCCCGCGGCCGCGCGAGAGAGAATCGCCGTGGCGCCAATCTGCTCCTGATAGCTCAGCAGGCGAAACAGCTCGCCGAAGCCGGGGATTTCCTTTTCGAAGAGCGGACGGATCGCCTCGACGGTGCGGTCCTTGGGACCGAGCCCCGTGCCGCCCGTGATGAGGATCGCGTGGTACTCGCCCTGCACGAGCCAACTGCGCACGTGGCCGCGCACGCGCGCCTCGTCGTTGGGGAGCAGGTCGTGCGCGCCGACCGTGTGGCCGGCCGCGACGAGGAGCCGCTTGATGAGTGGGCCCGATTCGTCCGTGACTGCGGTACGCGAATCGCTGACCGTGAGCACCGCACAGCGCAGCGGGCCCTGCATCCGCGCCTCGGCGCGGTGCGCCGCCGTGCCTTCGGGGAGCGTCACCCCGTGAACCCGGCCGCGCGCAGCGCGGCGAGGACCTTCGTGCGGCACGCCACGGGGACCCGGTCCTCCTCCTTCAGCGTGTGGAGCGCCTCGAGGAACCGCTTCTCGAAATCGGCGGTCGTGAAGCAATCCGGACAGGACGTGATGTGATTGCGCAGTCGTCGCTCCTGCTCGGACGTCAGGGCGCCATCGAGCAGTGCAAAGAGCTGTTCCATCGCATCCCGGCAGTTCGCTTCGCCTTGCCGTTCATTGGCTGACCACGTCATTTGTCGCTCCCTGCCGTTCCGGACGGGGTGAGAAAACCGGCGTCCTGCGCGTACACCAGGAGCCGTTCCTGCAGCAGCTTGCGTCCGCGAAAGAGCCGCGAGCGCACCGTTCCCACCGGCACGTCGAGGATCTCGGCGGCATCCTCGTACGACTGGTCCTCGATGTCGACGAGCACCACGGCCGTGCGATACGCCTCCGGGATCTCGTCGAGCGCGTCGCGGATCGCCGGGCCGAGATCGGCGCGGTCGAGCAGCGGGTCGAGCCCCCGACGGATCCAGTGGTCCTGCGCCTGCGCGGCATCCACCGCCTCGGCGCCATCATTATCCAGCGTGACCTCGCGCTTCCCCCGCTCGCGGGAACGCAGGAACACGTTGCGCGCAATCGTAAACAGCCAGCGCCGGACGTCGCTTCCGGCCTGGAAGGTCGTCCAGCTCCGGAACGCCCGGAGATACGTTTCCTGCACCACGTCCTCGGCATCCGCCTCGTCGCGGGTGAGCGACCGGGCGAAGCGATAGACGTCGTCGAGGGCCGTCAGGGCGAGCGCGCTGAACTCGGCGTGCGAGCCGGTCGGCGGCGCGTGGGATTCGGTCATCACTGGAACGTGACACCAATCCCCGGCCAACGCAAAGGTTCCGAGGCGGCGGACGGGCGGACGGTGGAACGCCCCTCCCGCCCCACGTACCTTTCCCCAGAGTCCCTCACCTTCACCCTCGGCAAATGGACCTGGCGCATCTCCGCGAGGAGTACCGTCGAGAACGCCTCGACGAATCCGATGTCGCTCCCGACCCCGTCGAGCAGTTCCGGCGGTGGTTTGCGCAGGCGGCGGAGTCGCGGGTGCTGGAGCCCAACGCGATGGCGCTCGCCACCGCGGATGCCTCGGGGGCGCCGAACTGCCGGATGGTCCTCCTCAAGGAGGTCGGCGACGAGGGGTTCGTGTTCTTCACCGACTATCGCAGCCGCAAGGGCGGCGAACTCGAACAGAACGCGCGCGCGGCGCTCTGCTTCTGGTGGGGGCCGCTCGAACGGCAGGTACGGATCACGGGGCGCGTCGAGCGCGTGAGCGCCGAGGAATCGGCGCGCTACTTCAAGAGCCGTCCGCGCGGCAGCCAGCTCGGCGCCTGGGCCTCGGCGCAGAGCGCCGTCATCCCGGACCGCGAGTTCCTCGAGACCAAGCACGCCGCCGTCGGCGAGCAGTATCCCGGCGACGACGTCCCCCGCCCGTCGCACTGGGGCGGGTTCCGTGTGATCCCGGAGAGTTTCGAGTTCTGGCAGGGGCGCAAGAGCCGGCTGCACGATCGGCTCCACTACCGGCGCGACGGCGGCGCCTGGGCGATCGCGCGGCTCAGTCCTTGAGCCGCGGGCTCACCATACGCGTTCCGACAGGGTCAGTTCCCCCAAGAGTTTGACATAGCTCTCGTACCGCCCGGCGTCGAGGGCCCCCGCCGCGAGTGCGCCGCGCACCGCACACCCGGGTTCGACCTCGTGCTTGCAGTCCTGAAAGCGACACTCGCCGAGATAGGGTCGGAACTCGGGGAAGCACTGGTCGAGCGATTCCGACGGGAGCCCCCACATCCCGATCTCGCGCAGTCCGGGCGTGTCCACGAGGTAGCTCTCGGCGCCGTCGGGCAGCGGGATGAGCTTGGCGCCCACCGTCGTGTGCCGACCCTTGTTCACCGACTCGGAGATCTCCGCCGTACGCAGCGCGAGGTCAGGGTGCAGCGCGTTGAGCAGTGACGACTTCCCCACGCCCGACGGACCGGTGAAGGCCGTGATGCGCCCGCGCAGCGCCGCGCGAATCTCCTCGAGCCCATCGCCGCGCTTCACGCTCGTGCGATGCACGGGATACCCGGCCGCGATGTAGGGTCGGGCGAGTGCGTCCACCGCGGCAATCGCCGCCGCGTCCCCGGCGAGGTCCACCTTGTTGAGCACCACGCGCGCGTGCAGGTCATTGGCCTCGCACACCACGAGAAAGCGGTCAATCATCCGAAGGTGCGGGTCGGGCTTGGCCACGGCGAAGACCACCAGGACCTGGTCGATGTTGGCGGCGAGCACGCGTTCGCCACGGCCGCCGCCGGGTTCGCGCCGCGCCAGGACGCCGTGTCGCGGTTCGATCGAGACGATCCGCCATCCAGTGCCGCGCTCCTCGGGCTCGATCGTCACGTGGTCGCCCACCGCGAGCTTGAGCGTGCCGCGGTCCTCCTGCTTGAGCCGCCCCGCGAGCGCCACCGCGCGCTGCTCGCCGTCCGGCGTGCGCACCTGCCAGACACCGCCGGTGCCCTCGACCACCACGCCGCGGAGGGCACTCACGCGCGCGTCCCTTCGTCGTCGCCGTCAGCGGACGCTGCGGCGTCGGCGTCAATCAATGCGTCGAGCGCGCGCTGCACGCGGTCAATGCTCCACGCGCCGAGCGCGTCAACGGCGGCCTGACGATCGGCCGCGATCTCAAGAATTGGCGTCTCGAGATGCCCCTCGACGCCCTCCTCGCCAATGCGACGCCAGCGCGGAAAGAGGAAGTACGCGCCGTACACGGCGGACTCGCCCGACGCGCCCGCTGCGCCCGCTGCGCCCGACGACTCCACGCGATCCGTGAGGATGGCCACGCTGTACGACATCCCGTCGCGTCCCTCGAGCGCCGCGGGGCGCCCGTGCACCGCCGCGTAGCCGCCGATGGTACCTTCGTCCCCTTTGTCGTACTCAGGCGGGAGGAAGCGGCTCATCGGCGGAGCTGCACCCTAACGGCGGCCGCGGAACATCTCCTTCATCACGTTCCCCGTGATGAAGGCGATGTTGGCAGGACGCTCGGCCAGGCGACGCATCAGGTACGGATACCACTGCGTGCCGAACGGCACATAGACGCGCATCCGCCATCCCTCGGCGACGAGCCGCTCCTGTAGGTCGCGGCGCACGCCGTACAGCATCTGGAACTCGAAGCGGTCGGGGCCAATCCCCCTGGCCACCGCAAACCGGCGCGCCTCGCCGATGATCGCCTCGTCGTGCGTGGCGAGCCCGGGGTAGCGGCCGCGGTCCATCAGCCGCTGCATCGCATCGAGGTAGTTGGCATCGACGTCCTTCTTGGCCGGATACGCCACCGTGCCGGGTTCGAGATACGCGCCCTTGCACAGGCGTACGCGGCACTGCCTGCCGATGGACCACTCCACGTCGTCGAGCGTGCGACGGAGCGCGCTCTGCAGCACGATGCCGACGGTGTCCGGGAATTCGGCGTACAGGCGTTGCGCGAAGAAGTCGAGCGTGCGCTGCGTGTACGCGCTCCCTTCCATATCGAGCCGCACGAAGCTCCCGTGCTCCCTGGCGCGCGTGAGGATCGCGCGGGTGATCTCCTCGCAGAGGTCGTCGCGGATGTCCTGGCCGAGCGCGGTGAGCTTCACCGAGACATTTGCGTCGAGCCGGCGGCGCGCCATCTCGTCGAGGAGTTCGAGGTACTGACGCCCCGTCTCACGCGCCTCGGCCTCGTTGGTGACCGACTCGCCGAGTAGGTCGAGCGATGCCGTAATGCGGCGCTTGTTGAGGTCCGCGACGGCGTCGCACGCACTGGCGATGGTCTCGCCGGCCACGAACCGTGAGGCAAAGCGCTTGGCGAGACCGTTATGGCGAACAAAGCGGAAGATCCGCGGCTGGTGCGAGAGGTAGAGGAGCGACTTGCGAAGCATCTCGGGGAGTCGAAGGGGATCGCCGCGGTCAGCGCGACGTGGAGCGGAGCAGTGCGCCGGTCACGCGGCGCACGGGGTGCGGCTCGCCCACCCTGAGCGCGCCGTCAAAGAAGTTCCAGGTCGTGAACCCATCGTCGCTCTGCGGTTCAAGCAAAATCGCGGCGAGCAGCGCGGTGTGGTCCGTGGCCATCACGAGGTAGATGTCAGGGCCCATCTCGATCTGCGTGGGCTCCCAGCGGCCCTCGATACGCATCTCGTTGTGCCCCTGGAAGGGGCGCGGCGCACGGATGATGGAATCGACGATGAACTGCTCGCCGGGGAGCGGCGGCGCGTTCGCCGAGAGCTGGCGCAGCGGAATGCCGTGGAAGGCGAGCCGGGAAAGCAGCGCCAGGTCGGGGGCCTTGATGACCCACGCCGAAGGCAGCGCGCGCGTGAGCGCCACGTCGAAGCGGTCCCATACCGGCATCTCCACCGGCACAATCCGGTTGGTCCGCCTGAACCCCGGGCGCAGCCCGGCCTCGTAGCGAATGGAATCACCCGTGGCCTCAAGCGCCTCGACGAGCACGGAGGCCGTGAACGGCGTGCGCGTCATCTCGGCACGGATCGGCACCGGCGTACCGATTGCCGGCACCGGTGCCATACGCGTGCGCGCAAGCACGGTCGCGCCTTGCTCGGCGATATACGAAAAGAGCTCCATCACATACGCCGTGGTCGCCTCGACCCGACGCTGGAACGGGTCGTGCGAGTACGCCTCGGCGAGCACGCTGACCCGGTTCCGCAGGCCGGAGTAGTTGGTGCCGAAACGCGGCTTGTGCTCGTACGTCTCCCATCCGCCCTTCTGCAGGCTCGTGACATCGTCACGACCGCTGAAGGCGCCGACGAAGTTGCCGTAGTCGAACGTCTCGACATTCCGGCGCTCCCGCACGCGACGGCGGACCTCGGGGAGGAGCGTGTCGCGCGTCCAGGGCCCTGCGGGCGCGAGCGCGCCGTCCATTGCCGCCGGATGGAGCGAGGGCGAGTAGGTCAGCGCGTAGCCGTGGTACGACCCGTTGGTGGCGTGGAGGTCCACGAAGACATCGGGGTTCCACTGCGCGAACATCATCAGCGAGGCGACCGCTTCCGGCGATTCGGCCTTGATGTAGTCGCGGTTGAGGTCAAAATCCTGCCCATTGGTCCGGCGCCCCACCAACTCCGGGCCGTTCTGCGATCCGCGCATCCGCTGCTGCGGCTGCATCGCCTCGTTGCCGTCGGCGTTGTAGAGCGGCACGATGATCAGAACCAGCGAGTCGAGCACATTCGGCGTGGGCGAGAGCACGAGGTCGCGCAGGATTGCCTGCAGCGACTCCTTCCCCTCCACCTCGCCGCCGTGGATGTTGCCCTGGATATACACGATGGGCTTCCCCGACGCGCGCGCCCCGGCCGGCGTGCGGGCCAGCGGCCGCGAGACGAGGACATACGGCAGGACGAGTGCATCCGCGGACCTTCCGATTTCCCCGCGCACGATCTGTCCCGGCGCGGCGCGCTCCAGCGAGTCGAGGAACGCCATCACATCCGCGTGCGTCGAGGTCTCGGTGTAGTTGCTCCGCTCCGCGCGCGTCTGCTGCGCGGCAAGACCGGGGCACCACAGAGTGGACGCGAGAGCCGCCGCGCCCAGGTTGAAGAGCGCCGTGCGCCGGCGGCGTTCACCCAGCAGTCCATCCCAGTTCATACTGGCTTCCCCGTCAGTGGATAAAACCGCCCGCCGCTGTGCGCCATCGCGGCGAGCACCGCGGCCGGCCGAAACTGTCCCGGATACCTCGCATCAAGTGCTTCAAGCTGCTGCACGACCTCCACCACCCCCATTGCATCAATGTACCGGAACGGTCCGCCGCGGAACGGCGGAAACCCGATCCCAAACACTGCGCCGATGTCGCCGTCGCGCGCCGAGCGGATGATGCCTTCCTCCAGGCAGCGCGCGGCCTCGTTCACCATTGCCAGCGAGAGGCGGCGCTGGATCTCCTCGCGCGCAATCTCCCTTTTCCGCTCGCCGCCCGGGTAGAGCCCGTAGACGCTCTCGTCGACGCCTTCGCGCTTCCCGTGCTCGTCGTACCTATAGAAGCCCTGCCTGCCCTTGCGGCCGAGTCGCCCCGCGGCGAGTACGCGCTGCAGCGCCACGCTCGGCTGCATCCGCCCGCCGAACGCCTCGGCCATTATCGCGCCAGACTTCCCGGCAATGTCGAGCCCCACCTCGTCAATGAGGGTAATCGGCCCCACGGGGAACCCGAACGCGCTCATCGCCCTGTCAATCGCCTCGACCGACGCGCCTTCGTCGAGAAGTCGGCCGGCCTCGTTGACGTACGGCGCGAGGATCCGGTTCACATAGAAGCCCGGCGCGTCGTTCACCACGATGACCGTCTTCCCAATCCTGCGGCCAAACTCCACCGCCGTCGCCACCACGTCCGACGCCGTGCGCGGCGTGACGATCACTTCCAGCAACGGCATCCGATGCA
Source organism: uncultured Gemmatimonas sp. (assembly GCA_964466515.1). Taxonomy (GTDB): domain Bacteria; phylum Gemmatimonadota; class Gemmatimonadetes; order Gemmatimonadales; family Gemmatimonadaceae; genus Pseudogemmatithrix. The sequence goes on along the minus strand of CAYXQS010000039.1, from coordinate 2,638 downwards.
CGGGCGAGAAGAAGTGCATCCCGATCACTCGCTCGGGCCGCTTGCCCACGGCGGCGATCTTGGCAATCGGGATGGTGCTCGTGTTCGTCGCAAAGACCGCGTCGGGCGCGAGCACCGCCTCCACCTCCCGCAGCACGGTGTGCTTCACCGCGAGATCCTCAAACACCGCCTCGATCACGAGCGGCACGCGGCCAAAGCCGGTGTAGTCCACCGTGCCCGAGACAAGCGAGACCTGGTCGTCAAACTGCTGGCGCGTGATTTGCCGCTTGGTGAGCCGGTCCTTCAGCACGTCGCGCACCGCGGCAATGCCCTTGGCCACGCGGTCCGGCGCGGCGTCCTTGAATCGCACCGGCACGCCCTGCATCACGCTGATGGCCGCGATGCCCGCGCCCATAAAGCCCGTGCCGATCACCGCGAGACGCGGCACCGGCTTGGCGGCCGGCGCCTCGCCGACGACGCCGCTGTCCTTTTTGAGCGCCGTCGTCGCGAAGAACAAAAACAGCAGCTCGCGGCACACCGGCGTCATCGCCATCTCGCCAAAGAGCCGCGCCTCTTCCGCAAACCCTTCCTCGCGCGTGCCGTGGAAACCGGCGGAGACCGCGTCAATGGCCGCGAACAGCGCCGGGAAGTGGCCGTGCGATTTCTTCTGCGTCATCTCGCGCGCCTGACGAAACACCACCGCGCGCCCAATCGGGTTCTCGTCGAGCAGCATCTCCCTGGCGCTGTGGTGCCGGTCCTCGCGCACGCGCGGAAGCGTGCCCTCGGCCAGCTCCTGCGCGCGCCGGATCGCCACCGCGCGCAGGATGCTCGGGTGCACGAGCTCGTCAATCAGTCCGATCTGCAGCGCCTTCTTGGCGCGGACATTCTTCCCCGTGAGGATCATATCGAGCGCGGCCTGCAGGCCAATGCAGCGCGGGAGCCGCTGCGTCCCACCGGCGCCCGGAATCAGTCCCAACTGCACCTCGGGAAGCGCGAGGACCGTCTTGGGCGAGTCCGCGGCGATGCGGTATGCGGCCGCGAGCGAGAACTCGAGCCCCGCGCCCAGGCAGGCGCCGTCAATGGCCGAAACCACCGGGACGCGGCCTTCCTCGATACGCAGCATCATCGCGTTCCCAAACGCGCTCGCCTGCCGCGCATCCTCCGCCGTGCGAAACTCCAGGAACTGATCGATGTCCGCGCCCGCAATGAAGTTGCCCGCCTTGCCGCTGATCAACACGGCCGCGCGCACGTCCGGATCGCGATCCAACTGCGCGAGGAGCTGCGTGAACTCCGCGATGACCGCCGGCGAGAACTTGTTGACCGACTCGCCGGGCAGGTCGAAGGTGATGACGGCGACGCCGCGCGTCATCTCGACACTCAGGGCGTGGCTCACGCGCGCTCCACGACCATCGCGAAGCCGAGTCCACCGGCCGCGCAGACGGTCATCAGGCCGAACTGTCCGCCGCGGCGAACCAGCTCGTTCACCAGCGTCGTCGCGATCCGCGCGCCCGTTGCGCCGAAGGGATGCCCGATGGACACCGAGCCGCCCATCACGTTCAGCTTGGCGCGGTCCACCGCGCCCACCGGCGCACTGAATCCCGCGCGCTCGGCCCAGTACTGGGACTCAAACCCGGCGAGGTTGGAGAGCACCTGCGCCGCGAACGCCTCGTGCATCTCCACGAGGTCCATTTCCCGGAGCGTGAGCCCCGCGCGCTTGAGCACGAGCGGTGCCGCGAGCACGGGCGCCTGCAGCAACTGCTCGCCGGGATCAATGGCCGCGTAGGCATAGCCGCGGATGTAGGCCTTGGGCGCGTAGCCGCGCGCGCGCGCCACGTCCTCGCGCATCAGCAGCACCGCCGCGCCGCCGTCGGTGAGTGGCGAGGCGTTCCCCGCCGTCACCGTGCCGTAGCGCCGGTCAAACACCGGCTTCAGGGCGGCGAGCGCCTCGGCCGTGGTGTCGCTGCGAATCCCGTTGTCGCTCGTCATCGCCGAGTCGAACTTGGGCGGCAGCGGAACGGGGACGATCTCCTGCGTGAGTCGGCCGTCCGCGGTCCCCGCGGCGGCGTTCCTGTGCGAGGCGAGCGCGAGCGCGTCCTGCGCCTCGCGCGAGACCCTGTTGAGCTTCGCCATCTTCTCCGCCGACTGCCCCATTGTCTCGCCCGTGGTCGGCTCCGCAATGGCGGGGGTGATCGGGATGAAGTCCTTGGCGCGGATCTTGGCAAAGGCCTGCACGCGCTGGCCCAGCGTCTTGGCCTTCGACGCGGCCACCAGCGCATCCGAGAAGCCGCGCGAATGGAGGATCGGCACGTTCGAGAGCGATTCCGCGCCGCCCGCGATGGCGACCTCGGCGTGCCCCAGGGCGATCTGGTCGGCCGCGTCGGTGATCGCCTGGTTGGCGGACGCGCAGGCGCGCGAGACGCTATATGCCTGCACCGACTTGGGCAGGAGCGGCATCAGCGCGACCTCGCGCGCGATGTTCGGCGCGATCACCGAGGGGATGACTGTCCCGAAGACGAGCAGATCGATGGTCGCGGGGTCCAGGTCGGTCCGATGCACCAACTCGCTGACGGCGATCTTGCCGAGCTCGATTGCGTTGAGCCCCTTGAGGGTGGTGCCGGCCTTGGCGAATGGGGTGCGAACGCCATCAATGATGGCGACG
>CAYXQS010000038.1:0-16669 GCA_964466515.1 uncultured Gemmatimonas sp. | reverse complement strand
GCACGGCGGCGGCCGAGGCGGTGACGATGATCCACGGCCTGGTGGGCGACGGACGCGACACGTTCCTGGTGGCGAACGACTGCCATCCCCAGACGATCGAGGTGGTGACGGCGCGCGCCGAGGCGCGCGGCGTGACGGTGAAGGTCGTGGCACCCGCCAAGATGAAGCCGAACAAGACGACCGCCGGCGTGCTGCTGCAGTATCCCAATACCTTCGGCACGGTCGATGACCATCGGGAGCTGACGGAGCGCGTCCACAAGGCCGGCGGGCTGGTGGCCGTGGCGACGGACCTCCTTGCGCTCACGCTGCTGGCGCCGCCCGCGGAGTGGGGCGCGGACGTCTGCGTCGGCAACTCGCAGCGCTTTGGCGTGCCGTACGGCTTCGGCGGCCCGCACGCGGGCTTCTTCTCCACCAAGGACGAGTACAAGCGCCAGATCCCGGGGCGCATCATCGGCGTTTCGCGCGACGCGACGGGGAAGCAGGGGCTCCGGATGGCCCTGCAGACGCGTGAGCAGCACATCCGGCGCGAGAAGGCGACGTCCAACGTCTGCACGGCGCAGGTCCTCCTGGCCGTGATGGCGGGGATGTATGCGGTGTGGCACGGGCCCGACGGGCTCCGGCGGATCGCGCAGCGCGTCCACCACCGCGCGGCGCTGTTTGCCGCCGGCGTGCGCGCGCTCGGGATGGTGCCGGCGTCGGACCTGTTCTTCGACACGGTCACCGTGCCGGTGGGCGGGAGTCTCCGGAAGATCGTGAAGGCGGCCGGCAAGCTCGGCATCAACCTGCGCCAGGTGGACCGCAGGACGCTCGGCGTCTCGATGGGCGAGAACACGACGGTGGGCGACGTGCACGACCTGCTCACCGCGTTCAACCTCGGTGCGCCGCACGGGATCGACCTCGACGCGCTCGCGCGCGGGATCGACGCGCGGTACGACGAACGGCACACGCGCACCTCGCCGTTCCTCACGCACCCCATCTTCTCGCGCTACCACAGCGAGACCGAGATGCTGCGCTATATGCGCAAGCTCGAGGGGCGGGACCTCTCGCTGACGCATTCGATGATCGCGCTGGGCAGCTGCACGATGAAGCTCAACGCGAGCGCGGAGATGTATCCCGTGACGTGGCGCGAGGTGGGCGGGCTGCATCCGTTTGCGCCGATGGAGCAGGCGGCGGGGTACGCGTCGATGTTCGACCGGCTGGAGAAGGCGCTGGCCGAGATCACCGGGTTTGCGGCGGTGTCGCTGCAGCCCAACGCGGGCTCGCAGGGCGAGTACGCGGGGCTCCTGGTGATCCGCGCGTACCACCGCGCACGCGGGCAGGGCCACCGCACGGTCTGCCTCATCCCGCAGTCGGCGCACGGTACCAACCCGGCGAGCGCGGTGATGGCCGGGATGCAGGTGGTGGTGGTGCGCACGGACGTGCAGGGGAACATCGACGTGGCGGACCTCCGAGAGAAGGCGACGGAGCATTCGCACCACCTCGCCGCGCTGATGGTGACGTATCCGAGCACGCACGGCGTGTTCGAGGAGAGCATCAAGGACATCTGTGCGATCGTCCACGAGCACGGCGGCCAGGTGTATCTGGACGGCGCGAATATGAACGCAATGGTGGGGCTCTGCCGGCCGGGCGACATCGGCGGCGACGTCTGCCACCTGAACCTGCACAAGACGTTCTGCATCCCGCACGGCGGCGGCGGCCCGGGGATGGGCCCGATCGGCGTCGCGGCGCATCTCGCGCCATTCCTCCCGGGGAGCCCGGTGGTGAAGACCGGTGGTGCGCAGGCGATCGGCGCGGTGTCGTCGGCGCCGTGGGGGAGCGCGAGCATCCTCCCGATCTCGATGATGTACATCGACCTGATGGGCGGCGAGGGGCTGACGCAGAGTACGCGCATCGCGATCCTCAACGCCAACTACGTGGCGCACCGGCTACGCGGGCACTTCGATGTGCTCTACAAGGGCAAGAACGGCCGCGTCGCGCACGAGTGCATCATCGACACGCGGCCGCTGAAGGCGTCGGCCGGCGTCGAGGTGGAGGACATCGCGAAGCGGCTGATGGACTACGGCTTCCACGCGCCGACGGTGAGCTTCCCGGTGGCGGGGACGCTGATGATCGAGCCCACGGAGAGCGAGTCGAAGGCGGAGCTCGACCGCTTCTGCGAGGCGCTGATCGCGATCCACGAGGAGGCGAAGGCCATCGAGCGCGGGGAGATGGGCCGCGAGGACAACCCGCTCCGCCACGCCCCGCACACGCTGGAAGTGGTCGTGGCCGACGTGTGGGCACGCGGCTACTCCCGCGAGCGTGCGGCGTTCCCGTTGGCGTGGGTGCGCGAGCGGAAGTTCTGGCCGGCGGTGAGCCGGGTCGAGAGTGCGTACGGGGACCGGAACCTGGTCTGTTCGTGTCCGCCGATCGAGGAATACGCGTAAGCGCCGGCACCGCAAGCGTGGGGCCAGCCGTTCAGTCGGCGCGCCCCGACCTCACTCCCCGACGAGCGCCTTGTACGCGGCAGCGTCCATCAGGCCACTGAGGGCCGCGGGATCGATCTTCATCTTGATCATCCATCCGTCCCCGAACGGATCGGTGTTCACGAGCGCCGGCTCGCCGTCGAGCTTGGCATTCACCTCGACGATCTCGCCCGCGAGTGGGGAGAAGAGTTCGGAGACCGCCTTCACGGCCTCGATGGTGCCGAAGACCTCGTGCGCGGCCACCTTGCGGCCCGCCTTGGGGAGGTCGAGGAAGACGACATCGCCGAGTTCGCCCTGGGCGTAGTCGGTGATGCCGACCAGGACGACCTTTGCGTCGCCCGTCTTCTTCACGTATTCGTGGTCCTTCGTGTAGAGGAGGTCCTGCGGGATGGACGACACACGCGGCTCCGTGCGGTGAGGAATGCGGACGAACAGGAGAGTGCTGCGAGGCGAACGCTACCCGACGCGGGAGCGAGGGTCAAGCGGCGGCAGGCGCCGGTCCCTCGGTGAATGCGCGCCAGAGCGCCTCGACCTGCGCGGCCAGCGCCTCGCGCGTGCCGTCGTTGTCGATGATGTGGTGCGCGCGCGGGCGCTTCGCGGCCGCGGGCATCTGCGCCGCGATCATCGCGTCGGCCTCGGCGGGCCCGAGGCCGCGGTCGTGCACGAGGCGCGCGCGGCGCACCTCGGCCGGCGCGTCCACCAGGACGATGCGGTCGACGGCGCTCTCGAGCCCCACCTCGAAGAGCAGCGGGATGTCGCAGACGACGACCCGCGCGTGGGCGGCGCGGGCGCGCGTGATGGCCGCGCGGCGGAGCCGATCGACCTCCGGATGGACGATGGCGTCGAGCGCCGCGCGCTCGGTGGGGTCCGCGAAGACGACCCGGCGCAGGGCGGCGCGGTCGAGCGTGCCGTCGGCCGCAAGGACCGCCGGCCCCCAGCGCGCCGCAATGGCCGCCAGGCCGGGGGTTCCCGGCGCCACGGCCTCGCGCGCCAGCAGGTCGGCGTCGATGACCGTCGCGCCGCGTGCCGCCAACTGCGCCGCCACGGCCGACTTCCCGGCCGCGATGTTCCCCGTGAGTCCGACGATGAGCATCGCCTAATCGTACGGTACGCGCGTAGATTGCGCACCGTGAGGAACCCGCGCCGCGCGTTCACGCTGATCGAGATCATTATGGTGATGGCGCTGATCGGCATTGTCGCCGGTTGGGCCATCACCAAGGTCCGTGCGGCCGGCTATCGGATGGACGCCAACATCCGGATGCTGCAGAACACGCTGATCGGCGCGCAGCAGACGGCGATCACGCGCAACGTCGTCGTGCAGGTGATGTTCGACGCCAACCTGCACCGCGTACGCATCCTGCAGGACGCGGACGACAACGGTGCCGTGGGGGGGAGCGAGGTCGTGAGCTACCGGGCGCTCTTTGACGGGGCGCGGTTCCTCACCCCCGACTCGACGCTCGACGGGGCGTTGCCGTACTTCCTGACCGGCCCCGGGAAGATCGAGATCGATCCGACGCACCGTGCCATCCGCATCGCGCCCAACGGGACGCTCTCCGGGGATGTCGTCGTGTATATCGGCACGAGCACGGCGCGGAAGGGCGAGATGCGCGCCCTGACCATTGTCGGCGCGACGGCGCGCACGGCGTTCTGGAGCCGCGCGAGCGGGACCTGGCGGCAACGCAGCTACTGAGGCCGGCTCAGCCGAGGTGGCCGAGCTCCACGAGGAAGCGGCTCGCGGCCCACGAGGCGCCGCCCTTGGAGCGGATCTCCTGCGGCGTGGCCCCAAGGTAGCGCTGGCAGGTATTGCGGAAGGCCGAGCCCGAGGGGAACTCGAGCAGTCGCGCGACACCGTCGGCGGAGCGCCGGTCGTCCTCCAGCATCTGCGCGGCGACGATCAGCCGGCCCCAGGTGATGAGCTTCTGCGGCGGCGGGCACCCCGAGTCGGCAAGCGCGGCAAGGAGCGCGCGCTTGGACACCGCACAGATCTCCGCGAGGCGGTGCGTGGTGAGCCGGAGATGGGCACGTGTGACGGCGACGAGGATCGCGTCGCGCACCATCGGCGGGAAATGTGCGACGCGCGGCCGGATGACCTGCGCCACCCCGCGGGCCTCGGCGCGCTCGAGCACCGCGCGGAAGGCGACCGGCGTGTCGTCCTGGCCCGCGATGAGGAGGCCGTCGATCCCCGCGCGGCCGGCATCGAAGAGGTCGCGTGCCCGTTCCGGCGTGACCGTCACATAGGCCACGAGGGTGATGCGGTCCGCGCGCATCTTGAGGCGGCGGAGGACGTCGAAGTGTGCCTTGCCGTCGGCGAAGAGATCGAAGATCGCGAGCGAGACCGCCTCGTCCTTGCACGCGACCTCGAGTTCGTCCCAGTTCCTGCAGGGGACGACGGTGTGGTCGCCCTGAACGGCGGCGCCCAGGCGTTGGAGCGCCCGGGGGTCGGTGAGCATCGTGGCGAGCGTGGCCATATGGGTGGGATATGGGGGGTGGAGGGGCGCGGCGCAATGTCACGTTGTGATACGGTACGTGGCCCGCCCGGGGTCCCTCCGTGCTGGCGTCTCCCCGTGGCATCAATAGTTTATGTGTGATGCCCACCCGACTGCGCGCGCCACGGCGCGGAATGACGATCATCGAAGTGATGTTCGCCATCGTGATCCTGTCCGGGGTGATGCTGGCGATGTCGCGGTTCGGGCAGGGATTCACCCGGGCGACGCGCAACGCCGCGAACCTCTCGATCGCGAGCGACCTGGCGGCGGCGCGGATCGAGGCGATCCGGGGGCACGGGACGTACGGCACGCTCGTGAGCACGTTCCACAACACGACCGAACGGTCGACCGACGCGACGGCGAATCCGTCGATGAGCGGCTACGACGGCTTCACGCGGTCGACGGCCGCCGTGTTCACGGCGACCGACACCACCGATTACGTGACGGTCACGGTGACGGTCACGGCCGCCGTGCTCTCGACCCCGATGCAAAAGACCGTTGTCATCGCGGCGTTCTGACCGGTGATGCCGCGTCGCATTCCACCGAGGCGGGGCGTCACCCTCGTCGAGATCATCGTCGCGATGACGCTGACCCTGGCCGTCTTTGCGATCACGCTGCCGTTTGTGCGCGTCCAGACGCGCGCGCTGGGCGCCAACGCGGGCCGGCTCGACGCCGAGCAGATTGCGCGCTACGCGCAGCGGGCCATCGATAGCGAGTTGCGGCTGGCGGACGCCGACAGCGGACAGCCGTTGATTGTGTACGCGGGACCAATGGGGATTTCGTTCAACGTGAACCTGCTCGCGATCGACACGACTGACCCGGGTGCCCTGGCGGTGAATCCCGGGGCCGACAGCTCGGCGACGGAGGCGTGGCGGGTGGCCGACGCAGCCCCGATCCCGCTCACGGCGCGCAACTATCCGCCGGTCGACTACACGGACGCCGACGGCGCGCCAAGCCGCAAGGAGACGGTCAGCTACTTCCTGCACCCCGATACGGTCACCGGCCGGTCGGACATCTACGTCCTCTACCGGCGGGTGAATGCGCGGGACTCGGTGCAGGTCGTGCGTGGGGTCCACGTGCCGGGGGACTCGGCATTCTTCAGCTACCTGCAGATGTCGGGTGGGACACTGGTGCCCATCGTCTCCTCGGCACTTCCGCTGTACTGGGACTCGTCGGCGACGCCGACGATCCGCGCGGTGGGGCTTCGCTCGGCGGGGTTCTTCCGCAATCAACAGAGCGGCGAGGATGTGATCCGCACCATCTACTGGATGTCGGTGTTGCCGAACAGCAAGACGGTGTCGACGACGGCCTGCGCGACGGTGCCGGCGGCACCGACCGGCGTCGCACGCCAGAAGATCGCGGCCATTGACCCCGGGGGGAGCTCGACCAGCAAGTACCTGCTGCGCGTGACGTGGTCCGCTTCGTCGGACGATGCGAGCGACGGGACGGTGCGCGCCTATGCCATCGAACGGCGGATTGGTGGTGTGTGGCGGGTGGTGCAGGTGGTTCCCGCGTCGGCGGACATCTCGTACCGGTTTGAGGAAAGTATGCCGCTGGTCTCGGGGAGCGTGCTCTACGGGGTCAGTGCGTTGACGTGCACCGGGGTCTCCTCCACGCGGGCCACGGCCCCCTCCTCGGTGACGTTGCCGTGAAAGGCCGCACGCGCCGAGGATCGGCGCTCATCCTGGTGCTGCTGATGACGCTGGCGGTCGCCGCCTTGGCCGTCGCGGCGATCTATATGAGTTCGAGCGCCGGGCTGCTCTCCCGCTTCTACGACCGCGAACGCGAGTACCGATTGGCCGCGGAATCGGCCTTGGAAATCGTGCGCTCGCGTCTACTGTACGACTCCACGTTCGTCGTTCCCAATGCGGGGAGCGCGCTCGCGCTCAGCGGCTTCCGGGTGCCCGCGGCGGACGGGAGCACCAACGCGCGCGTCCGGGTGGATGTTTTTGCCGCGGCCACGGGCGATACCACCGGGCTGCAGTTACCCGCCGTGACGCTGATCGCGCGGGCGTATGACGATGGGGGCACGCGCCACGTGCGTCGGATGGACCTCCGACGGAGCGCCTTCACGCGCTTTGCGCTCTTCACGCACAACTTTTCCACCAACTATGACTTCGGTCCCGGGACGGTGCACGGACCCATTCACTCGAACGGTCCGTGGCGGAGCTGGAATTCTCCCGTGTATCGCGATTCGGTGACGGCAGCCTCATTCGATGGCAGCGCGACCTTCTCGGGCGGCTCGGCGACCGTCGCGTGGCCCATCCCGTATCCGGAGGATTCGACGTACGCAGCAATCGCCGCGCTGGGTGACGGCGCCAACCTGGCGATCGCCACGCTGGGCGGAACGGCCGGGACGCGCGTGGAGTTCGTGGCGATGGACGCCGACAACGACGGCGATGTCGAACCGACCGAGGGCTTCCTCCGGGTCTTTGACCTCGTTGCGGGCGACACGACGCGGCTCGTCGCCCAGTTCGCCGACTATTCGTGGTACGGCGACCACGTGGTCCAGAACCAATGCGGCGCCTTCTACTGGATTAATGGTTCCAGCCGATGGGAGTTCTTCCCCGTTTCGCGCCATCGGGCGACCTGGGTGCGGAGCCGCATCCGCAACTCGAGCAACAACTACCCCGAGATCTCGGCGACCGTGGCAACCCGGATGGCCAACTACGACGGTCGTGCGGTCTACGAGGTCCTCACGCTGCCGACGGCGCGCTGCTTCCCGGCGGGGAGTCCGTACCTGATGCCCTCGGAGCGAATGACCACTCCCAGTGGGAGCGGCTACGCCCTGGCCACGATACAGGCGCAGACAAGCGACACACTGGAGTGGGGGCGGAGCAATTCGCATCAGTATGGCGGAATGGATACCACCTTCACGCCGTTTCCGCGCACCTGTCAGTACACGTCCACGGACGGTCGCTGTGAATGGTGGTCCATCACACGACTCGGCGCGTGGCGGGTGTTCGGCGGCACTGCCGTGGCCGGCGTGTCGAGCAACGTACGCCAGGCCGTCGAGCTCAAGTACCTCTGGCCGCTTGCCCCGGCGTACAACCCGACGTCGCGTCGCGTCGTGCGCGTGGGCGTTTCCAAGGTGTTCCTCAGCGGCACCGTGGCGGGGCCGGTCTCCGTGTTCGCCAGTGGGGGCGTGACACTGGTGGACGCCGTGCGCTACGCCAACGACCCGAACTCACCGGCAACGGACCCCTGTCGAGATCAGCTCGGCCTCGTGGCGGTAGGGGATATCCTGGTGGCGCTCAGCCCCATCACCCGGCCCAGGTATGAGACGCACCACCAAGTCAGCGGCATCGGCTTCGCCTACCATATGGGGGAAGAAAAGCACTTCACGCTGCAGGGCCACCTGATGAGCCTGAAGGGCAGCGTTGGGGTGGCGGGGCACAACGTCCTCGCGACCAACTATTGGAGCGGTGGGCAACAGTGGTTGACGGTGCCGTGCCCCACCAATGTGTCCGCGTCCATCTGGGCCTCGCCGGGCGGGTGCCTCTACTTCACCGGCTCGATGATTATGCGGGACTATCGTCCGCTCTGGCAGACGAACAGTGGGTACAGTCGCACCGGGTTTCGCTGGCAGGGTCAGCGGGACCGCTGCGCGGCGACCACGAATCGCCCCCCGTTCTTTCCGCTCACCAACCGCTATACCAAGATCCAGACCTTGGAGATCGAACCCTCCCGGGCCAATACCACGCCCAAGATCCAGGCCTTGCTGACCCGCCTGAAGGGCAGCACGCTGTAGCCCTCCTGCATGGCGTCAGTCGACCCACGCAACGCTATTGACGGTCGCGTTGTCTCTGGGACGTTCCCGAAGCACCGCAAGCGAATCCCACCCTTGTGACTGACGCCGAGCTTATCGCCGAGGTACTGCGGGGCGACGCACGCGCAGAGCGCCAGCTCTACGACGCGCACGTCGACCGCATCTATCGGCTGGCTTGGCGGATGTCCGGGGACGAGACCCTCGCCCGGGACTTCACGCAGGACACCTTCATCCGGGCCTTCGACCGGCTCACCGACTTCCGCGGGGACAGCTCCCTCGCGACCTGGCTGCACTCCATCGCGGTCTCGGTGATCCTGAACGGGCTCAAGAAGGTGAAGCGGATCCACGGCCGCGAAGTGGCCGGGGACGAGCTGCCGGAGGTGGCGATCCCCACGCGGGAGTCGGAGCCGGACCTGAAGCATCGGCTGCGCCTCGCCATCGACGGGCTTCCCATCGGCTACCGGACGGTGTTCGTGATGCACGACGTGGAAGGCTACACGCACGAGGAGATCGCGGCCGCCCTGGGGATCCAGGCGGGGACATCCAAGGCGCAGTTGTTCCGGGCCCGCGCCCGGTTGCGCATCGAACTGGCGGAGTTCGCCGGGGAGTGGGCATCGTGAGCGACGAAAGGTTCGAGGAGTTCCTCAAGCGCGAAGCGGCGGCGTATCAGCCGCCGCCGGCGGTGACGCCGCGCGACGAGATGTGGGCGGTGATTGCCGAGGCGCGTGCGGCGCGCGGCGGACGTACGGGCCGACCGATCGGCGTGACGCCGACCCGGCCGCGGCCGTTGCGGTACACCCCGTGGATCGGGATGGCGGCGACGCTCCTTCTTGGCGTCGGCATCGGGCGCTACGCGCTGCGGGAGACCGCGCCGACCGCTGCGCCGATTGCCGAGGCCACGCTGCCGACCGACCGCTCGCCGGCCGTGCCGGCCGTGCGCGAGGTGCCCGCGACGTCAACCGTCCCCGCGACCGCCCCGGCGGGCGATCGCGAGTCCCCGGCGCGCGCGGTGCCGACGCCCCAGCGCAACCCGGTGCGCCTCGCGTCGAACGACGGGTTCACCGGCGGGGCCGTGAACCCGATGCAGGTCGCGTCGAGCGAGCACCTCGCGCGCGCCGAAGCCTTGATCTCCGTGATTGCGGCGACCCCTGCGGACGCCGTGATGGACTCCCTCACCAACCGTTGGGCGCGTGAGATGCTGACGAACACGCGGCTCCTGCTGGATTCCCCCGCCGGCGACGATCCCGCGCGCCGTCGACTCTTCGAGGACCTCGAGATGATCCTGGTCCAGCTCGTGCAGCGCTCGGGCACCTCCGTGAACGAGCGGCTGTTCATCGATCGCAGTCTGCAGCGCACACAACTCCTGACACGGTTGCGCGCCAGCGCGACCGGCATCTGAGGACACCCTGATGAAGCTCATCGCACTTTCGCTGATTGCGGCGGCCGGGTTCGGCCTGCACGGCGGCACCACGCCGGCCGCTCCGGCCGCCAGCGGCCGCCCCGACCTTCCGGCGCCGAGCTGGGCCCCGCGCGACACCGCGGACACGCTCTGGCGGAGCGGGCGCATTGCCATCTCCGAGGAGCAGTGGAAGGACGCGGCCTGGTACTTCTCGCGGCTCGTCGAGCGCTATCCGAGCTCGGCGTACGCCGGCGACGCGCTCTACTGGCAGGCCTTCGCGCTCCAGCGCGTGGGCGGGTCGTCGGAACTGCGCACCGCCGTGCGCGCGCTCGAGACGCAGAAGGAGAAGTATCCGCGCAGCGCGACCTTTGCGTCGGGCGAGTCGAGCGCGCTGATGACCCGGCTCAACGGCCGCCTGGCCCGCACCGGCGACTCGGAGGCGGCCGTGGCAATCGCCGAGCTGGCGGAAATCGCGGCGCGGGCGGGGCTGGCGGTGGCCTCCGAGGTGATGCCGGCGGTGGCGGCAGAGCTCGCGGCCCTGGGGCCGGAGCTACAGCGCGAAGCGGCGGTGGCCACGCGTGAGGCACTGGAACTCCAGCGCCAGGGCGGAATGCTCGACCGGGACCGCGCCTCGATGAGCCGCGCGCTGAGCCGTGCCGCGCAGTCGGGCCAGGGCCGCGGCCGCGAGGAGATTCCGCCGGGCTGCGAGGGCGCGGTGGACGACGAGCGGGTGGAGGCCCTGAATGCGTTGATGCAGATGAACGCCGACCAGGCGCTGCCGATCCTGAAACGGGTGCTCGCGCGCCGCGACCGCTGCTCGGAGGTCCTGCGCCGCAAGGCGGTCTTCCTCGTTTCGCAGAAGCGTTCGGACGATGCGGCCGACATCCTGCTGGACGTGGCCAAGAACGATCCCGACAGCTACACCCGCGAACAGGCGGTCTTCTGGCTCTCGCAGACGCACGGCGAACGCGCGATCGAGGTGCTCGAGCAGATCCTCGTGCGCGAATCGCCGGACGAGGACCTGCAAAAGCGCGCGATCTTCTCGCTCTCGCAGACGCGGTCGGGGCGCGCCGGGGCCATTCTCCGCGATTTCGTCAAGCGGACCGACGTGTCCGCCGAGGCGCGCGGCGAGGCGATCTTCTGGCTCGGCCAGGGCCGCACGGCGGAGAACGCGGCGTTCCTGCGCGAGATCTTCCCGACGCTCACCGATGACGAGTTGCGCGAGAAGGTGATCTTCTCGATCTCGCAGTCGAAGTCGCCGGACAACTCGCGCTGGCTGCTGCAGCAGGCGAAGAACACGCGGCTGACCGGCGAGCTGCGCAAGCAGGCGCTGTTCTGGGCGGGGCAGAGCGGGGCGGCGGTCTCGGACCTGGCGGAGATCTACGACACGGGCGGCAACGACAAGGAGCTGCGGGGCCAGGTGATCTTCACCCTCTCGCAGCGGCGGAACGACTCGGCGGCGCTCGATAAGCTGCTCGACATCGCGCGCAGGGAGCCGGACCGCGAGCTGCGCCGCCAGGCCGTGTTCTGGGTGGGGCAGAGCCGCGACCCGCGGGCGGCGCGACTCCTGGAAGACATTATCAACAATCCGCGCTGAGTGATCGCGATCCGCCGCACTGACCATCCTCCGGGATCTCCGACGATGAAATCGTTCATTGCTGCCCTGCTCCTCGGTGCGACCGTATCCGCACCCGCCTTCGCACAGACGCTCGCCTCGCGCATTGCGGCGGTGGGGAGCGGGACGGTACGGCTCCACTACGCATCGCGTCCCGGCGTCTGCGGAAACGGACGCGGGAACATCTCGATCCGCCGCGACGGTTCCACGGTCACCTCGGGCAGTTCCTCCAGCAGGCGGGACGAGTGGGAGGATGACTGCGAGCCGGGGCCGGTGCGCCTGGCGATTGACGTGGAGCGTGGGGCGGTGACGCGGCTTCGCGCCTATGTGGGCGGGCGGTGGCGCGGGAGCGCCGACCTCGACCTCGGCGAGGTGCCCGCTGCGGACGCGAGCCGCTACCTCGTGGGCATTGCCGCGGCCGGCGCGAGCCGGCCGGCCAGGGACGCGATCTTTCCCGCGATGGTCGCGGACGCGCCCGACCCGTGGCGCGCACTCCTCGCCATTGCGCGGGACGATGCCCGGCCGCGCGACGTGCGCAGCTCCGCGCTGTTCTGGGTGGGGCAGGGCGTCGGCGAGGAGGCGACCAAGGGGCTCGAGGACGTCGTGTCGTCCGACGGCGACCGCGAGGTGCGCAAGAGCGCGGTGTTCTCCCTTTCGCAGCGTCCGGCCGACGAGTCGGTGCCGGCGCTGATCCGCATTGCGCGCACCAATCGCGACAAGGAGCTCCGCAAGACGGCGATCTTCTGGCTCGGCCAGTCGCGCGACGAGCGGGCGATTGGGTACTTCGAGGAGGTCTTGCTCGGGGCTCGCTGAGCGAGCCCCCTGGGGCGGGGTTGGAGGTGAGCGGGCCGCGCGCCGTTCAGAGCGTCAACTGCGACCCGTCCGATCGCGGCCCCACCGCGTGGCACGCCCGGCATCGCGCCTCATAGGCCTCGGCGCCGCCGACCATCACGGTCGGTGAATCGTACGCCGCGGGCCGGCCGTCGATGAGCCGCTGGTTGCGGCTCGCCGGCGCGCCGCAGAGCACGCAGATGGCGTGCAGCTTGTCGACCACCTCGGCCACGCACATCAACGGTCCCATCGGGCCGAAGGGTTCGCCGCGGAAGTCCGTGTCGGTGCCGGCGAGAATCACGCGGCGGCCGCGCAGTGCGAGGTCGCTCGCGATCTCGATGATGCCCGCATCGAGGAACTGCACCTCGTCCACCGCGATCACCTGTGCCATTGGGTCGAGCCGCAGCCCGATCTGTCGCGACGAATCGACGGGCACGGCCTCGATGGTGCGGCCGTCGTGGCTGCCGACGGCGAAGACACCGCCGGCGTAGCGGTCGTCCAGGTGTGACTTGAACACCTGGACGCGTTTCTTGGCGATCATCGAGCGGCGCACGCGACGCATCAGCTCCTCGCTCTTGCCGCTGAACATCACGCCGGCGATGACCTCAATCCAGCCACCGGTCAGCTGGAACGACCCGCCGCTCACCGGTCGCTCCGGGGCGGCCGCCCGCGGGGCGTGTCGGCGCGCGGGCCGCTGCCGCGCGGCTTGTCGCCACGCGGCTTGAACTCGCCACGGGGCTTGAAGTCGCCGCGGGGCTTGAAGTCGCCACGCGGCTTGAAGTCCCCACGCGGCTTGAAGTCGCCACGCGGCTTGAACGGACGCGGCGCATCCCCGCGCTCGGCCTCGTCCTTTTCCTTCTGCGCTTCCTTCATCACCGTGCGCACGCGCTGCTCGGCGGCGGTCACGAGCTCCGCCTGCGCCGCGCGCGTCCGCTCGAGGAGCCGGAGCGCGGCGGCCGCAATCTCGAGGCCGTCGTACTCACGCAGGAGCGGCTCCAGGGCGAGCACCTCGCGCGAGGGGATGCTCTCGCCGAGCTCGGCACGGAGTTCCGCGCGACGCCGTGCCTCGGCGGCGCGGGCCCGCGAGATCGAGGCGCGGTCGGCCAGCGGACGCGGTTCGGTGGTGCCCGCGAGGAGCCGGAGCGCCGGCAGGTCGCGCGGCGCGATCAACGCCACGATCTGCGCCGGCTGCGCGGCCACGGCCGCCTGCCACGCCGTCGCCGTCGGGACGCCCAGCGTGACGACGAGCGCGCTGTTGGGCGCGACCTCGCTGTCGGAGACGCGCGCGAGCGCATGGTCGTGGTAGCCGATCCCGCGGAGCATCGCGGTGGTGGCTTCGATGGCGACCTCGTCCGCGACCAGGATGGTCGCCGAGGGCGCGTCGAGCTCGTCGAGCACGAGCGGGAGCGCATCGGTGGGCGCGCCGCTGACGGTCAGGTAGCGCACCGTGGACGCGACGGCCGAGCCTTCGGCCGGCGCAACGTCCTCGGTCACGCGGCGGACGCGGCTGAGATAGCGCTCGATGAGCGCCTCCACCGCGGGCGTGGTGCGCAGCGCGGTCAGGATGCGCGCGGCGTCCTTGGGCACCTCGGCCATCACGGCGGAGAGCGCCTCGGACTCGACATCGAGCTCATCGGCCGCGGCGAAGAGGACCGTGGTGACGGCATCGAGCTTGAGGAGCGAGGCGCCGAGCCCGGCCGCGACGATTTCCGGCGAGCCGATCACCGCGTCGGCGGGGCCGGCGGCGAGGAGACGCTGGAGACGGTTGGACGAGGTGGCCGCGACGAGGCGGCGATCGGCGGCCGCAGGGAGGGCGGCGAGGGCGCGCGCGAGCGCGAGCGCCGCGCCCGGATCGGGCACGAGGATCAGCAGGCGGACCGCAGAACCGGTGCCGACGCGTTCGAGCGCGGGCGCCGCGTGGCGGGCAATGCGTCCCCAATCGGGGGGAAGAAAGTACGCCACGTGGGCGGAGCGGACGGACCCAGCCGTCTCGCGGGGAGTTGCGGTCACTGCGAACCCTCGGTTTTCAATGGCGCGCACTGTTGCGCGGGGATATCGTTCGTCCCGGATGCAATATAGCGCCCTTTCCTTCCGAGCGTCGGCGAACGTCGCAGCGTTGCGCGAGTCGGCCACGATTGCCGTCTCGCAGCGCGCCAAGGCGCTCCGCGCGGCGGGTCGTGCGGTCATCGACCTCGGCGCCGGCGAACCCGACTTCGACACGCCCGAGCCGATTCGCCGCGCCGCCCAGGAGGCGCTCGACCGCGGGGCCACGCGCTACACCGCCGTCGACGGGATCCTCCCGCTCCGCCAGGCGATTGCGACGCAGGCCAACGCCGTCTACCGCGGGACGGACGGGGTGGCGCCGGCCGATGTCGTGGTCTCGACCGGCTCCAAGCAGTCGCTCTACAACGCCTGTATGGTGCTCTTTGGCCCGGGCGACGAGGTGCTGATCCCCACGCCGAGCTGGACGAGCTATTACGAGATGGTGGGGCTGGCGCGCGCGACGGCGGTGGAGGTGCACGGCGACCCCGCCCGGGGCTTCAAGGTGGACGCGGCGCGCCTCGAGCGGCACGCGACGCCGCGCACCCGCGGCGTGATGCTCAATTCCCCGTCGAACCCCACGGGGGCGGTGTACGGCGCGGACGAACTGCGCGCGGTCCTCGACCTCGCCGCCTCGCGCGGGTGGTGGGTGATCAGCGACGAGATCTACCAGCGGATCGCCTACGACGGGACGGCGCCGGGCGCGCTCGATGTCGCGACGCGTCGCGACCATCTCATCGTGGTCAACGGCGTCGCCAAGGCGTGGGCGATGACCGGATGGCGGATTGGGTGGACGATCTCGCCGCCGGAGGTCGCGCGGGTGATGACGGCGTTCCAGTCGCACACGACGTCGAACGCGGCGACGGTGTCGCAGCACGCGGCGCTCGCGGCGCTGACGCTCGGCGAGCCGGTGGATGCCGCGGTGCGCGCGATGGTGGCCGAGTTCAAGGCGCGGCGCGATGCGGCGCTCCCGATCCTCCGCGCGTCGCGGACGCTCACGGTGCTCGACCCGCAGGGCGCGTTCTACTTCTATCTCCGGGTGCCGGGCGCCGGCGCGGGGCCCGACGCGGGCGGCGCGTTTGCCGCCGCGCTCCTGGAGGAGCAGGGCGTTGCGATTGTCCCCGGCTCGGCGTTCCGCACGCCCGACTGGGTGCGGATCTCGTATGCCGCAGACCAGGCGCAAGTGATTGAGGCCTGCCGCCGCGTGGCCGCGACGGCGGATGCGATGGCGTGATGCGTGCCCACCCGAGCGTCGGCGTTACGCTGACGGCGTCCTGAGCCTGGGAGGGCGATGTGTCGCTTGAGGTGAGAGTCGAGGACGTGGCCGACGCGGACCTCCCGTCGGTGGATTACCGCTGGGATGCCGACACGGACATCCTCTGCGCCACGCTCCGCACCGCGGGAGCGAGCGAGGGGCTGACTGGGTCGCTCGATATCGAAGGCGCCGACGGGGCCTGGCTCACGCTCGAACTCACCGACGGTCGGCTCGGCGCCGTCGAGGTGGCCGTCTGGCCCGACGTGCGGTCGGTCGAGACGCTCGCGCCGCCGGCCGCCGCGACGCCCGCGCGGATTCGCATCCCCACGCGGACCTCGCAGCCCGGGCTCGCCGCCGTGGAGGTCGATACGGCCATCCGCGCAGTGGCCGATGGGGCCGAGCGGACGATACACTTCCGCATCGGGCCGCAGCGTCCGTCCAGGGCCCTGCGGGTCGCGCGCGACCTGTTGATTGAGGTCGACGGCGCGTCGCACATTTCCGGCCTCTGGCTCCTGAACGTTCCGCCCTCACCCGCCCGCCAATGATCACCGCCATCGTCCTCATCCAGGCCGAGCCCAGGCTCATCCCCAAGTGCGCGGCCGCGCTTGCCGGAATCGACGGCGTGACCGACGTCTACTCCGTCTCGGGCGAGTGGGACCTGATCGCGATGGTGAAGGTCACGGAGTACGAGGAGATCGCGGAGATCGTGACCGAGCGCTTCCCGACGGTGCCGGGGCTCGTGAAGACGACGACGCTGACGGCGTTTCGCGCCTACTCGAAGGCGGACCTCGAGCAGGCCTGGGACCTCGGCG
>CAYXQS010000037.1:16285-16848 GCA_964466515.1 uncultured Gemmatimonas sp. | reverse complement strand
CGGCATGGTGTCGATCACGCCGCTGCAGGTCGACCTGACCGAACACGCCAGCCTCGCGGACTGGAGCGCCTGGATCGACAAGGCGACGGCATGACCTCCGGCCACGGGCGGGCGCCGAAGTTCCCGCTGCGCCTGGACCGTGTCGCGGGTGGCTCCCGCCCGAACACGCCGGCTCGCGCCGTGCTGCGGCCGCAGGCCCCGTTGCAGCATGCGCAGCTCGATCCGACGCGGCCGGCCGCACCCAGCATGTGCATGGCAGCGGTGTGGTCGGCGAACAGCCCGTGCTGGGACCCGGCGAGCGGTTCGAGTACACATCCGGCACGCCCATGCCGACGAACTCGGTTACACTGTCGATGCCGTTGTCGGCCTTGGTCGCTTTGTCGGCGCGCTCCGAGGAAAAGGCGATTGCGCGGCCGGTTCCGTAGTCGAGGCCGTTCGAAAGAAGCAGCCGCAGCTTGTCCTTCGCCGTCACCACCGCGACCGTGACTCCCGGCCCCACGCCATAGCGATCACGCAGCACTTCGGCGAGCGCGCCGGCGCGGGCGAAGCCCTCGGCATAAGTG
>CAYXQS010000037.1:0-16275 GCA_964466515.1 uncultured Gemmatimonas sp. | reverse complement strand
GAGAGGTTGTTGGGGTTGGTGAAGCTCGGGATCACGCATTCGGCGATCAGATTGGCGCCATTCGACATGAACCGCGCAAACGTCGGTGCGCGCCCGGATTCGATGGCCTTCTCGATGTAGCCGGGCTCCGAGCCGTCGATGCAGATCACGACGGTGGGGGCCGATGGCTGATTGTAGCTCCGTCCATTGACGACGACAGTCTTGGTGCTCGTCATTGCAGTCTCACCCTTCAGGCTGCGAGATCATGCTGCCCTATGAAATTACGTCCGCGTTCGCCCTGTGTGGCTTTCACCACCAGCGCCTTCCAGTCGGCCGGCGACAGCCCGTGCGGGACATAGCCGTTGAGCATATCGTGCGCCGACGTCTGGTCCGTGACGACATCGGGGATGATGCCGCGCTTGACCATCAGTGGGAGCACCTCGCCCGCATTGCCGACGAGTCCGACGCTCAGCCCCCGCCGGACCTCCTGCGCCTCACGGATCCATCGCATCGCCTCGTCGAGATCGTGCGTCATCCGGTCGCAGTAGCCGCTGGCCAGCCGCTTCTCGATGCGCGCAGGATCCACCTCGACGCCCAGGAGTACGCCGCCGTTCATCGTCGCGGCGAGGGGCTGCGCGCCGCCCATCCCGCCGAGCCCGGCGGTGAGGACGAAGCGCCCCGCGAGCGTGCCGTCGAAGTGCTTCCGCGCGAGCGCGCCGAAGGTCTCGTACGTCCCCTGCACGATCCCCTGCGAGCCGATGTAGATCCACGACCCCGCGGTCATCTGGCCGTACATCATCAGCCCCTGCCGCTCCAGCGCGCGGAAGTGCTCCCAGGTGGCGAAGCGCCCGACGAGGTTGCTGTTGGCGATGAGGACGCGCGGCGAGTGGCGGTGCGTGCGAAACACGGCGACCGGCTTCCCGCTCTGCACGAGCAGCGTCTCGTCGTCCTCGAGCGCACGGAGGCACCGCACGATGGCGTCGAACGACTCCCAGTTGCGCGCGGCCTTCCCGGTCCCGCCGTACACGACGAGGTCCTCGGGGCGCTCGGCGACCTCGGGGTCGAGGTTGTTCATCAGCATCCGCAGGGCGGCTTCCTGCTGCCATCCCTTGCACGAGATTTCCGGTCCGCGCGGTGCGCGGATCACGCGGGTCGGCGTCGTCATAGCGCGTGCAATCTAGCGCGACGCGCAGGCTACGCGAACTCGCCGAGCGCCACGCCCACGGCGAGCGACTCGATGTCCGGCCCCAGCACGCGATCCGCAACCAGCGGCGCCACGCGCGCACGAACCGCCGCGTAGGCGCGCTCCACCCCCACGCCCGCGCGCAGCGGACGGCGCGACTCCAGCCCCTGCGCCGCGCACATCAGCTCGACCGCCAACACGTGCCGCACATTGTGCAGCACCCGCCGCAGCTTGATGGCCGCGCCCATCGCCATCGGCACCACGTCCTCCTTGTTCCCGTCCGTCGGGATCGTGTCCACGCTCGCCGGATGCGCCAGCACCTTGCACTCGCTCGTGAGCGCGGCGGCCGTGACCTGCGCCATCATAAAGCCCGAGCTCAGCCCGGCCGTCGGCGTCAGGAAGGGCGGCAGTCCCTCGTTGAGATCCGGGTGGACGAGCCGGTCCGTGCGCCGCTCGCTCATCGCCGCGAGGTTGGTCATCGCAATCGCGAGCACGTCGAGTGCCATCGCCACGGCCTGGCCGTGGAAGTTGCCGCCCGAGAGCATCGTGCCGTCGTCAAACACCAGCGGGTTGTCCGTGGCCGCGTTCAGCTCGGGCGCAATGAGCGACTCCGCGAAGTCGATGGCCTGCAGCACGGGGCCGTGGACCTGCGGCATACACCGGAGCGCGTAGGCGTCCTGCACACGCGGGTCGTTCTCGCGGTGCGACTCCCGGATCTCGCTGTCCGCGAGCAGCTCGAGCAGGAGCGCCGCGGAGGCCATCTGCCCGCGCTGGCCGCGCGCGGCGTGGATGCGCGGGTCAAACGCCGTGGGCGTGCCGAGGAGCGCCTCGAGCGATGCCGCCCCCGCCGCGTGCGCGGCCGCCCAGCAGCGCCGCGCCTCCACCAGCGCCAGCGCCGCCACCGCCGTGTGCGCCTGCGTGCCGTTGATCAGCGCAAGCCCTTCCTTGGGCCCCAGCGCGATCGGCGCGAGTCCGTGCGCCCGCAACACCTCCGCCGCCGACCCTTCGCCCTCCGGGTGCCGCAGCGTCCCCTCGCCGATGAGCGCGAGCGCGAGATGCGCCAGCGGCGCGAGATCGCCGCTCGCGCCGACGCTCCCCTGCTCCGGCACGGCCGGGTGGAGCCGCGCGTTGAGCATCGCACAGAGCAGCTCGGCCAACTCCGGGCGCGCACCGCTGAACCCCTTGGCCAGGACGTTGGCGCGCAGGAGCATCATCGCGCGCACCTCACGCTCCGGGAGCCGGGGACCGACCCCCGCCGCGTGGCTGCGCACGAGGTTGACCTGCAGTTGCGCGAGCTGATCGGGGGCAATCGCAAGGTCGGAGAGCTTGCCGAATCCCGTGTTCACGCCGTAGACCGCGTCGGGGCCCGCCGCGAGGCGCTCGACGATGGCGCGGGTGCCAAGCATCCGGTGGCGCGCGGCGCTCGCGAGCCGCACGGGACGGCCCTCGGCGGCGACGGCGGCGAGGTCGGCGATCGTGAGGGCGGAGCCGGTCAGTTCGAGAGGGGCGGTCACGGGATCGGGTTCGGTTGGCGGTACGTCTGGCGGTCGTAGTCGAGCTTGATCTCGGGCTGTGCCTTGAGCGCGATGAAGAACGTAAAGGCAAAGTTGCCGTTCGGCGCCTGCGTGAAGCCGAAGATCGCCTTCCAGTCGTGCAGGTCGCGCTGCAGCGTCACCACCTGGCTCGCGAACTGGCTGCGCTCCACGTCGTACGTCGTGTTCCACCCCGCGGCCCACTTGGGCGTGAGGTTGAAGCTCGTGCGAATGCCCACGGAGGTCGTGGGCTGCACGCGGATGAACGTACCGCCCGCGGTGCCGCCCATCTGGCCGCCGTCAATCGGGCGGTTGCGCTCGGCGTTGGCCACGCAGTACTCGTACTGCGGCAGCCCCAGGAGCGCGGCGCACTCGCGCGCGGGATCGTACGCAATCACGCGGCCGTCCCCGGACGGCGGACGCTGCCGCGACTGGCTCACGCTGAAGCTCGCCGTGAACCCCTGCGCGGTGTTGAGTTCCTGGACCGCGCCGCGGCCGCGCGTGCCGGTCGTGGCGCCCATTCCCTGCTGCCCCGGCGACATCGACGAGACGAGGCCGCCCCCCATCACGTCGCGCGACTCATTGGCGGCGGTCGGCGTCGGCCCCACGCTCGGCGTCCCGCCCAGGAGGCGCGCAATCCCGCGCACAATCGCCGAGTGGCGGTTCAGGTCGAACCCAAAGCGCACCGCCTCGCGGTAGGGCTTGAAGACCGCCGTGTCGGTGAGGACGCTCCCCTGGAAGAGGGAGTAATCCACGCCGAGGTCGAAGCCCGGCAGGAGGTCCGAACGGAACGTGAACCCCGTGCGGTCGGTGACGATGCCGCTGCCGCCAACCTGGCGCTTCTTCTCGAAGTCGTAGGTGATCGCCTGGAACTGCAGCGAGACCACCCGCACCTTCCGATCGCCCGTGCGGCTCGTGTCGCCGCTCGCGCGGAACTTGGCCTCGATGTTGGTCGCGAGCCCGAGCGAGATGCGGTTCTGCGCCAGTCCCCCGATGTAGTTGGCCGGCGACTTGCCCAGCGCGGCAAGGTATTCCTCGCTCACGTCAATCGAGGGCGAGTAGCCCCAGCTGATGGTCGGCGACACCGCGTGGCGCATTCGTTCGACGGAGCCGAACCCCGGGAATAGCCGGAAGAATGTCGGGCTGACGCCCACGCCGTAGGTGAACCGCTTGGCCTGCGAGACCCACGCGCCATTGGTGCGCTCCGAGCGCACGAACGCGCCCGCCGGATCCACGTTCGAGAGCCCCACGCTCGGCGCCACGTTCCACGTGCCCTGCAGGAACTGGGGAAGCCCCACGGAGAGGTTGAAGTCCGCCGTCGAGAGGTACGTCTGCGCGTACACGCGGTCGATCGTCCGGGTCGGGTCGAGCGGATCGGGCACCGACTTGATGGCCGGGAAGTCCTGCGCGTCGTCCGCGTACCGGAAGTCGCTGTTGACCTGGAAGTTGAAGACCTTGAACGGCGTCCCGACGGCGATCGAGGTGTTGCGCGTGTTGCGCGTGAGCCGCGTCGAGTCGAGGCCGCCCAGGGTCGGGGTGTAGCGCCAGACGAAGTCGCCGGCCGCGTCGAGGTTCAACGACTCCGTGTTGCGCAGCGCGAAGGTCGGGGTGAGCACGAACCACTCGCCGATGGTGAGCGGCCGGGACGCGATGTTGAGCGACGGGAAGTTCTGGTCGACCTGGTCGCGGCCCGGGTACTGCCGGCGGTCGCCGCCGAGGTTCACCGTAAACGGCCCCTGCTGCCGGACGAGGTTGGCCTGCGACGAGATCGTCGCGAGCGCCGCCATCGGATTGATGATCGTCTGCCGCTGCACCTGCGTGTTGGTGACGTAGTTCAGGTTGGTGGAGAAGCGCGTGCGCGACGAGAACTCCTGCACGTGCGACCAGCTCACGGCGGTGTTGCGCGTCCCGTTGCTGAGCGCGTTGCGCGATACGGCGACCTGCCCGCTCAGGAAGCGGTCGAGCCAGCGGTAGCGGAACTCGCCGTTGAGGCGCATCCACCCCGGGTCCTGCACCGTCTCGCGCGCGCTCGAGCGCCAGTCCATCGAGACCTGCGCGTCCACGTAGTCGCTGAGCGCGAAGTAGTAGCCGACGTTCTCCACCGTCCGCCGGTAGGTCGGGCTGTTGCGCACGATCTCGGAAAAGCCCATCCGCGGCGTGAGAAGCCCCGACCGCCGCCCGGTGCGGATATCCTGGAAGATGAACGGCAGCCACATCACCGGGACCTGCCCCACGTAGAGGATGGCCGGCCGCGCGATGATCACGCTCTTGCTGACGCGCTTGAGCTCCCGGGCGAGGAAGTGGTAGTGCGGCACCGAGTCGAGGCACGACGTGATGATGCCGTTGCGCCCGTACACGGTCGAGCGGTCCCCCGAGGAATCCGAGACGAAGGCCGCGCGGTGTGCCATCACGCGCCAGTCCTCGCCCGAGTTGGCCACGGTGCTGAACTCGCGCGTCTTCCCCTCGCGCCGCGCGATGTCGTACGTCATCTCCTGGTGGCCCGTCACGTCCTCGCCGCGCGCGGGGTCGCGCATCACGATCGTGTCGCCGCGCGCCGCGAGCATCTGCGTGCTGTCGTTGTACTGGATCTCCCTGGCCACGAGCGTCGTGGAGTCGCGCTGCACCGCGGACTTCGCCGAGTCGCCGGCGGCGAGCGCCATCGTGCGCGTCTTCGCATCGAATCCCACCGTGTCCGACTGATAGCGGACCACGCGGTAGCCCGCGCGCTGCAGGAGCGCGCGCATCACCGAGTCGTCGGGGGTCCACCGCAGGAGCTCGGGGCGTCCGGCCGAATCCGCCCGCTGGCCCCGGCGCTCGGCGCCCGCCGTGGTGTCGGCCGGGGCGCGGGCGGGCGTGGCGGGCGGCGGCGGGCGCTGCTCCGGCGGCGGGCGCACCGGCGCGGGCTGCTGCTGGGCGCCGAGCCTCGCGGGCCCAAGGAGTCCCGCGACGAGCAGAATCGCGGCGCGGGCCCCTGCCCGCCACCGCTCCGCCCTCACGTCACCGCCCGGCCCACGGTCGCCGCCTCCGCCCGCAGGCGCTTCTCGCGCGATCGATGGACGAACCAGCTCAGGACGATGCTCACCTCGTACAGCCCATACAGCGGCACGCCGAGCATCAGCGTCATCAGGATCATATCGCCCGGCGTGATGACCGCGGCCGCCACGAGACTCCCCACCGCCGCGTGGCGGCGGTACTTCCCGAGCGACCGCGGCGTGACCAGCCCCAGCGCCGTCAGCGCGAGGATCACGATCGGCAACTGGAAGGTCCCGCCGAACGCCAGGCAGAGCGTCACCGCAAACGAGAAGTAGTCGGCGGCGGTGATCATCTGCTCGAGCGAGGCGCTCTGGAACGAGAGCAGGACGTCGAACATCGCGGGGAGGACGAAGCGCACGCAGAGGAATACCCCGGCGGCGAACAATCCGGTGGCCCCGATCAATACGGGGATCACGATGCGCTTCTCGTGCTGGTGCAGCGCGGGCGAGAGGAACGCCCAGACGTGATACACAATCACCGGCGACGACGCGACGAGCCCGATCCCGAATGCCACCTTGAGCACGATGCCGATGGGGTCGGCCGGATGCGTGAAGACCAGTTTCCCGTCGGGGAGGTAGGGCTGGATGGGAACCGCGAGCACGCCGATGACGTCGAAGCGCCAGACCACGGCGAAGGCGACGAGCACACAGACCATCAGTGCGCCGAGGCACCAGAAGAGGCGGTAGCGGAGCTCTTCGAGGTGGTCGAGGAAGGGCATCTCGCCCGAGGGCGCCTTAGTCATCGATCGCGCGGGGGCCGGCGGGGCCAGCCCGGTCGGCTAGGGGCGGTTGCGCAGGAACTCCTGCGCCAGGAGCGCCGCTTCGGAGCCCGGATACCGGTCGACGATCTGCTGGTAGATCGCGCGCGCCTGCTGCGTCTGGCCGATGCTCCGGAAACTCGTGGCCCGCTTGTAGAGCGCGTTGGGGGCGACGTCGGAGCGTGGGTACCGCTGGACCACGAGGGCGTAGACCGAATCGGCGGCGACGCCGTTTCCCTCGTCGGACCAGGTCTCGCCGATGGCGTAGAGCGCGTTGGGGGCGAGGTCGGAGCCGGGGTGCTTGTCGAGGAGCTCGAGAAAGGCGCCGCGCGCCGTACTCGCGCTGCCGCGGCTCATCTGGTCCTGGCCCAACTGGTAGAGCTGCGCGGGGCCAAGGGGCGGCGGCGCCGACGGCGCGGCGGCCGGCGCACTCGCATCGCGCGGCGGGGGAGACGCGCTCGGCGTCGCGAGCTCTGCGGCGCGCGCTTCCATCTCCGAGCGCAGCTCCTGGATGCGACGCTGACTCTGCCCCGTCAGTTCCTGGATCATAATCAACTGCTGGCGGATCGCCTGGAGGTCTTCCCGGACATCGCCACGCAGCCGCATCACGGTGGCGTGGGACGAGCGCGCCGTGTCGGCCACCTCGATCAACGCCTGCGAGATGCGGGCCAACCCCGCTTCGACGTTGGCAATGGCCGCCAACAGCGCCGAATCGGACGCCACCCGTTCGGCGCGCACGACCTGCAGGTCCGACTGCAGGACGCGGACATCCTCGCGGGTGGCGAAGCACGCGCCGGTCGTCAGGACGACGACCGGCGCGAGCCACAGGAGTGCAGTACGCCGGATCACGGGAGGCGAAGCGTCTCCCCACCGACGATGATCTCGAATTCCGAGCGGCGATTCTGCGACCACGCCGACTCCATCGACCCCATCGCCGCCGGGCGCTCCTCACCGAAGCTCACCGTCTCGATGCGGTCGGCCGCGATGCCCTGGTCCACCAGATACCGCTTGGCGGCCGCGGCACGGCGCTGGCCGAGGGCGATGTTGTACGTGTCCGAGCCGCGCTCGTCCGTGTGACCGGCGATGCGGATGCGGACGTTCGCGTTGGCCCGGAGGAGCGGCAGCTTGGCGTCAAGCGTCGCGCGCGCGTCGGCCTTCAGGTCCGACTTGTCGTAGTCGTAGTAGATCGACTGCGCAAAGGCGGCACGGGCGGCGTTGAGCGCGGCCTCGGCCTCGGCGCGGGCACGGGCCTCGGCCTCGGCGCGCGCACGGGCCTCGGCCTCGGCGCGCGCGCGGGCCTCGGCCTCGGCGCGGGCGCGGGCCTCGGCCTCGGCGCGCGCACGCTCGGCGGCGTCGATCGAATCCTGGTTGATCACCGGCACCGGCGGCGGCGGCGGGGTCGGCGACGAGCACGCCGCGGCGCCAATGGCCACGACGGCGAGCAACGCGAGAACGGAGGTACGAGGTGACATAAGGTCCTCAGTGGTAGGGGAACGGGTGGCGAAGAAGGGACAGGCTACGAACGTGGGACTGACAATCGCGGCGACCACGCGCCCATCCGGGCCGCCGCTCCGTGGGTCAACTGACGCAACCGACCCGACTCCGTATCGAGGACCCAGAGCTGCCGGGTCCCGCTGCGAGAGGACGTGAAGACCATATGGCGGGCATCGGGCGCCCACGACGGCTGTTCATTCGCCCCCTCGATCGTATGCTGCTTCACACTGCGATCCCGCAGGTTGATGGTCGCGATCTGGAAGCGGCCCTCAATCTGCGTTTGGAATGCGACGTGGCGACCATCGGGCGCCCACGAGGGATCGGACCGATAGGACTGATCGCCGAACCCCGTCGTGGTGAGCCACTGCGGGTTCGCCCCATCCGCATCCGTAATATATATCTCTGGACGCCCCAAGCGCCCCGAGGTAAAGGCAATGCGTCGTCCATCGGGGGAAAAACTGGGAGAGGCCGATTCGGACCCGCGCCCGACAGTGATGCGCACGGGGCCCTCCCCGATGCCCAGCGGGACCGACCAGAGGTCCGTCCCGTCCTGCCCCGAAGAGAAGACGAGGGTCCGGCCATCGGGCGCGAACGTCGGCGTGATGTTGGTCCCGTTCGTGAACGACACCCGACGCGCCGTGCCCGCCACGAGGTCGCGGACGATGATCTGCGTGCCGTCGTCGCCGACCTCGGTGTAGGCGATGCTCTGGCCCTTGGGGTGCCACGCGGGGTGGATGGCCGTACCCACGCCGGGGAGCGCCCGCGCATTGGCACCGTCGGAATCCACCTGCCAGAGCGTGCCGCCGCGGTTAAAGAGCACGCGCGTGGCCGCAATCCCCGGCACGCCGGTGACCCAACGCTCGATCTCGTCGCTCACGGCGTGGATGGCGAGCCGCCACTCGCCGTCGAGCGGCTCGGCGTCAATGCGGAACTCCTGCGTATTCATCACGCGCGAGGCACCGACCTCGTGCAGGATCACCTTCACGCCGCCGCCCATTATCTCGCTCACCTGGAGCACGGCGGCCGCGCCCATCGCGGCGTAGAGCCGATAGTTGAGCGCGCCCAGGGGCACGACCCCCGAATCCGGCGCAATGACGCTGACGCGGTCGCCGAAGTCGAGGTCGCGCACGAGGATCGCGCGGATCGAGTCGGCGTAGGCGCCCGTCATCGGGAGGACGTAGATGCCGGGGCGCGCGCCGGCCGTGTAGGTGAGGCCGATGCGGACGCCCTGCTGTTCCTGGGCCGCAGCCGCGGGGGGGAGCGTGACGGCCACGAGCGTGGCGAGGAGGGCGGCGAAGGCACGCGTGCGGGATCGGCTCATCGCAACCGGGCCGGATCGAAACTGAAGGTCACGGGGAGGATGTCGTCTGAAAAGTCGGAAGGGAGCGCGCCGAAGTTCCGCGCCGCCGACTCGACGGCGCCCTGCGCCTCGAGATCGAACGCGAAGTTCCCGCTACTGGAAATGAACCGGAAGCCGGTGACGCTGCCATCCCGGCGGATGAAGAAGAAGACCTCGGCCTTGAGCGCACCGGGGTTTCGGGGGTGGAAGTTAAGCGCGATTTGCCGGACGATGTTGGACAGATACCCCGGGTAGGGGAAGGCGATCCCCTCGGTGCGCACGGTGGCGACGTCGGTACCGGCACCGCCGACCTCGCCGCCCGCCGCGGTCGGCGCGTTGGTCGGGTTCACGCGCTCCTGCGACTTGGTGATGTTGGGCGTGGCGCGCGTGGGCTCACGGCGCGTGCGGGCGGGCGGGTTGATGGGCGCGGCCTTCACCGGGTCGGGGGCCTCGGCCTTGGGCGGCGCCTTGGTGGTCGGTGCGGCGGCGGGTGGCGTCTCCCGTACCACGCCCACGGCGCGCTCCCCCGGCGGCGCGGCAACGAGGTCCACCTGGTACATCGGCGGAAGCGGCGGCGGTGGCGCAACCTTCCAGATCACGAATGGCGCGACGAGCCCCGCGTGGAGGAGCACCGAGAGCGCAAAGGCCCCGCCGATCCCCGAATCCCTGCGGCGGAGCGCCACGGCGCTCACCGCTGCACGTCCTCGGGCTCGGCCACGAGGCCGATGTTCCCCACCCCGGCGCCGCGCATAATGGCGAGCACCTCGACCACGCGCCCGTAGTTCACGCCCTGGTCCGCGCGGAGATACACGCCGCGCTGGCCGGCCTGGCCCGCGAGCGTGCGGAAGGAGCCGCGGAACTCGGCCAGCGAGAGCTGGACGTCGTCGGCGAAGATGCGCCCGTCGCGCGTCACCGAGATCACCAGCGCGCTCTGCGCGTTGAGCGGGCGGGCCTCCGCCCGCGGCAGCGTCACGTCCACCCCGCCCTGCATCATCGGCGCGGTGATCATAAAGATGATCATCAGCAGCATCATCACGTCGATCAACGAGACGACGTTGATCTCGGCCTGCAGCGGGGTGCGGTTGCCGCGCCGCCGCATCCTAGAGCCGCCCCTCGCGCGCCATCAGGGCAATCACCTCGGAGCCGAACCCCTCGAGCTCGCCGTCAAAGCGGTTGAGCCGCGCGGCGTAGATGTTGTAGCCGAAGTAGGCCGGAATTGCGACCGCGAGCGCGGTGGCCGTGGCGATGAGCGCCTCGGCCACGCCGGGCGCGATGGCGGCGAGGTTCCCCGAGCCGCCGCGCGCCACGCCGAGGAACGCCTCGATGATGCCCAGCACGGTGCCGAGCAGGCCAAGGAGCGGGCTCACCGAGCCGATCATCGCGAGCGTGGGGATCCAGGTGCCCAGGCGGTCGCGCTCGGTGTTGGTCTCGGCGTCGAGCACGAGGCGCAGCGCCTGCACCTGCGAGGCGGAGAGCGTCGCCGGGCCGCCCTCGGCGCTCTGCACCATCCGCGTCTCCGTGAGGAACTGCAGCGCGCGCCCCATCACCCGCGTGTGTGCGCTGGGCCGCGAGCGCTTGGCCAGCGACGCCACCGACTCGAGCTTCCCGCTCTTGTGGAACTCCAGCATAAACTGCTCTCCCGCCCGCTCGGCCCGCCGGAAGGCGAACCACTTGGCCAGCATCACCGACCACGAGAGGAGCGAGAGCAACAGGAGCACCGCGAGCACCACCTGTGTCTCGCGCGAGGCGTTGGTGACGAGCTCGAGCCGCGTCGAGGGAATCGCGGAGCGGACCTGCAGGAGAAGAAAGATCATCGGGTGGCGAACCAGGCGAAGGTGCGGTGCAGGCCCTCGGCGAGCGACACGTGCGGCGTCCACCCGAGCACGGCGGCCGCCTTCGCGATACTCACCACGGAACGACGTTGTTCCCCCGCGCGTGCGGGCGCGTGGGTGAGCGACACGCGCCTGCCCGCAGCGCCCATCAGCGTCTCCGCGAGCGCGGTCACCGAGGTCTCGACCCCGGTACCGAGATTGATGGCGCGGTCATCGACGCGGCCCGCGGGAATCGCGGGCATTCCCGCGGCGAGGACGTGGGCGCGCGCGACGTCGCCCACGTAGACGTAGTCGCGCGTCTGGCCACCGTCGCCAAACACGGTGAGCGGCTGACCGTCAATGACGCGCTGACAGAAGATCGCGACCACGCCGGCCTCGCCGTGCGGATCCTGCCGCGGGCCAAAGACATTGGCAAAGCGGAGCGCGAGGTAGTCGAGCCCGTGCACGCGTGCGTAGTAGGCGAGGTACAGCTCCACCGCGAACTTGGCGATGCCATAGGGGCTCTCCGGGTCCTTCCCGCAGGTCTCGACCGTCGGCGGATCGACGAAGTCGCCATAGACCGCGCCCCCGGTGGAGGCGAAGATCACCCGCGTCGCCTTCCCCGAGGCCCTCACGGCCTCCAACAGGTTGAGCGAACCCTGGATGTTCACGTCGGCGTCGAACGCCGGGTCGGCCACGCTGCGGCGCACATCCATTTGCGCCGCCAGCAGGCAGAGGAGGTCGAACCCCCCGTCGCGCACGCACGCGGCGGCCTCGGCAGACCGGATGTCCGCCTGGACGAAGCGCGCGGCCTCAGGCACCTGCGCGCGCTTCCCGCTGGAGAGGTCGTCGAGCACCGTCACGGCATAGCCCCCGGCCAGCAGGGCTTCCGCGACGTGCGACCCGATGAATCCCGCGCCCCCGACGACGAGGGCAGTCCTGTGTGTCATCCCTCGAAGATATCCAGAGGCGCGCTCAACTCCCAAGGCAACGCGTCAGGGCATCTTCGCCGTCACACGCGCGGGCGTTCCGCGTGCCATTCCACCGTCCGTCTGCCCAATGACGATGGCACTCGCCCCCCACGGCGTGACGCGCGTCACCTGCGCCACGGCAATATCCTCGGGCGGAAGCGGCGCCCCGCGCTCGTCTACGCCCATCCGGCGCTGGATCGTGAGCTGGTCGCCCGGCGCAAGTCCGTCGCCGGAACCGGCCGAAAAGATCAACTGATGGCCAATCGGCGGCAGTACCGGATCGCCGTAGATGTACGCGATGGTCGTCGCGAGCCCAAACTCCACGCGCGTCGGGAAGACGCCGTTGGGCAGCGTGAGCGTGTCGAGCGGCATCAGGAGCTGACCGGAGAACACGTCCTCGAACTTCGTGAGGATGATGCCCTGCGCACGGCCGTTCACCGTCGCGGTCTCGAGCTTGAGCACGCCCGTGGGGATCACGACCTTGCCGCGCCCCTCGATCACGGGGCCGTAGCGGAAGACCAGGAAGCGCTCGTCCGGCAGGCCCTCGGAGCCCGCAGGGACCTGCACATAGATGCGCTCGTAGAGCTGGATCGGACGGTCGGCGATGGACGACCCGATGCCGTCCTGGTTGGTGGTCTGATCGACGCGTCCGGCGCCGGTGACGCCGGCACGATCCCACAGGAACGGTGCCTGGAGATAGTCGCCCGGACGGAGTGCCGCGGCCCGCGGACGCACCTGGAACGACTCGCGGCGACCGGTGGTGGCGGACGACCGATAGCGGTCCGGGTGGAAGATCGTCATCGCCGGTGGCGGGAGTTCCGGCTCGGCCGGGACCTCCGGGGCCGCGGTGTCGCCCGGCATCGTCGGGTCGGCTGGGGCGACCGGCTCAGTCGGCACGTCCGGCGGAGTCCCCGGTGTCGCGGCCACCTGCCCCGAGATGATGATGATCTGCTCGGGATAGATGAGGTTCGGGTCCTGCACCGTCGCCGTGTTCAGGCGATAGATGTCGGGCCACTTGAAGGGGTCGCCGAGGTACTGCTGTGCAAGATCCCACAGCGTATCGCCCTTCTTGACGGTGTGCGTTCGCGTCTCCCCCTGCCCGGACGCGAGGGTCGGCGAGAGGACGAGGCCGAGAAGGACAGCCGCGAAGGCCAGTCGGAAGCGAGTCATCGGACGCATAGCGGAAGTGGGACGAGGGACGCAACGCCACCCCCGAAGCTGACGGCCCCGGGGAATCTCAAGGGGTGACGAACATCTCGGGGGCTGGGCAACGGGCGCAAGGGGGCCCGCATCGACAGCCCAGCCCCCACAGCCCCCAGAATCGAGCGGGGCCGCCCACTGGGCGGCCCCGCTCCCTACCTCCTCCCGTCGGCCCGGCCCGCCGTCAGAACGGCAGGTCGTCGTCCGAGTCCGTGGCGCCCGGAAACTCCTCAAACCCCGAGTCGCCACCGGACTTGGCGGCCGCACCGGCCTTGGCGGGGCGCGCGCTGTCGAAGCCCGCGTCGCCACCGCGGCCGCCGCCGAGGAGCAGGACCTCGCGGACGTTGATCTCCGTCACGTACCGCGTCTGCTTGTCCTTATCCTCGTACTGGCGGTACTCGATGCGGCCCTCGACGTAGAGCTTGTCGCCCTTCTTGACGTACTTCTCGATGATGTCGGCCAGCCCATTGCCCTTGCCGCCGGCGTTCCAGGCGATGCACTTGTGCCACTCGGTCTTCTCCTGCTTCTCGCCCGACGCCGAGGTCCACTGGCGGCCGGTGGCGAGGGAGAAGTTGGCGACCTTGCTGCCGTTGGAGGTCGTCCGGATCTCCGGATCGGCGCCGAGGTTGCCGATCAACGTCACCTTGTTCAAGCTGCGGCTCACAAAGCCTCCTGGTATGGGTCAGTCCGCACGAACACCATACGGCGGAGCGAGCGGGGAGCGGGACGAATCCGTTGCCGGGGAAATCTAAAGCTTTCGGACGACGGGCAGAAGGTGGATCGAGGCCGACGGCCCTTCACTGCGCCTCTGTTCTCCGCATCACCACCGCGTCCTCGACGGGCGTGGTGTAATACCCGGTCCGCCGCCCCACCGACTCAAACCCGCGGCTCGCGTAGAGCGCCTGGGCGGCGGCGTTGCCCTCGCGCACTTCGAGGTACGTCACGGCGACGCCGCGGGCGCGGAGCGTGGCGAGCAGGTCGTCGAGCAGCGCGGCGCCCAGCTGCTGCCTGCGCGCGGCGGGGGCCACCGCGAGGTTCGCGATCTCCGCCTCGTCCGCCGCCGTAAAGGTCACCGAGTAGCCGAGGACCTCGCCGGCGCGCTCAACGACACGCGTGAGCACC
Source organism: uncultured Gemmatimonas sp. (assembly GCA_964466515.1). Classification (GTDB taxonomy): domain Bacteria; phylum Gemmatimonadota; class Gemmatimonadetes; order Gemmatimonadales; family Gemmatimonadaceae; genus Pseudogemmatithrix. The sequence goes on along the minus strand of CAYXQS010000037.1, from coordinate 1,854 downwards.
TCGGGGCGCGGCAGCAACCCGCGGAAGCTCTTCTCGGTCCACGGGTCGCCGAAGCTCGCGCGCTCGATGCCCAGGATCGCGGCGATGTCGTCCGCCGTGGCCGGCCGGATTACCGCCGCCGACGTCACGGGCCGAGCGGACGTCCCTGCGCCGCCTCCCACTTCACCTGCGCCTCGGCGAGGCGGCCGTAGACCGGCTCCCAGCTCGCGAGCGCCACCGGCCCGCTCGCCTCGATGAGTGCCGCGGCGCGCGCCACGCCGCGCGCGTGCGGCAGCGCATCGGTTGCCTCGCCGGGGCCAATGACCGTCGCGCGCAGCGCGGCGGCGCGCGCCGCCGCGCTGCCGGCGGGCGCAAGCCCCAACGACTCCACGTCGTGCAGCCCACCGTCGGCCCCGATGGTCACGAGGGCCAGGTACCGGTCGCCGCGCATCGCGTCGAGCGTGGCGAGCCATCGGCCGCCCGGGGCGCGCGTGGCCTCGCTCCCGGCGACGATCAGGGCGAGCGATGGCACGGCGTAGAGTGGCGCGCCGCCGCCAAAGGCGAGCCCCTTGGCGCACGCGCCCACCACGCGCAGCGAGGTGAAGCTGCCCGGCCCCGCACCGCAGACGATGCGCGTGACGTCAGGTACCGACGCGCCCGCCGCCGCGAGTGCCTCGAGGACCGCCGGGAGGAACCGCTCCCCGGCCTCGCTCCGCATCACGACGGTGCGCTCGACGGCCACCGCGCCGTCGCGCAGCACGGCGATGGTGCCCGTGCCCGCGGCCGCGTCCATCGCCAGCGTCACGCCGGCCACGTGAGCCTCCGCACGTCGGGGCGGCCGGCGACGTGCTCGAGCACGAGGTCCATCCGCGCGGCGGGAAGTGCATCCCCCGCGCGCTCCGGCCATTCGACAAGCACGATGCCCGACGACCCGAGCATCTCGTCCCACCCGAGCTGCGCGAGCTGTTCCGGGCGATCGAGGCGGTAGAGGTCGAGGTGATGCACCACGCCCCGCGGCGCGCGATACTCGTGCACCAGCGCATAGGTGGGGCTCGTGACCGCGTCGGTGACGCCGAGCGCCGCGGCGAGCGCGCGCACGAGCGTGGTCTTCCCCGCGCCCAGCTCGCCGTGGATCGCGACGCACGACGGCCACGCGAGTCGCGCGGCACACTCCGCGGCCCACTCCGCCAGCTGCGCCTCGGTCAGCTCAGCGACGGGCACGGCCCTTCCGCGCGCCGCCATCGCCCATCGCCACCTTGAGATCGAAGAGCTCGTCGCGGAGCCGCGCAGCCGTCTCGAAGTCGAGATTCTTCGCGGCCACCTTCATCTCCTCCTCGAGCCGCGCCACCAGCCCCGGCAGGTCGTCGGTGGCGTACGCGCGCTGCGCCTCGGCCACCTTCAACTGCCGCTTCCCACGCACCCGGTCCGCGTCGCGCGCGTCGGTGCCGTCGCGCGCATCCGCCACGCGCGTGCTGATGCGCACCTGGTCCACGCTCTTCACCACGCCCGCCGGCACGATGCCGTGCTCGACATTGTGTGCCTCCTGGATCGTGCGACGGCGCGCGGTCTCGTCGAGACAGCGCTGCATCGAGCCCGTGATGCGGTCGGCGTAGAAGATTGCCCGTCCCTCCACGTGCCGTGCCGCGCGACCCACCGTCTGGATGAGCGAGCGGTCGGAACGGAGGAAGCCCTCCTGGTCCGCGTCGAGAATCGCGACGAGCGAGACCTCGGGAAGGTCGAGCCCCTCGCGCAGCAGGTTGATGCCGATCAGCACGTCGAACTCGCCGAGCCGCAGCCCGCGCACGATCTCCATCCGCTCGATCGCATCGATGTCCGCGTGCATATACCGCACCCGCACGCCGACCTGCGAGAGAT
>CAYXQS010000036.1:6655-17837 GCA_964466515.1 uncultured Gemmatimonas sp. | reverse complement strand
CGGGGCGAGGCGCCCAAGCGGTTGGGCGAGGAGGCGGCCGCGGCGCTCCTCGCGTACAACTGGCCGGGCAATGTGCGCGAGCTGGAGAACGCGCTTGAGCGCGCGGTGATCCTCACGCTCGGCGCCACCATCGAGCTCCCCGCGCTCCCCGAGCGCGTCACCGAGCGGCGCAGCGAGCCGCTCGTCGCCGAGCGCGCGGCCACCAATCCCACGATGGAGACGATCGAACGCGCCTACATCCTCTGGGTGCTGCAGAGCGAGCAGGGGAACAAGACGCGTGCGGCCGAGGTGCTGGGGATCGACCCGAGCACGCTGCACCGCAAGTTGGCGCGCTACGGGGTCGAGGCGTGAACGCGGCACCTGCCGTGCCGATCGTCCATCGCGACCCCTTTGCCGGGTGGCGTGCGCCGATTGCCGCCGCGCTCCTCACGCTCGTGGTCGGCATCGCGACGATGACGCCCGACCTCATCGGCGTCTTCTTCGACGACGCGATCTATCTGTTGGTCGCCAAGGGGATCGCCGAGGGGCACGGCTACGTCTATCCGCAGATCCCGGGGATGCCCCCTGCGATCCATTATCCCCCGGTCTGGCCCGGGCTCCTCGCCGTGGTGTGGCGATTCGGTCCCGAGTTTCCTGCGACGGTGCCGCTGCTCAAGGCGATCAACCCGGTCCTGCTCTCGCTCGCCGCGGCGGGTGGCGTGGTCGTGGCGCGGCGGCACTTCGGGCTCCCGTCGTGGGTGGCGCTCATCGCCGTCCTCGCGGGCACGGCGAGCATCCCGATGCACGTGCTCACCAACGTGCTGCTCTCGGAGCCGCTCTTCCTCGCGCTCTTCTTCCCCGCAATCCTCGCCACCGAGCGGATGCGCTCCGGGGGCGGGGTCCACTGGACGCTCGCGGCGGCCGCGCTCGCGGGCGTGCTCGTGCTCACGCGGACCCTGGGCGGCGTGCTCGTGATCGCGGCGGTACTGGTGCTCCTCCTCGACCGCCGGTGGCGCGATGCCGCGGTCTATGCCGTGGTCGTGGGGCTCCTGCTGCTGCCCTGGCAGCTTTTTGTGTGGAGGCACTCGGTCGGGTTCCCGGACGAGCTGCGCGGGTCCTACGGGCCGTATCTCGAATGGGTGGCGGACGGGTATCGCGCGGGCGGGTTCACGTTCCTCGGTGAGGTGGTGGCCAAGAACGTCCGCGACACTTGGCGCTTCGTCGGCGCCTTCCTGACGCCGATGGTGCCGGGAATCCCGCGGATGGTCGCGACCGTCGTGGCGATGGCGCTCTTCGCGCTCGGTCTCTGGCGCGGATGGATGCGGCCGTCCACGCGGGTGCTCGCGCTCGGGCTCTTCGGCTATCTCGCGGTGATCACCGCGTGGCCCTTCCAGGTGGATCGGTTTCTCTGGGCGGTCTGGCCGCTCTTCCTCCTGTTTGCGCTCGACGGCGCGCGCTGGGGGGTGCGCACGCTGCGCGGGGCGGGGCAGGTACACGCGTCGCAGGCGCTTGCTGCGGTCGGTGCGCTCCTGGTGCTCGGCCACACCGTATACAACGCCCGCGGCTTCTCGCGCGGCTGGGCCAACTCCGCGTCGTCGGAGATGTCGGCGCGCGCGGGAAAAATTGTTGCCTATGTGAACGCCGACCCCCGATTGGCCGGCAAGGTGATCGGCACGGAGGCCGCGCCGATGGTGGCGCTCTATACGGGACAGCAGGTGATTCCGGTGGAGATGCTCGTGGTGCGCGACCATCTGGAGAAGAAGACCCCTGAGTACAGTGCCGAGATCATCGCGGCCATCGACCGGCGGTTTCGGCCGGATGCGTATGTGCTGATGCCCAGCGGCCCGCATCTGCAGGCCCTGCTCGCCACCAAGCTCGACCCCGACCGACATTTCGTGGAGATTACGCCGAGCGGTTTCGACGTGCGCTCCTTTCACACCGTCCCCGTCGTCTCCCGATGACCCAGCTCACTCCGACCTCGACGGCCCGCATCCGCGGCCGCTCCCCGCTGCCGGCCGATCAGCTCGTCCTGTCCGTACTGATCCCCGTCTACAACGAGCGCAACACGATCCATCGCATCCTCGACGAGGTGCATAGCGTTTCGGTGCGGAAGCAGATCGTCTGCGTGGACGACTGTTCCACGGATGGCACGCGCGACGAGCTGGTCAAGCTCAAGGACCAGGGGCGGATTGACGTGCTCCTGTTCCACGACGTGAACCGCGGAAAGGGCGCCGCGATCCGCACGGCGCTCGCGGCGAGCGCGGGGAACGTGGTGATCGTGCAGGACGCCGACCTCGAATACGATCCGGCCGACTGGCCGGGGCTGCTCGAGCCGATCATCGACGGGCGCGCGGACGCGGTGTTCGGCTCGCGCTTCCTCGGCGGGCCGCATCGCGTGCTCTACTTCTGGCACTCCGTGGGCAACACCGTACTGACGACGTTCAGCAATATGCTGACGAACCTGAACCTCACGGATATGGAGACCTGCTACAAGGCGATCCGCGGCGATCTCGCGCGATCGCTGCGCCTCACGTCGGACCGGTTCGGGTTCGAGCCGGAGGTGACGGCGCGCCTCGCGCAGGCCAAGGCGCGCATCTACGAGGTCCCGATCTCCTACTCGGGCCGCACCTACGCGGAAGGGAAGAAGATCGGATGGCGCGACGGCGTGGCGGCGATCTGGCATATCCTCCGCTACAACGTCCGCCGATGACCCTGCGCGGCTTCGGCGCCCGTGCGCTCCTGGTGGCCCTCGTTGCGCTCGCGGCGGCGGCCCCGGGCATCACCAACGGGTTCGCCTACGACGATGTCCCGATCATCGTCGAGAACCCGGCGGTCCACGATCTTCGCGCGCCCACGGACTACTTCGACGAGACCTATTGGGGCCCGTCGCGTGGGCATCTCGCGCTCTACCGTCCGCTCACGATCCTCGCCTACTCGGTGCAGTGGGCCATCGGCGGCGGCTCGCCGCTCCCGTTCCACGCGGTGAACATCGCGCTCTACGTCGCGGTGGCGGTGGTCGCGTTTGCGTTTCTCTCGTACCTCCTTCCGCCGCTCGGCGCGCTCGTCGGCGGCCTCGTCTTCGCCGCGCACCCGGTCCACGTGGAGAGCGTCGCCAACGTCGTGGGGCAGGCCGAGCTCTGGGTGGCGCTCGCCTTCTTCGGCGCGCTCGGCATCTACGCGCGCGCGCGAACGCGCGGACCGCTCGACCTCCGCACGGGCGTTGCCGTCGGCGCGCTCTATTTCGTCGCGCTCTTCGTGAAGGAGCACGGCATCGTGCTCCCCGCCATCCTCCTTGTGCTCGAGTGGACCGGGCAGCGCACGGGGTTCACCGCGCAGTCCGGCGACTGGCGTCGCGCACGCGTCCTCGCGCTCGTGCTCGTCCTGCTGGCAACGACCTACATCGCCTTCCGCGTCGCGGTGCTCGGTGTCGTCACCGGCGACGACCCGCACTGGGGGCTCCGCTTCCTCTCCGCGCCGGAGCGGTGGACCGTGATGGTCGCGCTCCTGCCGGAGTTCGCCCGGCTCCTGTTCTGGCCGTCGCATCTCTATGCGGACTATGCGCCGCTGCAGACGCCGATCCTCCCGCACTTCTCGGCGGCGCACCTCCCCGGACTGGCGATCCTCGTGGCGGCGACCGGCGCGTTCGTCGTGGGCGTGCGCCGCGTGCCGCGCGTCGCCTTTGCCGTCGCGTGGATGGCCATCACGCTGGTGCTCATCTCCAGCGCGCTCTTCCCGGTGGGAGTGCTCATCGCGGAGCGGACGCTCTTTGTGCCGAGTTTCGCCGCGGCGCTGCTCATCGGGCTGGTCGTGGGGTGGCTTGCGCGCGAGCCGGGGATGCGCCGCTCCGTCACCTTCGCGACCGTCGGGTCGGTCCTCGTGGCCGCCACCATCTACAGCGGCGTGCGGCAGCAGGTCTGGGCCGACAACGCGACCCTCTTCAGCACGCTGGTGGTGGAAGCGCCGCTCAACTTCCGTGGGCACTACGCGCTCGGCGAGTTCTATGTGCTCGGCGGCCAGCCGGCGCTCGGCGACTCGAGCTTCAAGCGTGCCTTTGAGCTCTATCCCGACCACGTGCCGGCCCGGGTGAGCTTTGCGCAGCTGCTGCAGTTGCAGGGTCGGTGCAAGGAGGCGTTGCCGATCCTGGACTCGGCGCGCACGCGGTATCCGGAGATGGCACCGGCACTCGTGGGGACCGCAATCTGCCTCCTCGACGAGCAGCGGCTGCGCGAGGCGCGTGCCCTGGCCGTGTACGGCATTGCGTCGGGGTGGTCCCAAGAGGCGCTGCGAACCGTCCGCGACCTCGCCGACTCGTTGCTGGTGGCCAATGACAGTGTGGATGCCCGGAACCGCTGGGCCCGGGAGGGTCGGCCGTACGATCAGACCGGGAAGAGACTCCGAATCATCGTCACTCGGCGTGTGGGGCAGGCCATTCCCCGGGCCGACACCGTGCAAGACTCCGTGCCTTCTGCAACCGTACAGACCCCCTGACCACCCAGCGGTCAGCCCTAAGGCGTTGCCAATCAACACCTTGCTCGTATCATCCCTGGGTGGCGCGCTTCTTGCCACCAGTAACATCCGGAAGAACGTGCTGGACCTTCCTCCACCCTCTGCGGAGTTTTCCACAAATGTTGCAGAACAAGAAGGGCTTTACCCTGATCGAGCTGCTCATCGTGGTCGTCATCATCGGCATTCTTGCCGCGATTGCGATCCCGAAGTTCGCGAACACGAAGGAGAAGGCGTACATCGCGACGATGAAGGCGGACCTCCGCAATCTCATCACCGCGCAGGAAGCCTACTTCGCGGACAACTCGGCCTACACCACGGCCCTGGCCACCACGCAGTATCAGTCCTCGTCCGGCGTGACCGTCGGCAGCATCGCGGTCGGCCCGGGCACGTTCTCGGCCGTTGCGTCGTACGCCGGTGGCACCACGCGTACCTGCACGATCACGGTCGGCTCCGGCGGCAACGACGGCGAGCCGCTCTGCAACTGATCGGATTTCGCTCGGAGTGAACGGCGCGGGCCGGGGGATCTTCCCCCGGCCCGCGTCGCGTTCGTCCCGTTCGCACCGCCCATCCGCACTTCCACTGGCGATGCCATCGCCGCACCTTCAGCGGACCGATGCCTTCCCTCGCGATTGTCATCCCGATCCTCAATGAGAGTGCGGTCCTGCCGGAGCTCTTCCTCCGCCTCGATCGCCTCTTCGCCTCCACGCCCGAGTTTGCGTGGAGCGCGACCTTCGTCAACGACGGCAGCACGGACGCGTCGGCGGAGCTGATTGCGGGGCAGGCGGCGCGCGATCCGCGAATCAGGCTGGTTGACCTCTCGCGCAACTTCGGCCACCAGGCGGCACTCACCGCCGGTCTCGCGAGCGTTGGCGATGCCGACGCGGTGATTACGATGGACGCGGACCTGCAGGACCCTCCGGAACTCGTGCCGGAACTCGTGGCGGCGTGGCGCAACGGCGCGGACGTCGTGCTCGCGGTGCGCCGTTCGCGCGAGGATCGCGGCCTCCGGCGATTCGGCTTCGATCTTTTTCACCGACTCTTTGAGCGGTTGAGCGACTTCCCCATCCAGGCGAACACGGGGACGTTCGGACTACTGAGCCGCGACGCGGTGGCGGCGTTCAATCAATTGCCCGAGCAGCACCGCTTCTTCCCGGGGCTGCGCGCCTGGGTGGGGTTCGGCCAGGCGAGCGTGCCGTATGACCGCAAGGAGCGTGCGGCGGGCGAGCCGGGGCAGACGTTGCGGCGATTGGTGCGCTACGCCCTCGATGGGATCTTCTCCTTCTCGCGCCTGCCGCTGCGACTGCTCACGATTACCGGGGTCGTGATTGCCCTCGTCGGGTTCGTGATCGGGTTGTTCTTCGCCCTGCGGCGAATCCTCGGAATAGAGATCGCGCAGACCGGCTTCACCACGCTCGTCACCCTCGTGCTCTTTCTCGGCGGCGTGCAGCTGATCGGGATTGGCGTGATCGGGGAGTATCTCGGCCGCGTCTACGACGAGGTGAAGCGCCGCCCGAGCTACATCGTGAAGCGGCGCATCGGCTGAGCGCGCCGCCCCGTGCCCGCGCTCAGCCGCGGCGGCGCGCGATGAGCAGGAGACTGACGCCAACGGGGAAGGGCACGCGCCACATTGCCGGCGCCACGAAGAGCCACTGCAGCAGGCGATTCATCCACGCCGGGGGCACCCGGTCCTCGGCGCGCGTGCCGCCCGCCGGCGCGGGGAAGAGCCGCCGCCAGGCACGCACCACGCGGACCGCGGGATACAGCAGCACGTTCGTGTGGTTGAGGTGCAGCAGCTCCCACTGCGCCGAGGGGAAGAGCGCGCGGAGTCCACGGCGGTCGTAGCGGCGGTGGTGATGGAGTACCACGTCCCAGTCGCTCCAGAGCGCCATCCCCGCCGGCACGGTGATGACCGCGAGCCCGCCGGGCCGGAGCACGCGATGGAACCCGCGCACCGCGCCCGCGTCGTCCGCCACGTGCTCGAGGACGTCGAGCGCCGTGACGACATCCACGGATGCGTCGGGGAGCGGGATGCCGTGCTCGGCGAGCGTGAGGACCTGCTCGGGACGGAAACGGGCGCGGAGCAGCCGGAGCGCCTCCTCGTGATCGTCGAGGACGAGCACGCGGCAGTGGGCTTCCATTTCCTCCGCGAAGCGGCCGGTGCCTGCGCCGCAGTCGAGGAGCAGGTCGTCCGGCGTGAGGGGCCGCCATCGGGCAATCCATCGGCGGACGAGGTCGCGCTTGCCGGCGTAGTACCAGTGGGAGCGTTCGACGCGCTCTAGGTTTGTGTATTCTTCCGATTCCATATGACTCCGGCGACGCGTCGCTCCCTTGCTCTCCCGGCCTGTGCGGCGGCGCTGCTCGCGCTGCACGCCTGGCTCGCCCTCTCGGCGGTCGCCGGGAAGAGCCCGTCCTATGATGAACCGCTCCACCTCACGGCGGGCTACAGCTACTGGCAGTACGACGATTTCCGGCTCCAACCCGAGAACGGGAATCTACCGCAACGCTGGGCCACGCTCCCGTTGCTCTGGCAGGATGCGCGCTTCGGGGCGTCGGCGCCCGAGGCGTGGTGGGGCTACTCGGATTTCCCGCGGCTGAAGGATCACTTTCTCTACGGTTCGGGGAACGATCCGGACCGGATGTTCGCGGCGGCGCGCACGGCGGCGATGCTCTGGGGCGTGGCGCTCGGGCTCCTGGTCTTCTGCTGGTCGCGCCGACTCTGGGGCGACGGCGCGGCCTGCTTCGCACTCGCGCTGTATGCCCTCTCGCCGACGATGCTGGCGCACGGTCCGCTGGTCACCTCGGATATGTGTGCGGCGTTCTTCCTGGTGGCGGCGAGCGGCGCGTACTGGCGGCACCTGCAGCGGCTGACCCCCGGATCGCTCGCGCTGAGCGCGCTGGTCACGGGGCTTGCGGTCGTGGCGAAGTTCTCGTTCGTGGTGCTGCCGTTCGTCTTCGGGCTGCTCGCCCTCTGGGTGCTCGTGGAGCGGCGTCCCAGGGCCGCGTGGCTCGCGGCCTCGGCGGCCGTACACCTTGCCGTGACCTGGGTCATCGTGTGGGGCTTCTATGGCTGGCGCTTCGCCGCGGCTGGCGACGAGTTGCCGGCGATGATGCAGTTCTACCGGCTGTGGTCGCACATCCTCCCGGCGGAGGGCCCGGTACGCGCGGTCGTCGACCTCGCGCGCGAGTGGCGCCTCCTCCCCGAGGCGTTCATCCACGGGTTCTCGTTTGTGTACACGGCCGCGCAGGCGCGTCCGGCGTTCCTCAACGGCGAGTTCGGCGACACGGGGTGGTGGTGGTTCTTCCCGTACGCCTATCTCATCAAGACGCCCATCGCCGAACTGCTCGCGCTCGCGACCGGCGCAGGACTCGTGATCACCCGCTGGGTGCGCGTCAATGCGGCGGGGCGGCTGACGCGCATCGCGGCGGACCTCCGCACGGTGCTCCCACTCGCCGCGCTCCTCCTGGTGTACGGCGCACTCTCGGTGACGAGCAGCCTCAACATCGGCCACCGGCACCTGCTGCCGATGTATCCGGCGCTCTTCATCCTCGCGGGAGGGCTGGTCGCGGTACCCCTCGCGCCGTGGCGGCGCTGGGCGGCGGTCGCGCTCGTCCTGCTGGCGACGGTGGAGAGCTTCGCGGTGCGGCCGCATTATCTCGCGTTCTTCAATGCGAGTGTCGGCGGTCCATCGCAGGGGTGGCGGCACTTGGTCGACAGTTCGCTCGACTGGGGCCAGGACATTCCGGGCCTCGCCAAATGGCTCGGCGCCAACCAACGTCCCGGCGAGGCGCTCTACGTCACCGTGTTCAGCACCGCGAGTCTCGAGCATCACGGCGTGCGCGGCACACTCCTCCCGCCGTCGTTCGACGCCGACCCGCGGCCCTGGGTGGAACTCGATGCCGGGCTCTACGCCGTGAGCGCGACGATGCTGCAGGACGTCTACAGCCCGTGGCGCGGCGCCTGGTCGCCGCAGGACGAGACGACCTACCGGCGGCTCGGCGACACGTTGCACGGGCAGTTGGCGTCCGGCGCCCTCGCGCCCGTGATCAATCCCCTCGACGCGTGGGGCACGAATCTCCGCACCCTCGACCGGTTTCGCTTTGCGCGGCTGGTGAACTACCTGCGGCTCCGTGCGCCCGATGCCGTGGTCGGCTACTCGATCTTCGTGCACCGGCTCGACGCCGCGGAAATCCACGCCGCCGTGAACGGGACCACCGAGGAGTACGTCGCGCTGATCGAGGGCACGCCCTAGGCGACACCGTGCGCCGCCCTGCGCTCTGGCGATGCCGCTCCCACGCGGTCCCCGGCACAGACTCGGTGCGTGACCGTCCGATCCGGAACGTCGTTCGTCGAGGTCCTCGTGGCCTCGGTGCTCCTCGCGGTGGGCGTCGCGGGCTCGCTCTCGACGCTTGCGGCGGCGGCACGGCTGCGCCACGGGGCGTCCGTGCGCGAGGAGCTCGCCGCGCGCGCGGAGGATCGCCTCGGGTGGTTCCTCGCGCGCGGATGCGCGGCGGGCGACACCGCGTGGACCTCGCCGCCATCGGCCACGGTCACCGACCAGTGGACCAGCGACCGCGCGGATTCCGAGGCGCGGCTCTCCTTGGCGTTGGCCGCGCGCTCGTCCGCGATGTGGCATCGGCTGGACCTGACGGTGGAGGTCCCGTGTCCCTGAGGCGGGGATATCTCCTCGCGGAGGCCGTGGCGGCGCTCGCGCTCGCCGGCGTGCTCGCCGCCACCGCGGCAATGGCGCTTGGCGGCGCGCGCAAGGCGCTCCTCTCCGGCGAGCGGCGGGACCGCGCCGAGCGCGCGGAGCGGGCGTCGGTCGCGGCGCTGCGCGATGCGCTGACCACCGGGGAGTTCGTCGCGGTGGCTGGCGATACGGCCGTGGACGTTGACCTCACGGCGCTGCTGGGCGTCGTGTGCGCGACCGGGGCGCACTCCCTTGTGCTGCCGCCGGTGGGGGCGGCGGCGCCCCACGCCCTCACGGTGCAGGCGCAGTCGATCGACGTGGATGATGTCGTCTCGGTGCTGGTTCCCGACGGCGCGTGGGGCGCGTGGTGGTCCACGACGCTCGACAGCGTGGCGACCGCGACCGACGCGGCCGGGTGTGGGTCGGCGGACGGGTGGAGCACCGTCGGCGACGATCCGCTGCCGCGGCTCACCCTCGTGCTCCGCGACTCGCTTCCCGAGGCCGTGACGCCGGGGATGACGGTACGCGTCGGTCGGCCCGGACGCTTCACGCTCTACCACGCCGGGAGCGGCGACTGGATGCTCGGGTGGCGGCGCTGCTCGGCGGTGTCGGGAGTGTGCGGGGTGGTGCAGCCGGTGAGCGGGCCGCTGCGGACGCCCGCGGCCGGCGGGCTTCGGATCAGCGAGCGCGCGGACCCCGCGCAACTCGACCTCCTCGTGACCGGCGCGGACGGGGGACGGTCCGTGCGTGCCACCATCCACCAATGACGGCGTTGCGCGGGACCCGGGCGCGCGCCGGCATCGCGCTCCCGATGATCCTGCTCGTGATGACCGCGCTGGCCATTCTGTCGGCGCTCGCGCTCTTCGATGCGCTGCAGACCTGGCGGGTGGCGCTCCTGGCGGAGGACGGGGTGCGCGCCCGGGCGGCCGCGCACGGGGCGATGCGCGCGGCCTTTGCCCCGCCGGACCTCCACTTCCTCTGCCTCCAGCCCCCGCACTTGCTGACGGGGACCCACACCGTGGCCACGGCGGCGGGCGAGGCGACCATTGGCTGGCGCTCGCTCGGACCCGGCCGGCTCCGCGCGGAGATTACCGGCACGGGGCGGAGCGGGGCGCGCCATCGGCTCCTCGTGCTCCTCACTCCGGACTCCCTCCCGGCCCTTCCGGGGGCCCCGGGCTGCCCCACCGCCACCCGGCTCCTCCCCCAGGGGCCGGCCTGGGTCCTGCGTCACCCCCAGGGGTGAGCCCCTTCAGGCGCTCCGTTACCTCCGACTAGCTAAGTTCGTGTACCTGTGCAGGTACCACCCTGCCCAACGCATTGACCCTGACCGGGTGCGCCAGCAACTTTGGCGACCCGAGCCTTCTCGTCCCGCTCGTCGTCCTCGGACCTCCCTATGGCGCTTTTCGGTCGCAAGAAGACAACCGTCGGACTCGACATCGGATCCGGCCTGATCAAGGTCGCGGTGATCGATCACGGCAAGTCGCAGCCCGAGCTGGTTCGGGTGGCGATCACGCCGCTTTTGGCGGACGCCATCGTCGAAGGCGAAATTATGGACCCCGGGATCGTGGCCGATGCGATCACCGCCTGCCTGCAGGAGGCCGGCGTCACCAGCAAGGACGTGGTGACTGCGGTCGGTGGCCGCGACGTGATCATCAAGAAGATCCAGATCGAACGCGTGAAGGAGGCCCAGGCCCGCGAGTTGATGCGCTGGGAGGCCGAGCAGCACGTGCCCTTCGATATGGAATCGGTGGAACTCGACTTCCAGATTCTCGACCCGGACGGCACGGACCCCGAGATGAGCGTGCTCCTGGTGGCGGCCAAGCGCGAGCTGGTCGAGGCCAAGGTGCGCGTGCTGGCGGACGCCGGGCTCAACGCCGTGGCGGTGGACGTGGACGCCTTTGCGCTCCACAACGCCTTTGAACTGAACCATCCCGATGCGATGGGCGGGGTCGTGGCGCTGGTGAACATCGGCCACGAGGTCACCAACGTGAACATTGTCGAGGACGGCG
>CAYXQS010000036.1:2548-6645 GCA_964466515.1 uncultured Gemmatimonas sp. | reverse complement strand
TCCAGCGGCACGCGGCGGATGCTGGAGGACCTCCAGCGCGACCGCGGGCTCGGTTCGGACGAGGCGTCGGCGCTGCTGCAGGGCTTCGACCGCTCCGAGCACCTCGACGCGGTGTTGGAGAGCCGTGGCGAGGAGATCGCGGTGGGCGTCGAGCGCGCGCTGGCCTTCCTCTCGTCGTCGTCGCGCAACAGCGCGCAGGTGCGCACCGTGTACGTCTGCGGCGGCGGTGCCCGCGTGCCGGGGCTCCTCGACGTCATCGGGAACCGGCTCCGCCTTCCGGTGGAGGCCGCCAATCCGCTCGCCAACCTGGTCGTGCGTGACGGGGCTTTCGAGTCGCTCGTCACGGACCAGGTGGCGTCGTTGCTGATGTTGCCGCTCGGTCTGGCGCTTCGCCAGCCCGCCTGAGTCCCGGACGCATACGATGATCGAGATCAATCTCCTCCCCGGCGCGCGCAAGAAGTCGCGATCGTCGCGGTCCGCGTCCCTGAACGTGGGCGCGATTCTCGCCGACCTTGGCGCGCGCTTCAAGGATCCCTGGCTGATCTTCGCCGTGGCCGGCGTCGTCATTGGCATCGCGACCTCGGGGACGCTCTTCTTCCTGCAGGGCCGCACGCAGGCAACGCTCGAGGAACAGCAGCGGATCGCCGTGCAGGACTCGACGCGATACGCCGCGGTCCTCGCGCAGCGCACCGCCGCCGAGGCGCAGCGCGATTCGATCCTCCGCCAGATGGCGGTGATCACCGCCATCGACGGCGACCGGTTCGTCTGGCCGCACATCCTCGACGAGGTGGCGCGCGCGCTCCCGACCTACACCTGGCTCCGCACGGTCGCACAGTCGAGCGCGGCCGCGCCCGTCACCCCGGAGGCCGCCGCCGCCGGCGCCGCACCCCCGCTGACCATCCGCGTGATTGCATACACGGTCGACATCCAGGCGCTGACCATCTTTATGCGCCAACTGGAAGCGTCGCCCTTCTTCGAGAACGTGACCCTCGCGCAGAGTGAGGTCGCGGTCACCGAGGGCAAGGAAGTCACGTCGTTCGAGCTGCAGTTGCGCTACTCGAAGCCGCCCGCCGCGGCGATCCGCACCGTTCCCCTTACGATCGCGGTGAGGTAACCTATGGCCGGACTGCCGACCAACCAGCGCGACCAGATCCTGCTCTTCGTGGGCATCCTGGGGTTTGCGCTCATCGGGGGGTACTGGTACCTCCTGCATTCGCCCAAGAACGTCGAACTCGACGTGACCCGGAGCCGGCTGGAGCGGCTCGACGCCACCAATCAGCGCGCCAAGGCGTTGCTGGCGCGCGGGACCGTCGAGGAGCTGCGTGCGGAGTCGCAGTTGCTGCAGGACAACCTCGACCTGATGCGTACGCTGATCCCTGCGGGGAACGAGGTGCCGGCGCTGCTCGACCAGATCGTCGGCGCCGCGCGCCGCACGGGCCTCGAGATCCGGAGCTTCGTGCCGGGCGCGGTGATCCAGGGCGAGATCTTCGACACCTATCGCTACCGGATGCAGGTCGAGGGCAACTATCACGAGGTCGGTGAGCTCCTCACGGCCATCGGGTCGCTGCGGCGCATCATCGCGCCGGTCAATCTCAGTCTCGCCGTCGCGTCGGGAACCCCGTCCGGCGAGGGTGAGCAGACGCTCAACGCAGGCTTCGATATCCAGACCTACATCGTGAAGTCGGCGCCGCCCCCGGCGGCCGGAGGGCGCCCGTGACCCGCCGTCTCCTGACCCTCCTCGTCGCCGTCGGCGTTCCGCTCCTCGTGACGGCGCAGCAGCGCCCGCGCCCCGCGGCCCCCCCGGCCATCCCGATGCCCGAGCTCGTGCGGGACTCGGCGGGCAACATCATCTTCAATCGCGAGGTCTACACCTACCCTCGCGGCGCGCGGCGCGACCCCTTCGCCTCGCTCATCACCAGCGGCGACATTCGCCCGCTGCTCGCGGACCTCGAGGTGGGTGGCATTATGTTCGACCCCTCGGGCCGCAACTCGACGGCGATGCTCAAGGACGTGTCGACCGGCGAACTCTACCGCGCCCGCGTGGGCTCGGTGTTCGGACGGCTGCGCGTGACGGAGATCCGCGCCTCCGAGGTCGCGATCGCCATCGACGAATTCGGATTCACTCGACAGGAAGTGCTGTCGATCAACGCAACTCGACGGGGAGGTAGGACGCCATGAGGCGATACGGAATGCTGGCCGCCACTGCGGTCGGCGCACTGCTGGTCGGCGCGACGGTCGCCGATGCTGCGCCGCTCGCGCGGCGAAGCGCGGAGGCCACGGTGACCGCCGTGAGCGTCGTGCCCGGCGCCGGACGCGCCGACGTCGTGCTGAACTTCGACGGCGCAATGGACGTGAGCACCTTCACCCTCGAGGGGCCGCATCGCATCGTGGTGGACCTGCAGGGCGCGACGCTGCGTCTCCGGGAACCGCGCTATGATCGCGTTGCCCGCGCGGGGATCCGCAACGTGCGGCTCGGCCAGTTCGCGCCCGACGTCGTCCGGCTGGTGCTCGACCTGGACACGCCCCGCGAGTATGAGGTGATTCGCGGCGAAGGCGAGATTCGCGTGAGCGTGCGCGGCTCCGACGACTTCGCGCCCTGGTCCACCGGTGCCGCGGCCGTTCGCGCGACGCCCGTGGCGGCGGCGCGTGCGCCCTCGCGCGAGCCCGCCTTCGAGGCGCTCCCGGCGCGGCAGGCCGCACAGGCCGCGACGCAGGCGCGCATCTCCGTGCGCTTCTATAACCGCGACATCCACGAGGTCATCTCGCAGTTCGCCGATTTCTCGGGCCGCAACTTCGTCACCGCGTCGTCGGTGACCGGGACCGTCAACGCCGAGATCGTGAACCAGCCGTGGGACGTCGCGCTCAACAAGATCCTGCAGCAGAGCGGCCTCCAGGCCGTCGAGGATTCCACCGGCATCATCACGATCGACAGCTACGCCAACCTCGCCACGCGCCTGGCGGCGGAGCCCCTCGTGACGCAACTGGTGGTCGTGAACTACGCCAAGGCGTCGGAGCTCGCGAACACGATCCGCAGCCTCATCGCGGCCTGTTCGTCCGGTTCCCTGTCGGGCAACGGCGGCGTGGCCGATGCCGGCGTCGACACCGCCGCGCCGGCGGAGGTCGCCCCAGCGACGCAGACCACGACGTGCGGGCGCGGCGTCGTGGCCGTCGAGGAAAAGACCAACACCCTGCTCATCACCGAGACGGTCTCGCGCCTTCCGGAGATCGTGAGCTACGTGCGTGACCTCGATGTCCGCACCCCGCAGGTCGCCATCAAGGCCAAGATCATCGCCGTCGATCGCACCGCGACCGAGGAGATGGGCCTGAGCTACGACATCGGCAGCCCGACCAACTACAACAACTCGCTGATCTCGCGCGGTACGCCGGGCGAGTTCCAGGTCGACCTGGGCGGCGACGCCTTCGCCGGCGTGGCCAACGCGGGCCGCACCTTCCGCGGGACGGCATCGCTCTCGCTCATCTACAACACGGTCATCGGCGGCAATAACCTCGCCGCCTTCCTCGACGCGCTCAGTTCCGAGCAGCTCTCGGACGTGCAGGCCGAGCCGAGCACGACGACCATCGACAACCGGCAGGCATCGCTCTTCGCCGGCACCGAGATCGCATTCCTCCTGACGCCGCCGATCATCCCCGGCCAGATTCAGGCCACGGCGCCGCAGCTCCAGCGCCAGAAGATCGGCATCACGCTCCAGGTCACCCCGCACGTCACGGCCAATCGCCAGATCTCGATGGAGATCTTCGCGTCGCAGCAGTCGCTGCTCGGCGTGACCGTGGCGGGCCCGGAAATCACCGAGCGCACGGCCACCAACGAGGTCCTCGTCGGCGATGGCGAGACGGCGGTCATTGCCGGCCTCACGCAGACGCAGGTGACGCGGATGAAGAACGGCATCCCGATCCTGATGCATCTTCCGTACATCGGCCGCCTCTTCAGCGAGACGCGTACCGTCGAGCGGAAGCAGGACCTGCTGATCCTGGTCACGCCGCACATCGTGGACGAAGGCGAAGTGGTCCGCTCGACGACGCCGTAGGACGGCAGGTGGAAGGCTGAAGGCATCAGGTTGAAGGGGGCGCCCGGCGAG
>CAYXQS010000036.1:0-2538 GCA_964466515.1 uncultured Gemmatimonas sp. | reverse complement strand
CACATCCGCCGTCCGAATGCGCGCACTGTCGTTCCGCACTGCCGGTGAATCCCACGGTCCCGCCCTGATTGCCCTTGTCGAGGGCGCGCCGGCGGGGTTGGGGCTCTTGGCCGCGGATATCGACCGGGAGCTCGCCAGGCGGCAGCAGGGCTACGGGCGTGGGCGACGGATGCAGATCGAGCAGGACCGCGTGGAGTTCCTTGGCGGGGTGCGGGCCGGCGAGACGCTGGGCGCACCGATTGCGATGCTCATCCGCAACCGCGACTGGGCCAACTGGGAGGCCATTATGGACCCCGCGCCGCGGCCCGAGGACGCGCCCGAGGGCCGCAAGCGCCGCGTGACGCGCGTGCGGCCCGGCCACGCGGACCTCACGGGACTCCTCAAGTACGACCGCGACGATGCGCGCGACATCCTCGAGCGCGCCTCGGCGCGTGAGACGACCGCGCGCGTCGCGGCAGGCGCCGTCGCCAAGAAGCTCCTCGCCGCGTTCGGCGTGCGCATTGGGAGCCACCTCGTGCATCTCGGCGGCGTCGATGCCGCGCGCCCCGCGCAGATGCCCGAGGACATCAACGCCGCGGCCGACGAGTCGCCGCTGCGTTGCCTCGACCCCAAGGCCGAGCGGGAGATGATCGCGCGCATCGACCGCGCCAAGGCCGACGGCAACACGCTCGGCGGTATCTGCGAGGTCATCGCCGACGGACTCCCGGTGGGACTGGGCTCCCACGTGAGTTGGGACCGCAAGCTCGACGGTCGCCTCGCGGCGGCGATCTGTTCGATCCCCGCGGTGAAGGGCGTGGAGATGGGGATCGGCTTCGAGGCCGCGCGCCGCACCGGCGCCGAGGTCCACGACGAGATCGAGCCCGCGCCGGGCCGGGCACGCACGGGGAACGTGCGGCGGCGCACCAATCGCGCCGGTGGGCTCGAGGGCGGGATGACCACCGGCGAGCCGCTGGTGCTGCGCGTGGCGATGAAGCCGATTTCCACGCTGATGCGTCCGCTCGACACGGTCGACACCGCGACCGGCGAGCGCGCCGCCGCCACGGCCGAGCGCTCCGACGTCACCGCGGTGCCGGCAATGGGGGTGATTGCCGAGGCGATGATGGCACTCGTGCTCGCCGACGCCTTCGTGGAGAAGTTCGGCGGCGATTCGCTCCGCGAGATCACGCGCAACCACGCCGCGTACCTCGCGCACGTGGCCGAACGGCTCGGCTGAGCGCCGCCGTGTCGACGATCGCGCGGATCGTCCTCGTGGGGCTGCCGGGGGCGGGGAAGAGCACCGTCGGCGCGATGGTCGCGGAGCGGCTCGGATGGCGATTCGTGGACCTCGACGCCGCCATCGAGCGCACGGCGGGACGTTCCGTGCCCGAGATCTTTGCGCGCGAGGGGGAGACGGGGTTCCGTGCGCGGGAGCGTTTGGCCACGCAGGAGCTGGCGGCGAGTCCGCACACGGTCATTTCCCCAGGGGCGGGCTGGATGGTGGATCCGGTTAACCGGGAAATCCTGGGGACGGGCACGGTGGTGGTTCACTTGGCCGTTTCGCCGGTGGTCGCGGCGGCCCGGCTGGCGGATGCTCCGGGGTCGCGGCCCCTCCTCGCCGGGGGCGATCCGGTCCGGGCGCTCGAAAATCTCTTGGTGGCGCGGGAGGCTACGTATCTGCAAGCGAATCATACAGTTACGGTAGATTCGATGACTCCGGATGAGGTCGCGTCTATTATAGTTGCGCTTGCCTAGCCGAAGGTGCCGGACTAGGATGCCCTCCCTGCACAGGGAATCCTCTCAATAAGCAATGGCAACGACCAAGCGCACGACCGCCAAGAAGGCGACCAAGAAGAAGGCAGCCCCCAAGGCCACCCCGGTGAAGGTGGTCAAGGTGAGTGCGCCCCGTGCCGCCACGGCACAGCCCGTCAAGGCGAAGTCCGCCAAGGCCAAGAAGCCCGCCGCGGCCAAGCGCCGCGTGCCGGTCGAGCCCGAACTTCCGCACGACGAAGAGGCCGCGCGCTCCGCGGCCGGCAAGTCGCTCGTCATCGTGGAGTCGCCCGCCAAGGCCAAGACCATCGGCAAGTATCTCGGCTCCGGCTACGCCGTGAAGGCGACGGTCGGCCACATCCGCGACCTCCCGGTGAAGCAGATCGGCATCGACACGGAGCACGGCTTTGAGCCGATGTACGTGACGATCCCCGGCAAGGAGAAGACGGTCGCCGAGTTGAAGAGCGCGGCCAAGACGGCAAAGGCCGTGTTCATCGCGACCGACCCTGACCGCGAAGGCGAGGCGATTGCCTGGCACGTGGAGCAGCAGATCAAGGGCAAGAACGCCGCGCCGATCAAGCGCGCGCTCTTTTACGAGATCACCAAGGAAGCGGTGTCGAAGGCTCTCGATGACGCGCGGGCGATCGACTCCAGGAAGGTCGACGCCCAGCAGGCGCGCCGCATCCTCGACCGGCTCGTGGGATACAAGGCGAGCCCGGTGCTCTGGAAGACGGTGAAGAAGGGGCTCTCCGCGGGCCGCGTGCAGACGGTGGCGCTGCGCCTCCTCGTGGA
>CAYXQS010000035.1:0-18326 GCA_964466515.1 uncultured Gemmatimonas sp. | reverse complement strand
TCTGCGAGTCGAGGTTGCCGGTGGGCTCGTCGGCGAGGAGGATGGACGGGCGGTTCACGAGCGCGCGGGCAATGGCGACGCGCTGGCGCTGGCCGCCGGAGAGCTCGTTGGGACGGTGATGGACGCGCTCGCCGAGCTGGACGCTCCGCAGCGCCTCCATTGCGCGCTCCCGCCGCTCGGACGCCGAGATGCCGGCGTACACCAGCGGGAGCTCCACGTTGGCGAGCGCGGTCGCGCGGGGCAGGAGGTTGAACGTCTGGAAGACGAACCCGATCTCCTTGTTCCGCACGCGGGCCAGCTCGTCGTCCTTCATCGTCGAGACGAGCTGGCCGTTGAGCCAGTACTCGCCGGCGTTGGGCGTGTCCAGGCAGCCGATGAGGTTCATCAGCGTCGACTTGCCGGAGCCCGAGGGGCCCATAATGGCGACGTATTCGTTGCGGCGGATGGCGAGGTCGACGCCGCGCAGCGCGCGGACGACCTCACCGCCCATATCGTATTCCCGCGTGAGGCCGCGGGTGACAATCACCCACTCCTCGCTCGGGGCGGCGCCCGCCTGCTGGACCACGACCTGCCGTTCGGCGGTGTGGCTCAGCGGGGCGTCGGACTCATCGGTGCGGTGGCTCACGGGGTGTCTCCGGTTTTCGAGGCGGCGGTGGTCTGCGGCGTTTCGCGGACGAGCTGTCCGTCCTTCAGCTCGCGGATCGCCTGATAGGTGCCGCCGACGATGCGGTCACCGGCCTCGAGGCCGGTGAGCACTTCGAAATACTTCTCGCCGGCGATCCCCACCCTTACGGGCCGGAAGGTCACTTTGTTGTCTGCGGCGACGACGAAGACGCCCTCGACGTCGCGCTTGCCGATCTCCACGGCCCGTGCGGCCGCGCCCGGCGGGCCGTCCGTCGCCTTCAGCGCCTCGTTCTCGCGCACCGTCAGCGCGATGATCGGGATCGACAGCACCTGCGTCCGCGTGTCGGTGACGATCTTGGCCGTCGACGAGAAGTCGGGGCGCGTGTCGCTCGGCGCGTTCAGGATCCGGACGATCACCTGGTAGTCGACCGCCTGGTCGGCCCCGCCGGCCGCGCCGGCGCGCACGACGGAGCTGTTGGAGATCTCCACCACGCGGCCGACGAAGGTCGTGTCGGGGAAGGCGTCGATCTGCACCACCGCCGAGTCGCCCACGGAGATGCGCGAGACGTCCGTCTCGTCCACCCGGACGCGGGTCTCGAGCACCGACATATCGGAGATGGTGAGGAGCGTGGCGGCGTCCTTGTTGAGCGTGCCCATAATCGCCGTCTCGCCGGCCTCGACGTTGAGGCGGGTCACGCGGCCGGTCATCGGCGCGTAGATCGTGGTGCGCGAGAGCTGCCAGCGCGCGTCCTTGAGCGATGCCTCGTTCTGCTTGACGTTCTCCTCGGCCGCGTTCACCAGCGCCGCGTTCACCTCAAGCTGCGTCTCCAACTGCTCCATCTCCTGCGCCGAGACGAGCGTGGCGTTGACCTTCTGGATCTCCACCTGGCGCTCCTTGTTGCGCTGGGCCTGCTGGAGATTCGCGCGCTGCTGCGCGAGGCTGGCCTTGGCGTTGGCCAGCGCCGCTTCCGCGCGCTGCACCTGGGCCTCGAACTGCTGCGGGTCGATCTGCAGCAGGAACTGGCCCTCGCGCACCCAGTCGCCATCCTTCACGGAGAGGCGGGTGATGCGGCCGGTGATGTCGGCCGAGAGGTCCACCTTGGTCTGCGGGCGGACCTGGCCGCTCGCGGTCACCGAGGCCACGAGGTCGCGGGCTTCCACGGCCTCGATGCGCACCAGGACGCCCTTGGCGCCCGACTTCGCGGCCGAGGTCGCGACGACGGCCACGAGGGCCACGACGACGGCGCCGGCAATCCCCAACTTCATCTTCTTGCTCATCATATCCTCAGAGGTCAGCGAAGAGTGCGGCCGACGGCGTTTTCCAGCGCCGCGAACGCCCGGTGAAACTCGTATACCGCGTCAATGCGATCCGTCTCGGCGCGCTCATACTCCGCGCGCGCCGTCGTCAGGTCCACGAAGGTGTTGGCGCCCACGCGGTAGCGCTCCTCGGCCAACTGGAGCGCCTCGCGTGCCGTGGCGGCCGTGCGTTCCTGCAGTTCGACGGCGCGGTGCGCCGACTGCACCGTCACCAGCGCCGACGTCACGTCGGCCGTGAGGGCCAGTTCCTGCCGACGCAGGTTGTAGTTCGCGTCCGCGCGGCTCGCGTGCGCTTCCTGGAGCCGCTGCTCGCGTCCCAGCCCGTCGAAGAGCGGGATGGAGACGCTGAGGGAGAGGTTGTAGGGGTTGCGTTCGAAGTCCGTCGGGAAGGCGCTGTCCGCCGGGGCCTGGGCGTTGCCGCCCACCGAGGCGTTCAGTGAGAGCGTCGGCGTGTACTCGCCGCGCGCGGACCGCACGCCGGCGTCTGCCACCCGCTGCCGCGCCTGCACGGCGAGGAGCGTCGGATTGGAGCGGCGCGCATTGGCGAGGAGGTCGTTGAGCTGGAAGTCCGGCGCGGTCATCGGGAGCTGGCCGTCGAGCACGGCCCCCTCGGGGATCTCGGCGCCGAGCTGCTGGAAGAGCCGGAGCCGCTCGACCGCGGCGGTGTTGCGGGCCCGGAGCGCGGCCACTTCCTGCTGGCCGAGCCCGACTTCGGCGCGCTTCACGTCGAGTGAGGTTGCGGCGCCGACGCCGGCACGGGCCTGTGCCAGCTCCAGCTGGAGACGCTGCTGCACCACCAGCGTGTCTTGCAGCGCGGCACGGGCCTCGGTCTGGAGGGCCAGGAGGTACTGGGCCGTCACGCCGGCGCGCAGGGTGAAGCGCGCGGCCACGAGCTCGGCCTCCGCGGCGTCGAGCGACGCGCCGGCCCGCTTGATGTTGGTGAAGGTGCCCCAGCTCAGCCGCTGGTTGGCCGAAAGCCCCCACGACGACGAGACGATGTCGACGCTGGCACCGATCGGCACGCCGCCGAAGAACTGCTGGCGGCCCTCACGGTACGAGGCGCCCACGCTCGCGTCCGCGCTGGGGAAGAGGTTGCCCCACGCGGCACGCATCCCGGCCTGGGCACGGGTCCGTCCCGTGATGGCCTGGAGGTACTGGGGGTTGTTCTTCTCGGCGATCGAGAGCGCCTCATCGAGCGAGAGGGTCGTGCTCGGGGCGGTTTGCGCCGCGGCGGTGGAAACGGCGCCGAGCACAAGGAGGGCTGACCAGAGCAGTCGCATCAATAGAATATCCGGCTTGGGTGGGTGTGAACTATTCACTAGTACGCGGGGCTTTCGCCATCAGTTTCAGGCACTGCAAACGGTCAGCGCGGCGCCTCGTCGCGCACTGCTTCGAGGCCGTCCGCCGGGGTCAGTACCCGGAGAAGCCGTCCCTGTGCATCGGTCCAGACCTCCCAGAGCGCTCCGCCCCCGGCCAGCGGCCGGATCTCCCAGTGGCGGGCCGGGATCTCGACGAGTCCGAGCGTGACCCGGTCCGGCCCCACCTCGCGCACGGCGACGGGCACCCGGGCGAGGGTCCGCGGGGCGAAGAGCGTGAGGGTCCGCGTCTCGCCCGCGCGGAGGACAAACCAGAGCTGGTGGACGACCCCCGGCTCCACCAGGAGGAGCACGCCGGCCAGCCGGATCTCGCGCGCCGACTCGCCGACGGCGCTCACCGAGCGGCCGGACCAGATCCCGCGCTGCCGTTCGCCCGCGTAGGTCTCGATGAGGGTCGTGGCCTGGCGCGTCTCGAGCTGGAATCGCATCGGGGCGCCGGTGGAGTCGGCGGTGAGGGCCACCGTCGTGCGGCGCTCGAGCGAGAGGACGTTCCCCTGCGCAATAAAGGCGTCGCCGGCGCCGCTCCGCGAGACGCGGATGCTGAAATCCTCGCGCCCCACGCGCTCGCCCGCGCGGAAGAGCGAGAAGGTGCCGTCGTCGACCACCACCACCTGCGCACCGAGCGCGACGGGCGCCATCGGGGCGAGGCAGGGAACGGCGAGCGGGAACAGGAGGGCGGCGGCGCGCAGGGCGCGGCGCGGAACGGGAAGCGACATCGCTGGGGAATCTACTCGGTTGCGGCCCTGGCCCCCGGTCGACGGCGTGCCGTCCCGACGGGTATAATCCCCGCGTGAACGTTCCCGTCGCTCGCACCACGCGCGGGGCCCCCACGGCGGGACGTGGTCTGCGCGAGCCCTGGACGCTCGTCGCCTCCGTGGTCGTGCTCCTGTCGGCGCTCTGGATCCAGACGCCGCGGTCGAGCGTGGCCGCCCTCCTCACGGGGGCGCTACTGGCCCTCGGCGTCCTCACGTGGCGGTCGCGGAGCGCCTTCTGGCGTCGCGGCGCCTTCCTGACGACGGCGGCGCTGCTCGTGGTGATGGCCGCGCGCTTCCACGCCACGCTCGCCGGGCTGGAGCAGGACGGTGAGGCCCAGCGGGCCGCGCTCGCCGCGGAGGGCGGGAAGCAGCTCGTGGCCGCCTTTGCGGACGAGGTGGCGGTGCTGGCGCGGGTGGCGCGCGTGGCGCTCGAGGTGCCCGCCGTCATCGCCGACGCGTACACGGCGCTCGGGATCCTGCTGCCGCCGGGGGGCGACCGGGCGGTGGTGCTCGTCCGCGGCGGGCGGCCGGTGGCCTGGGCCGGCCGCCTGCTCGTCCCGCTCGACTCCCTCCCCGCGCCCACGGGCCTTGTGGCCACGCCGCTGTATCTCGTGGCGTACGCCGTGGCCACGCGCGGGTCCGACGTGGCGGTGGCCGCGTCGCTGCTCCACGCCGAACCGCCGGCCGACCGGCTGTCGGCGCCGCTCGACGAACGCGTCGCGGCGGCGGCCGGCGTGCAGGGGTTCCTCTACGCCGAGCCCGCGGCGGCGGCCGGGATCGCCGAGGCGGTGGTCCTGCGGATGGACGACCGGCCCGTGCTTGCGGCGCGCGCCGCCGTGGCGTCGGTGGAGGGGCTCCGCGTGGAGGCGTGGGACCGCCTCCTCCCGCGCGCGGGCGGGGCGCTCGCGGTGCTCGTGCTCCTCTTGATCACGATTGCCTGGCGGCGCGACACGGGGCTCGCGCCGCGCCTCTCCGCGCTGGCCGTCGCCTTTGCCGCGCTCGCGATCCTCCCCCTCAGCGCCTTCTCCAACGTCTCGGCGCTCTTCGACCCGAGCTTCTACGTGGTGCGTGACGGGTGGCGCTTCACCGCCAACGCCGGCGCGCTCGCCATCACGTCCGCCCTGCTGCTGCTGGCGCTGCTCTCCGCGCGCCGCGCACGGGTCCGGTTTCGCTCGCGCGCGCAGGCCATCGCCGCGGTGGTGATTGTCGCGGGATTGGCCCCCTTCCTGCTGCGCGAACTCGCGCGCGGCATCGAGGTGCCCAACATCGGCGCCTCGGCGAGCCTCTGGATCTCGTGGGAGGTGACGATCTTCCTCGCCACCGTCACGGTGCTGTTGCTCGGCGTCACGGCGGGGCAGGGCGCCGTCGCGCGCGCGCGCGGGCTGCCCGTGTGGGTGGCGCCGGGCATTGCGGTGCTCGCGATGTTCGCCGCGCCGCCGCTCCTCGAGGCGCCCGGCCTCCTCCCCAAGCTGTACACGGGGCTCTGGGTGCTCGCGATTGCCGCGCTCGCGCTCACGCACCGCGCGCGGGCGACGGTGCTTCCCGTGGCGCTCGTCGCGGCGTGCGGCGCGGTCACGCTCGTCTGGTTCTCCGCCGTGCGCGATCGCGTGGGGCTTGCGGCGCGCGACGTGCAGGGGCTCACCGTCGCCAGCCGCGACGCGGCGGTGCTCCTCGACCGCTACGCCGCGGTGCTCGACCCGGCGCGCGCCGCGCGCACCCGCGTCGAGCTCCTCTCGCAGTTTGCGCGCAGCGAGCTCGCGGTGGCGGAGTTCCCCACCGAGATCGCGACCTGGGCGAGCGACGGCGCGCTGATGGGCGAACTCGCCGTGGGCCGTGCGCCCGGCGCCACGTACGGCGTGAACCTCTTTGCCTACGAGGTGCAGCAGACGCGGCAGCCGGCCATCACCGAGGTGCGCGGCGACCCGGGGATTCACCTCGTGCTCAGCGTGCCGCACGCGGACGGGACCGCCACCACCGTGGTCGTCGCGCCGCGCACGCGACTGTTGGCGATGGACCCCTTTGGCGCCTTCCTCGGCTTCTCGCCGCCACCGGCCCCGGAGCCGCCGTATGCGCTGCGGCTCGGCGAGCTCGGCACCGCGTCGCCCGTGGCACCCACCGGGCGTGGGCACTGGGTGCGCGAGGGCGATGAGCTGCACGGCGACTGGGAACTCACGAGCGTCGGCGGGCTGAGCCGTCGCGTGCACGCGGACGTCGACCTGCGCCCGCCGGACGTGCTGCTCACGCGCGGCACGCTCCTCGTGCTGCTCGACCTCGGGGTGCTCGGCGCGCTCTGGATGTTGATGGTCACGGCGGACGGCGCGCTCCCACGATGGTGGCGCCTGCGGCGCGGCGAAATCCTCACGAGCTATCGCACCCGGCTCACGGGCGCGCTCTTCCTGTGCTTCCTGGTGCCCTCGCTGCTGTTCGGGCTCTGGTCGTTCCGCCGGTTGCAGGCCGACGACCAGCAGGCGCGCGACCTGCTCGTGCGCGAGACGCTGCGCGGCATCGCCACCTCCACGGACTCGGTGCAACTCGCCGAGGCGGCCGCGCGCTTCGAGACGCCGCTCTTTCTCTATGCGGATGGGCTCCTCATCGGCACCAGCGACCCGCTCCTCGATGCGTTGGCCCCGGTGGGGCGCCTGCTCCCGCCGAGCGTGATGGCGACGCTCGCCGAAGGGGACGAGGTCACCACGGGGCGCAAGGAGGACATCGGTCCCGCCACCGTGCGACTCGGCTACCGCGCCGCCACCGATGCCTCGGGCGTGCAGTACGTGCTCGCCGCGCCGGCGCGGCTCGACGAACGGCTCCTCGACCGACGGCGCAACGACCTCGCGACCTTCCTGCTCTTTGCGCTGGCAATGGGCGCGATCGGCGCGCTCCTTGCGAGCGGTGCCGCGTCGCGGCAGCTCTCGCGCCCCATCCGCGAACTGCGCGACTCCGCCCTCGCCCTCGCGCGCGGCGATCGCGTCCCCACGCTGCGCGAGGACCCGCCGCTCGAGTTCACGCCGGTGTTCACGGCCTTTCGGCAGATGACCACCGACCTCGCCGAGAGCCGCACCGCACTCGAAGCGGCGGAGCGCCAGCTCGCGGCCACGCTGCGCAACGTGGCCAGCGGCGTCGTCGCGCTCGACGCCGACGGCGCGGTGACCTTCGTGAACCCGCGCGCCATCGCCATCCTCGACGCCGCCATCGAGGTCGGGCGGAAACTCCCGTCCCCCATCCTCGCGCTCCTCGGCGGCGTCGTCGCCGACTTCCAGTCGGGCGATGCCGACGAGGGCGCGGTGGAGCTCGAGCACGACGGGCGTCGGCTCAACGTCCGCCTCGCACGCCTTGCCCCCAGCTCGCGGCGCACGGTCGTCACGCTCGACGACGTCACCGAGGTCACGCGCGCCGAGCGCGTGCTGGCGTGGGGCGAGATGGCGCGGCAGGTCGCGCACGAGATCAAGAACCCGCTCACGCCGATGCGCCTCGGGCTGCAGCACCTGCGTCGCGCGCGCAAGGATCCCCGCGTGGACTTCGACCGCGTGCTCGACGAGAACACGGCGCGGATGCTCGCCGAGATCGACCGGCTCGACGAGATTGCGCGCGCCTTCAGCCGGTACGGGACAGCGCCCGTGGCCGAAGCCCCTGCCGAGGCCGTGGACGTGACGCTGGCCGCGCGCGCCGTGCTCGAGCTCGAGCAGATGGGCGAGGCGGCGGTGCGGTGGGAGGGCCACATCCCCGACGGCCCGCTCCTGGCCGCCGCGCGCGACCGCGAGCTCCGCGAGGTGCTGCTCAACCTGCTGGAAAATGCGCGGCTCGCGCGCGCGACCACGGTCCGTATGGAGGTCGAGGCGCTCGCCGACGGCACGGTCGAGATCCGCGTCCGCGACGACGGCACCGGGATTGCCGACCACCTGGTCACAAGGATCTTCGAACCGCACTTCTCCACACGGACCAGCGGCAGCGGACTCGGGCTCGCCATCAGCCGCCGACTCATTGACGGGTGGGGCGGTTCCATCACGGCCGAAAGCACGCCGGGTGCGGGGAGCCTCTTCCGTGTGCGTCTGGCTCCTGCACGCCGTGACTGACTAACTTTCGGCGGTGTCGACCACCGCCGAGTTTGTGAGCCCCAACCGTCCCTCCACGGGGATTCCGTCGCACCTCGACGGCTGGCAGCTTCCGCCCGACTGGCGATGGGGGAGTGCGGGCGTCTACACGCCGCATCGGCACGCGCACGAAGTGATTGACGCGCTGGGCCGCTCGCTCGCGCTCGTCACGGCGCCCGATCCCGCGCACCAGGCCTGGCTCTTTGCCGAGGCGCGCCACCTCGCCAATCGCGGCCATCCGAGCATCCCCACCACGTATCACTTCTGGCAGCAGCACGTGGGGAGTCGGCGCGGGCCGGGGTATCTCCGGCGATGGATCACCGGCGAGACCGTCGGTGAGCGAATGCGCCGTTCGGGCACGGAGACCGTGCCGTTTGTGCTGCGTATGCTGCGCGCGCTGGGCTCCACGCTCGCCTACCTGCACGACTCCGGCGGCACCCACGGCGCCATCTCGCCCGACACGATCTACTTCACGCCCACCGGACGCGTGTGGATGCTCGGGTGGCAGTGGACCGTTCCCATCGCGGAGATGCCGCAGGGGATCACGCCCGACCGCACGTGGTGCCCGTCGCCGCCCGAGTGGGGCGAGCGGTGGCTTCCCACCGCCGCGAGCGACCAGTGGCAGCTCGGCGCCGTGGCCTTCGCGCTCCTGGTGGGCGAACTTCCGCCCCCGAGCGGTGCGCCGCCGATGCTCATCGTCCGCCCCGACACGCCCGTCACCATCGCCGAGCTCGTGGACCGGATGCTCGCGCCCGATCCCGCGGCGCGCTTCACCTCGGTGGCGGGGATGCTGCGACGGATCGAGCGACTCTCGGGCACGGGCTCCGTTGCCTTTCCGGGCACCGAGCGCGCGAGCGGCGAACACATCGCCGTCTCCGAGGAGGACCGTCTCCGCTGGGCCACCGGCGACGACTACGAGGTGCTCGCGCCGCTCGGCGCCGGCACCTACGGCTCGGTGTGGCGCGTGCGCGATCTCTCGCTCGAACGCGAGGTCGCGCTCAAGATGCTCCATCCGTCGGTGGCGCGGAACGCCAAGGCCGTCGGACGGTTCCGGCGCGAGGCGCAGCTCGCCGCGCAGCTCCAGCATCCCGCCATCGTCCCGATCTTCGCGTGGGACTCGAAGGGCGACGTGAACTGGTACATAATGGAGCTTGAGGAAGAGGGCTCCGTGGCGGACCTCGTGAAGCGGCACGGGCCGCTGCCGTTCGTGGAGGTCGCGCCGCAGATCGACGCCGTCCTCGATGGCCTCGCCGTCGCGCACGCCGCGGGAATCATCCACCGCGACCTCAAGCCCGAGAACATCCTCATCGACCGCTATCGCCGCTGGCGGATTGCCGACTTCGGCATTGCCAACGCGATGGGCTCGCAGGCCGTGGGGGCCTCGGGCACGCCGAACTTTGCGGCGCCCGAGCAACTGCTCGGCGAGGAGCAGGGCGTCGGCACCGATCTCTTCGCCGTGGCGGGGATCGTGCTCTTTGCGCTCACGGGGCGCGTGCCGTTCCAGGGCGAGTCGGGCCGCGCGATTCTCGCCGCGCAGCTCGCGGGGCGCGTGGACCTCGACGACCTGCAGGAGGACCTTGCCGCGTGGCTGCGTCGCGCGCTGAGTCCCGACCCCACGCGCCGCTTCAAGGACGCGGAGGCGATGCGCGCCGCGTGGCGCGACGTCGTGCGCGCGGTGACCCGCGAGGAGCGGCGCTCGGCGTCCGGGTTCTGGCGGTTGGTGCGGCGCGTGGCCGCGGCGGCCGGATTCGGCGCGCGCCGCGGCTGATTCGCGGCCGATCAGCGCACGTCGAGCGCGTCGCGCACGGCGGCCACCACCTGACGCGCGGCAAACGGCTTCTGCAGGAACACGAACTGCGACGCCCCGAGTGTGGACCGGAGTTCCGCGTCGTCCGTGTACCCCGACATCAGGATCACCCGCGTGTCCGGCCGTGTCTCGCGCAGCCGCTGCACCAGCTCCTTGCCGCCCAGCCCCGGCATCATCACGTCCGTGAGTAGGAGGTGGATGGGGCCCGGCTCGGCGCTGGCGAGCCGGAGCGCCTCGCCGCCGTTGGACGCCTCGAGCACGCGGTAGCCGTGTGCGTGCAGCACGCGCGCCAGCGCCGTGCGGATCGCCGGCTCGTCCTCGGCCAGGAGCACGACCTCGTTCCCGCGCGCGGCGATGGTGCCGTAGGCCGGGCTCTTCCGCCGCGGGTCTTCCACCAGCGTGTCGCCCGTGATCGGCAGCGTCACCTCAAACCACGTCCCGACACCCGCGGTGCTGTGCACGTTGATGGCGCCCTTGGCCTCGACGATGATCGCGTACGAGGTGGCAAGGCCGAGCCCCGTGCCCTGGCCGGCGGGCTTGGTGGTGAAGAACGGCTCAAAGAGCCGCTCCTGCACCTCGGGCGCCATCCCGTGCCCGGTATCCTCCACGCGAAGGAGCGCGCGCGGCCCGCCCGGCGCCTCGCGATCCGCGGCGGTCCGCACCCGCAGCCTGCCACCGTTCGGCATCGCGTCCACCGCGTTGATCACGAGGTTCATCAGCACCTGCTCCAGCTGCCCGGAGTCCATCCGCACGACGAGCGGGCGCTCGGTGAGGTCGAACTCGAGCTGCACGCCCTGCTTGAGCAGGCGGCGCAGGATGAGATCGAGCCCGCGCACCACGGCGTTCACGTCGAGGTCGCGCGGGATCACCACGTCGCGGCGGCTGAACGCCAGCAGTTGGCGCGCGAGCGCCGTCGCGCGGTCGGCGGCGGCGCGGATCGCCTCGATCTCCTCGCGCGGCGGGGCATTGTCGTCGAGCTCAAACGCCAGCACCTCGGCGTAGCTCTGGATCACCGTCAGCAGGTTGTTGAAGTCGTGCGCGATCCCGCCGGCGAGGCGGCCGACGGCTTCGAGTTTCTGCGCCTGGCGCAACTGCTGCTCCACGCGATGCGCGTCGGTGACGTCGAGGAGCATCGTGCCCACGCCCACCGGCGCCTCGCCGCGTCGCACGATCGGATAGAACGTCGTGAGCCAGCGGCGCCGATCGCCGGGCGCGGCGGGCGTCTCCCCCTCGATCACGACATTCGCTTCCGTCACGCCGCTCGCGAGGACGCGCTCCAGGATCGGGCGGACCGTCGACACGAGCTGGGGGAGCATATCCTCGATGCGGCGGCCGAGGTGCATCTCCGCCGATGCGCCATTGACCCGTGCCATCGCCTCGTTCACGCGCTGGAAGCGCAGCGCGCGGTCGAAGAACGCAATGCCGAACGGCGAGCTCTCCAGCGCGGAGTCAAGGAAGGTGGCCGTCTGCGTGAGGAGGCGATTGGTCTCGTCGCGCTCGACGATCCGCTCGCGCAGCTCCATCGCCTGGTCCTCAAGCTGCGCCGTCTGCTCCTCGAGCTGCACGGCCTGGTGCTCGAGCTCCCCCGCCTGTTCCTCGATCCGCCGCTGCCGATCGAGCGCCCGTTCCACCTCGCCCTGCAGCGCGCGCGCAAGCTGGGCGAGCGCGGTGCCGGCAATCGCGATGGCGAAGAGGACGGCCAGGAGTCCCACCCACGCGACGATCTGCTGCACACGCAGCCGGTCCGCCCGCAACTGCGTCTCGACCGCGATGAACTGGTCGAGGTGGTGCGCCACCTCGTCAAAGGCGAGGGTTCCGCTCAGCGCCAGCGAGCGCGAGAGCGTGCCGCCGCGGAAGATCGGCGTGGCGAAGGTCGAGTCCCAGACCGCGACCGCGGCGGTCAGGTCGTCAATCCGTTGATGCTGCTGCGGGTGGTCGCCCGTGAGCCCGTGGAGGCGTTCAATCAGTACGGCCACCGAATCCTGCAGGGCCTGTCCGCGGGCCGGGGCGGCAGAGTCGCCCGCCAACAGATAGGCGCGGGCCGCCGCCTCCGCCCCCCAGATCTGTCGTTGCGCGTGGGTCGCCGTCCGCAGCACCTCCCCCGTGTGCGCCGACCAGCGCGCGGTGTAGCGGTCCGCCACGAAGCCAATCACGGCCAGCGCCGAGAGCAGCGTCAACGACCCGATCAGGAGCACCCGCCAGCGTTCGAGGCCGCTGGTCAGTGCTTCGCTGGCCGACGTCGGAGTGGGGGCAGAAGTGTGGGTCAGAGGCACGGGGATGGGGTCTGGTCAGTGTACGGGTCGGGGTCGAGGCCGTCAACAACCACGCCTCCCCGCCCAATGGGGCCAGGCGTATCCTTCGTCGTGCCCCAGATCACCCTTCTATTAATGCTCGCCCTGACCTTGGCAATCGGGGGTGTGGGCGCGCCGCTTGGCGCGCAAGCGCCCGCCTCGCCAACGGCCGACTCCGCCCACACGGACTCCGTGCCCCCCACTCGCTTGAATGTGGTGCGCGTGGAGGGGGCTGCCGACGCCGATGCCGCGGCCAAACGTCCCTGGGCCGTGGGGTCGCAGGACGCCCGGGAACTCCGTCGTGCGCAGGCCACCCTCGGGGTGGACGAGGCGCTCACGAACATCCCCGGCGTCATCGTTGCCAACCGGTACAACTACGCCGTGGACCAGCGGCTCTCGATCCGCGGCGCCGGGAGCCGCGCCAACTTCGGCCTCCGCGGCGTGAAGGTCCTCCTCGACGGCGTGCCGCAGTCGCTCCCGGACGGGCAGAGCCAGCTCACCAACATCGACCTGGCGGCCCTCGCGCGCGTGGACGTGTTGCGCGGCTCGGCGTCGTCGCTCTACGGCAACGGCTCGGGCGGCGTGCTCGCCTTCACCTCCGACCTCACCGCGCCCGACCGGCTCGGTGCGTCGATGCGCGTGATGGGCGGTTCGTTCGGCACGCACAAGACGCACGCGCGCGTGAGCGGGCGTGCCGGCCGCGCGCTCGGCGCGCTCTCGGCGTCGCGCACGGTCGTGGACGGCTCGCGGCAGTACAGCGCCGCCGATACGCGCCAGGTGATGGGCGCCGTGGACTACCAGCGGCTCGATGGCATCCTGCTCTCGTTGCGCGCGGGAACGGCGGAGACGCCCCGGTCACTCAATCCCGGCGCACTGACGCCCGCCGAGTATGCGGCCAACCGTGACTCGGCCGCCGCGACGAACGTGAATCGCGGCGCGAGCAAGGAGGTCACGCAGGATTACGTCTCGTTGCGCGCCGCGCGCGCCACGGAACGCGGCGAGTGGGGCGCGTCGGTCTACGGGCAGGATCGGTATTTGACCAACGCGCTTGCCGCGCCGCCGCCGGGTGCCGCGCCGCCCAACGCGGGCACGCTCAACACGCTCGACCGCGTGGTAACCGGTGCGCGGCTCGACGCGCAGTGGCGGCCGGAGGTGCGGGGGGCGCCGCGTCTCGCCGGCGGGCTCGACCTCCAGCGCGCCGCCGACCTGCGAAGGAACGAGCGTACCACCGGCGGCCGCCCCAGCGCGCCGGAGGACACCCTCCTCCTTCTCCAGCGCGAGGTGATGACGAGCGTGGGACCCTTTGCCCACGTGCAGGTGCATCCCACCGAGCGGCTCGCGCTGAGTCTCGGCGCCCGGTGGGACCGGATCGGTTTTTCGGTGGAGGATCGGTTTGTCGCCGACGGCGCGGACAACAGCGACGAGCGCACGATGACGGCGGGGAGCGGACATCTGGGCCTCGTCTGGCTCGCGCGCGCCGCGTTCGCGCCCTACCTGAACGTCTCCACCGCGTTCGAGACGCCGACCACGACCGAGCTCGCCATCCGCGACGGCGGGGCGGGGGGCTTCAACCCCGATCTCGACCCGCAGCGGTTGCGCACCGTGGAGCTCGGCGCGCGCGGGCGGTTGCACGGGCGCGTGTCGTACGAGGTCGCGCTCTTCGAGACCCTCACCACCGACGCCATCGTCCAGTACCTCGAGACCGGGACGCGCGCGTACTTCCGCAACGCGGGGCGCACGCGCCATCGCGGGCTCGAGCTCGGTGTGGCCGCGCGCGTCCACGAGCGCATGACGGTGCGTGCGGTGTGGACACGCGCGGACTATGTGTTCCTCGAGTACCGGGTGCCCGCCACGCCGCCCCCGGCGCTCGACACACTCGACGGCAACGCCCTCGGCGGCGTCCCCGCCAACACCGTGCGGCTGGGTTTGCGCTCGGGGTGGCGCGGCTTCGCGTTCGACGCGGACCACACCTTCCAGGGCGCGATGTGGTCGGATGACGCCAACACGCCGGCACTGCGCACGGAGGGGTGGGGTGCGGGGCAGCTCAACCTGCGCGGGTCGTGGCACGGGACGCTCGGTGCGGTGCGCGTGGAGCCGTTCGTCTCGGTACAGAACGCGCTGAACGCGGACTACATCAGCTCGGTGACGCTGAACGGCGGGTTCAATCGGGTGTTCGAGCCGGCGCCGTTGCGGAATTGGTATCTCGGCATCGAGATTGGGGCACCGTTCGTGCGGTAAGGGACGCAGTGGGTTGCAATAAACCCGGACCCGAGGAACGTCCGATGCCCGTGATTCGCCCGCTGGTCGTGCTGCTCGCCCTGTGCTGCGTGCTCGCGCCCGGCCGCGCCGCGGCCCAGAACCCGATCAGCTTCCGCACCCCCACCGATACCGTCGTGACGGACTCGGCGCAGGTGTTCACGGTGGACATCTGCACCGGGCTCCTGCGGGATACGACGGCGACGATGATCAAGGGGCCGACCTGGACCCCGCTCCCGCTGTCCGACGGGCCCGCGCCCAACTGTGGCGGGAGCGGGCACGCGTTCCTTATGTATCCGACGCTGGCAGTCGGGACGAGCTACATCGTGCTCGAGATCGAGGACGTCAATTTCACGATTTGGCGGGACTCGATCGCGGTCATCTACCAGTTGCCCGGCGGGGGCGGCGGAGGCGGCCCGTCGGGGCAGCCGAAGGTCACCGCGCCGGCATCCGGGGGAGTCCCCTTCTCACCGGGCGAGCACCGCCAACTGCATTTCACCATCACCAACGTGAGTGCCGACACCGCCGCCTTCGACGCAATCCTCTCGTGTACCGGGGTCGTTACGGAGTGCAAGACAGAGGGGGCATCGACCTTCGAGACAGGCGCCCTCGCCTCCGGACACTCCCGGAGCTTCGCGGTGGGAGTGCAGGTGTCGGCAATGCCGGGGACCGGCACCGTGCGATTGATCGCTACGGGGACCATCGCGGACACGGCCATCACGTCGGTGAGCGTCACCCGCGACCCGCTGCCGTCGCTTCTCGTGACGCCCGACCGGAGCACGTGGAACACCGCCGCGAGTACGGCC
The DNA here is from genome assembly GCA_964466515.1 of uncultured Gemmatimonas sp. Lineage (GTDB taxonomy): Bacteria > Gemmatimonadota > Gemmatimonadetes > Gemmatimonadales > Gemmatimonadaceae > Pseudogemmatithrix. The sequence continues at coordinate 3,006 of CAYXQS010000035.1, read as the reverse complement.
GGCAGCCTGCTGTTCACGGTCGTGAACCCCGATCCATTCGCCACGCGTGGGGTGAACGTCAGCACCACGTGCGAAAATGTGGATTCCTGCAGCGTCACGCCGAGCTTCGTCAGCCTGGCGCCGGGCCGGGACACCGTCGTGCGCGTCAGCGTCGTCTCGGGCACGATCAACGGCAAGGTCCGCGTCCACGCCACTGCGGGCGACGGCCCGGCCGGCGGGGTCGACTCCCTCACCGTGAAGATCTCCGGGAGCAATGGTCCCTCGATCACCGTCACGGCGCGCGAGCCGCGCCCGCGCTCGTCCGTGGCGCGCGGGGAATGCCTGTCGATCGCCGCCGGGCCCGGCGGTGGGGTCGAGTGCGGCGGCCTTCGCCTGGCGTATGCGTTTCCCTCGCTCCGCACGATGAACAGGGAGCGCGCCCTGCGCCTCCTGTACCTGGGCCAGCACGCCGCGCCGCACCTCACGATCCCGGTCCACGTCGTCATCTCCCACCGGACCGACGAGGTCGCCCTGAAGACCACGCTCCTCGTGAACTCGGCCTCGGTGGTCAGGACCTTTGCGTGGCATCCGTCGTGTGCGATGCCCACCGGGTGCGTGCTCAACGTGCCGCTCAACGCCGACTCGCTCAATCTCGCCACCGGGGACTACGCCTACTCGGTACAGGTGGAGTTCGACGACACGCCGGCCGTGAACGGCAGCGTGGCCGGCACCGCCATCATTGTGAACCGCAAGGCGGGCCCTTACGGGGCCGGCTGGTGGCTGGAGGGCGTGGAGTCCCTGCAGTTGGGACGCGCCGACACGGCGCAGCGGCTGTGGATCGGGGGGGATGGGTCCGCGCGCCTCTTCGTGCCGATCGGGGGCGGGCTGTACGCCCCCAAGGACACCGTCGACCGGCCCGAGCGGCTGGAGCGGTCCATCGTGGGCGCGGACACGACCTGGATCCGGCACCTCCGCAACGGCGCACAGGTGCGGTTCGACCAGACGTTCCGCCACGTCTCGACCACGAATCGCGAAGGCCACGTCACCGCGTTCGCGTACGACAGCATCCACCCGACCAAGCTGGTCCGCGTGGACCTGCCGGTGCAGGGCGGCACCCCGGTGGGCTACGACCTGGGCTACCACTCCGTCGGCGGCGCGTCCCTCCTGACCTCCGTGACGACCCCGTGGACCGCCTCTACCGCGCGCGTGGTCTCGATCACGCCGGACTCGGCCCGCCGCCTCCTCGCCGTCGTGGAGCCGACGACCGACTCCCTGCGCCTCACCTACACCGGGAACTCGCGCCTCGTGACATCGCGCGTGGACCGGATGGGAACGGCCACGCTCTACGAGTACGCGCCGGGCGGCTACGTCACGCGCGTCAAGACCGCGCACCACTATCTGCGCAAGGACAAGTTCGCGGACACCCTCATCGCGCAGGTCGACACCATCGCCACCCGCCTCTGCCCGGTGGAGGCCCGGACCCTGGCCGCGTGCCCGATCGACGGCTCGACCACGGCCGCCATCCCGACGCTGCGGTACCTGACCCACATCGACGGCCCGCAGGTGGACGTCGGCGTCGCGGACGTGATGCGGTTCTACGTCGGCCGTTTCGGGGCCGTGGACACGATCATCGACCCCTACGGGGCCACCACGCGGATCACGCGCGGCAACTCGGCCTTCCCCGCGCTGGTGACCAAGGTGGTCGACCCCCTCGGGGTGGAGACGCACACGGCCTACAATGGCCGCGGCCTCCCCACGAGCACGCGCGTCCTGAAGCAGTGGAGCGGCGGCTCGGCCGACACGACCACGTACACGTGGCACGCGACCTGGGACCTGACGACCGAGCAGGTCGCGCCGAGCGGCGAGGTCACGCGGTTCGGCATCGACTCGCTCACCGGCAACCGCCTCTGGATGCAGCGCGGCACGCACGACAGCACGCGCGTGCGCATCGCCTACGACGCGCAGCGGCGGCCGGAGCGCATCTACACGCTCGTGGCCTCCGACACGGTCGTGCGCGGGACCTATGTGTACGAGTCCACCTTCGGCAACCTACAGACCGCCATCACGGCGCTCGGCCACCGGACGCGCTACTTTGCCAACCGCGCCGGTGTGGTGGACTCCGTCTGGTCCACCCTCTCCGACAGCACCTGCGAGTCCGGGGGTGCCTGTCTGCGCCAGCGCCTCGCATACGACTCCGCGCGGCGCGTGGTGGCGGACACGACCTTCTCGCCGGCGCGCAACTGGACGGTCAATCCGGAGGCGGAGGTGCCGCTGACCGGCAGCGTGCCGGCGCTGATGGCGATCGTGACGTCCACGTACGACAAGGAAGGCCGCCCGCTCACGGTGACGCGACACACGCCGGGCGGGGACTACCCCGCCGCGACCGCAACGTCGACGTATGTCTACGACAACCTCGGGCGGCAGCACGTCGCGAGCACGGGCGGCAGCGCCAACGACTCGACCTTCTACGACCTGGCGAGCAACCCCGTGCGGCTGGTCACCCGAACCGGGCACGCCATCACGCAGACCTTCGATGCGGCCGGCCGCCTCACCTCGCGCACCACGCCCGAGGTGCGCTACGCCAAGACCGTCTGCACCATCTGCCAGGGCGCGCAGGTGAACCCCGACAGCGTGCGCGTGCCATACTACGCCACGCGGCTGACGCCGGACTTCCGGAGCCCGGACGTCATCATCCCGCTGGAGACGGCCGTCTTCGGCTACGACCTCGCCGGCCGGATGACCCAGGCCGACAACGGGCTCGTGCGCGTGCGGCGGAGCTATTTCCCCAATGGTGCGCTCAAGGCCGACACGGCGGAGACGCGGCTCTACCAGGTCGCTTCCGGCTCGGGGTTCCCCGGGTTGCACCAGACGGCGCTGCAGTACACGTACGATCGCGTGGGGCGACGACTGACGCGCACCGAGGGCTGGGGCGCGCGCCAGACGTATCAGTACGACGGCCTCGGCCAGCTCGCCTCCACCCGCGACAGCGTCGCGGACGCGGGCGTCGTGCAGGTCGACTTCACGTAC
>CAYXQS010000034.1:0-18630 GCA_964466515.1 uncultured Gemmatimonas sp. | reverse complement strand
GGTTGACCGGGGCGTCCGTGATGGCATAGGCTGGTTGCGGACGCCCCGCCCAACCCTTCTTATTGGAGCGTCCACAGCACAGGCCCACGTTAGACCGACACCTTGAGGAGCCTATGAGCCCGAATCGTGCGTTCGACTCCGGGATGCTGGCTGGAATGCTGTTCGCCTTAGCCGCCTCGGGCGTCAATTGGCTGATCTCGCCGACGAGCCACCCGGACGCCACCACCACCCGCGTCGTTGCCGTCGTCGTTCAGGCCGTTGGCTCCTTGGCCTTGGCGCTCATTCTCGTCCGCCGTCACCGGTCCCGCACATCCGTGCGCAGTGCGGTCTAACGACGCTTGGTACTCGCGGCGGATTTCGGAAGGGCGGGCTCCCATCGTTGCTTCAACTCACTTCAGCATCGAGGTGTCACGTATGTCGCAAGAGATTCGCCGAATTGATCCGCTGTCGGCAGCGAAGGTTTGCGCAGTGCTCTACGGAATCACGGGACTAATCTTCGTCCCGTTCTTGCTTCTTATGAGGAGCTTCGCCCCGGCCGACCCCGCGATGCCAGGGTTCGGTGTGGGCTTGGCACTCGCGGTGCCCCTTCTCTACGCCGCGGCGGGCTTCATCTTCACGCTCCTCGGTGCGGCTCTCTACAACCTCGTCGCCGGATTGGTGGGTGGCGTCGTGATCGAGCTCGGTGAGGTCACGCCCTAACGACGGTTGGTACTGATGGCCGTGCGTTCGGAAGCGGCCACAGCACAGGCCCACGTTAGGGCGATTCCCGCGCATTGGAGCGTACGCAAGGTGTTCCTGCGAGTGGCCGCATACCAGGCGCCGCTGACGATGACGCACCCGGGCGATGCGGTCGCCCAGATTCGGGGACAGGTCGACCGGTGTGAGTCCGCCGGGGTCGACGTGCTGTGCTGTCCCGAAGCGGTCCTCGGCGGGCTCGGTGACTTCGTCGCCGACTCTGCGGCGCACGCGCTCGACGTTGAGACCGGAGAGCTCGCGGCGGTCCTGGCACCGCTGAGCAGCCCACGGGTGACGACCATCGTCGGGTTCACCGAGCGCGGAGCGCACGGCCGCCTGTTCAACGCGGCGGCGGTCCTCCATCGCGGCGCGGTCGTCGGGGTGTATCGCAAGCATCGGCCGGCGATCCGACACTCGATCTATCAGGCCGGCACCGCGCTCCCGGTCTTCCGCGTCGACCGGCTGGCGTTCGGGGTGCTCATCTGCAACGACTCGAACTTCCCGGAACTGGCGCAGTCCCTGGTGGCCCGCGGCGCCCAGGCCCTTTTTATCCCGAGCAACAACGGTCTCCCGCCGCAGAAAGCGGACGTGGCGGCCGACACGCGACGCGGGGATGCCGTGATCGCCCGGACGCATCGGATCGCGGTGATTCGCGCGGACGTTGCGGGCCGCACCGATGCACTGGTGGCATACGGCACCTCCGGCATCACGGGACCCGACGGGACGTTGCGGCAAGAGGCGGCGGCGTTCGCCTCAGCCCTGTTGATCGGGGACATCGCGGTCGACGAGACAGGCGGTCGACGAGACGGCCGGTGAGATGTCCCACCTGGCGTGCCGTGGAACGCCCGAACGACGCCTGGTGCAGACGGCCGGGCTATGGTGGCGGGGGGGTGGCCACGGCTCCATGTTCCTTCGGACTCGCCGTGGCCGCCCCCTCGCGTTTTGTTGGAACGGCCCCAGCACAAGCCCACGTTAGCTCGACATCCTGAAGCCCGTGCCGTGAGACGGATATGACCCTGGAATTGCAGCTGCTCGGTCCTGCGGACGCGGGGGTGCTGGAACGCGTTGCGGAGGGGGTCTTCGACGGCCCGGTTGTTCCGGCACTTGTCGTCGAGTTCCTGGCCGATATTCGTCATCATCTCATTGTGGCGCTCCGTGAGGGGGTCGTGGTCGGTATGATCACCGCGGTGGACTACATCCACCCGGACAAGCCGGCGCAGCTCTGGATCAATGAGATCGGGGTAGCACCCAGCCACCAGCGTCAAGGCATTGGGCGCGCGCTGCTGTGGGCAATGCAGGAGTACGGGCGGGCGCGGGGATGGACGGAAGCCTGGCTTGGGACGGAAGACGATAACCTGGCGGCGCGAGGACTTTATGAGGACGCGGGGAGCGTCGCTGAACCCTTCGTCCTGTATGCCTTCGACCTGACGCGCGCAGGGTCAGCGCCCGGTGCGAGCTAACACTGGTTGGTGCTGCTGGCCGTGGTTCGGGAGCGGCGGCAGGGCCACCGCTCTATGTTAGGGACAGCTCGCGGCGGCCCCGCCGCCGCAATGATGGGAACTAACCGAACGTTAGCCGGAGGCTGCACCGTGCCACCCGGGCTGGTCACTCATCGCTAAACTCCTCGTCTTCATCACGTCCACCATCGGCAGTGCCGTCGGCTGGTGGCTCGGGGCGCCCTGGGGGATCTTCCCGGCCTTCCTCCTGAGCGTCGTCGGCCTCGGCGTCGGGATCTGGGCGGGACGCCGGCTCTTCCTTCGGCTCGGCCTCTAGGGGCCGCCGCGCGCGCCCGCGCGGCTGTTCATCGAGTTGACTCCGGCGGGACTGGACGAGTTCCGCCGCGAACTCGAGGACCGCGCGGTAGCGTATGCGATGAGCCGATGGGGATACGATGTTGTGCAGGTCATCGACCCTGACGGAAACGAGTGGTCGTTCGAACGCAGCACAAGCCCCGTCAGGGCGACGCCAGGAATATGTGACGGGAAACACGCGTTGAGGGTAGGGTTTGCTGAGACTCTCGCTGGCCCGAGCCGCTTCCGGCTCACGTTCGGGCAATTCCTCATCCCAATGCGAAACCTGACCTATCGCGCCGTTGTCGGCGCAGCCTGCCTGCTTGCCGTGTCCTGCTCGGAGAGCACCGCCCCGACCCTCGAGGCCGACGTCGAGGAGGCGCTCGAGCAGCTGGCGTCCATTGACGAACTCACCGGCGGCGCCACGACGCTACTGGGTGGCGTGACGCTTCCCCGCCACGCGGCGCCAGGCGTCTGCCCGTTCAACCCCGGCACGCAGCGGTTCGTGTGTCCGAGCGCGACGGCCCAAGGGATCACGATGTCGCGCTACTACCAGCTGCTGGACGCAACCGGTGCGCCACAACCCGGGTTCAACGCCAACGTCACCGCGATCCACTCGGTGCACGAGCGCGACGGCACGATCACGGGCAACGCCGGCGGCCTCGCCTTCACGATCGTGATTGACGACGAGGATGACCTGACGCTGAGCGGCCTGCAGAGCACGACGCGGACGCTCACGGGCACCAGCACGACCCTGTGGACGCAGACCACGCCGCACGAGACGGTGACCTACACGGGCACGCGCGCCACGGAGCTGATCTTCCCGGCCAGTGGCGGGTACCCGACGGGCACGATCACGACGCAGGTCACGTCGAGCACATCGTCGGGGCTGAGCACGGCGACGATCACCTATAACGGCACGTCCGTGGTCACCCTCACCGCGGCGCTCGGCGCACAGACGGTCAACTGCACGATGAACCTGGCGACGCCGTCCGCGCCGGCGAACTGCAGCTAAAGGGTATACGTGCAGTGTAGCGGTCATCGTACGCGACCGTCATCCCTCGTTGGGGGGAGAGGCGAGGTGCTCCCGTTGAGCGAGTGCGTGACCGGACACCCGGCCTGCTCGCTGCGGTGGCGGGGACGCGGCCACCGCTCTATGCTAAAAGGGTACGCCGTGGCCGCACCCCCGCAGTTGATCGCAGCACAAGCCCACATTGGACACACGAATCACTCGTCGCCCCAATCCCTTTGGTTGCGGGAACGAAGGTCCAGCGACGTCTCCTCGGAGTCGTCGCCGTCGCGCTCGCGTGCGCAGGAACCACCACGCAGGCCGACGGGAGTTTCGCCCTGCACCTCGCGCGCTACCTACGGATCGCCGACGACAGCGTCACCCTGTGGATCCGCGCGTTCACGATCGTGGCCTTGCCGAGCGCCCTGAACGCGCAGGACATCGTCCTCCCACGTTAAGCACATCTCGGAGGTCATCCGCGTGGTGAGAGCGAATCAGGTCCTCGTGCTGCTTGCGGCCCTCGGCGTCGGCGCGTGCGACGCGCTGCTGGGTTCGCGTTCTACCGACGGCCCCTACGCCGCTACTCAGGTCTACGGATTCGTCACGGACTCGGGCGGCGCGCCGGCTGCTGGCTTGACGGTCACGATTGAGGCGCGCACCGTCACCGGCTGCGCCTCGATTCGCGACGAAGCCACGGCCGTCACCGATGCCAGCGGGCACTACGCAGCGATTCTTGGGAACTGGGGGGACCCCTTCGACGCGTGCGTACGGGTCCGAGCGGCCCCACCGCTGGGCGCGTCGGTCCGCAGTGACTCCAGCACGCGCACGCCCGTACGCTTCGGTGCATCCGGGACCGACAGCACGCGCATCGACCTCTCGCTGCCCCCGAGTACCTAACGCCAGTTGGTGCTGATGGCCGCGCCATCGAAGCGGCCGTTGTGCGAGCGCATTCTATATTATTGGGTGTCCGTAGGAGAAGCCCACGTTCTGCCGACCGACCTTCCTGGAGGCCGCAAGACAATGCCGAAGTGGCAAACGGGTCTTCGTACGATGCTCGCAGGTGGAGTGACGGGGCTCGTTGTCCTTGGTGTCGGGGGTCGACTGGCAATGGCAGCGCTACCGCTCGCCACGGGCTCGCACCCACGCTTCTCGTGGGGCGGCTCGATCGAGGTCGTCCTGCTCGGCACGATCTACGGCGGATTCGGTGGGGGTGCGCTCGCACTGCTACGTCGCACGCGCGTGATGGCCGTTCCCGGCGCCGCCGCGGGCTTTGGGTTGTTGATGTTCGGTATCGCGTGGGCGACGTCGACCGTTGGACGCGCCACGGCGCCGACGGCCCCCGTCTCCGTGCCGGTCGTGCTGGCTCTCGGAGCCGTCATTTTTGTGGTGTATGGACTGCTCGCAGACGCGCTTGCTCGCCGCTGGAACCGGCTCCCCGAGGGCGGCCCCGCCGCCGCAAACAGTAAGAATGCCCACGCGCAACCCAACCTCGCCAAACACCGGAGCCAACCGTGAGTGGAATGCGTATCCTGCTGGTGGCGGTATGTGTCGCGCTGAACGGCTACTTCCTGTGGACCGTCCGGCGCGCGCTGCGATCAGGCGTGGTGGCGACGACGAGTTGGAGGGCCAGTCGCGACGAGACGCCGGTCCGCTATTGGGTGACGGTGTTGGGGCAGCTCCTGCTCGGCGTGTTGCTGCTTCCTTTTGCGATCTGGCGTTTCGCCAGCGGTGGCTGATAGGCCTATGATCGACCCACTCCTCGTCATCTTCGCCCCGTATGCCGTCGCGGCCACCGGCGTGATTGCCTCGCCGTTGATCGTCGGGCGTGCGCTCGCCTGGCGCCATCGTGCAAAACGCCTCAACGCTCGCACCTGCTGCGGTCGCTGCGAACGCCCCTTCACGCTCGACGAGGACTTCCACGTCTATCTGGGCCGATATATCTGCGCGCCGTGCGCGACGACCCTCAGGCGCCGCTGGCGCATCGGACTCTCCCTATCGACGCTCGCCGTCGGGACGATGGCCCTGGGGGCAGGCACCGCGTTCATCGCCGACATCGCGAGTGGTGGGAGCGCGCTCGAGTGGTGGCTTGGTCCTCGACTGCTCGCGCTGGCAGTGCCGTCCTGCGGACTTCTGGCGACGGTGCCCTTCATCCTCCGCCTGGGGCGACGCGCGAATCGCATCGATGCGGTTCCGGTGCCGACGGCACTGCTCCCTGACGCCTAACACCATCGGAAACCACCATTATGAAACGAGTCACTGGCATTGGCGGCATCTTCTTCAAGGCCAACGACGCCCCATCCCTGCAGGCTTGGTACAAGCGGCATCTGGGCATCGACGTCCAAGCCTGGGGCGGAGCTGCCTTCGATTGGACCGACGCCGAGGGTAAGCCGGTTGCCGGCACAACGGCTTGGTCCATCAGTCCGCAGGAGAGTACATACTTTGCTCCGAGCCCTGCGCCCTTTATGGTCAACTACCGAGTGGAAGACCTCCACGCCCTGGTCGCGGTCCTGAAGGAAGAGGGATGCCACGTGCTCGAGAAGATCGACGAATCCGAGTACGGGAAGTTTGCCTGGGTCATTGATCCAGAGGGAAACAAGGTCGAACTCTGGCAGCCGCCTCAAGGGCAATGAACGGGCTCGTGACCCACGACCGCGAATTGCGGCCACCACTATCTTGGGCGGGTATGCAGTCGTCTTATTGGAACGGCCTCAGCATATCCCCACGTCAGACCGGAAAGGAGCGCGTGTGATGCCGAAGTCACTCAAGCCAAATGCGGCCCGCAAGCCCCCTGTGCCATCGGATAGCCACGCCGACATCGAGGACTGGGTGCGGCGCGTGATGCCGGACCTGCACCCCATCGTCAAGCGGCTGGACGAACTGATCCGCGACACGATCCCCGGGCTTCAATACGCCGTCAAGTTCAAGAAGGCGTACTACGGGTTGCCGGAACTCGGCTGGGTCATCGAGATGGTCGCCTACGACGTCTCCGTGAACGTCGTCTTCTTCGGCGGCGGGAAATTCGATGCGCCTCCGCCGCTTGGCGAAGGGTCCCGCTATGTGAAGGTGAAGACCCTGGAGGAAGCGCAGGGACCGGAGATGCACCAGTGGATCAAGCAAGCGGGACGCGTGCCGGGTTGGAAGTATTCGACGCACCCCTGACTAGTATTGGATCGGTCGCACCCCACGTTCGCCCGACTCTCACTCCCTGGTGATACCTATGGCACGGGATCCGCTCCGCTCCGCGCACGTCGTGTCCGAGTCCGATGCCGAACGTCTCCTGACGCGCGCCGCCGCGGTCGATGCGCAACTGGGAGCCGCCGTCCCAGCCGAACTCCAGAGCGCCCCGCAAACACCCCCGTCCGCGCGCGCGCACTGGCCACGCATCCTGCGCATCGTCGGTCCAGTGCTTGGTGCCGCCGTTGTGCTGGTCGGCGGGGCAATGATCCTGAACGGCTCGACGGCCACGTGGCTCGTGCGAAAACTCCTCGACCCCGTCGCTCTCGGCGTCGGCGCCGCGATTGCCGCACGGCTGCGCGTACGTCCCCTGGCGCTCGCCCTCGCGGGGTTTGCCGTGGCGACCGGCGCCGAGTTCCTAATGGATTTCTGGGCCGGCGTCCCGGCGGTGCGTGGCGCAGAGGCGCACTTCGCGCTCATTATCGCGGGCATCGGCGGCGTGCTCCTCGGCGCACGATTCGGGCGCACGCCACGCGTAGAGACACCGATGCCGGCGCCCGCAGCCTCGGCGCCAGATCGCGGTGAAGCGGACGAATCGGTTGTCGGCCAGCCGCTGGCCGCACACGCATAGCGACGGCGGCACACGGCTATGTTCGGTACAGCCTAGCCTTTTACCTATGACGGAATCTCGCAGGCTCCTCCAGCACTTTCTCGCGGCCTTGGCGTATCGAACGCAGAAGGCGCTGCGCGGCGCACCGCCGAGCTTCGGCGACTTTCGCGCCGGCACGAACGTGCGCACCCCGCACGAACTCCTGTGGCATATGACCGGCCTCATAGGGTATGCCCGCACCTTCTTCCACGGCGGCGAGTTCGCGCCACCGCAGGTACCGACACTCGCGGATGAGATCCGGCGGTTCCACACGCAGCTCGAGGCGCTCTCCCAGGACCTCGGCAATGCCAGCCTGCGTTGCCAACTGACGGATGAGCAGCTCCTGCAAGGCCCTTTCGCGGATGCGATGACACACGCCGGTCAACTGGCGATGTTGCGACGGATCGCCGGGCATCCGGTCCCGTCCGAGAACTTCATTCACGCGGCCATCCGCGCCGACAACGTGAGTGCCGCGCAGCCGGCCGCCGTGGCGCCAGATGACTGGTGGCGACCGGACCAAGCCCCGCAGCCACCGGGACCGATTCGGCCGACCGCGGCACTCCTCTCAAACACGGAGCACGATTGAGCAAGTTCTTCACGGCCCTCAAGCGCGGATTCCAGGCGATGGGCCAAAGCCCCGAGGGCGATCGTTTCACCGTCGCCGGCAAGGCCGTGGCGTGCAGCCACTGCGCGCACGACCACTTCGTCGAGGGCCGGGCGCAGCTGAACACCGCCGGAATGACCTTCCTCAACCTGGACTGGGCCAACCGCACGGCAGCGACGCTCACCTGCACGGCGTGCGGGAAGATTGAATGGTTTCTCGCGGACCCCGAGGAGAAGGCCTGAGCTGTAGCACAAGCCCCCGCCAAACACCATATGGAATACCGCGCGGCCTCGAACCTTCATTACACATTGTGGGGAGCGTCATATGAGTGCGTTTGCCAACAGGGTTGCGATCGTGACGGGCGGAGGGTCAGGGCTGGGAGAGGCCATCGGCAAGGACTTGGCATCGAGGGGAGCCCAGGTGGTCCTGTCCGATATCAACCTCGAGTCCGCGGAGCGCGTCGCACGCGAGATCGCAGGCACCGGAGGCATTGCCAGTGCCATCAGGCAGGATACCGCCAAGCCGGAGGAGTCCGCGAAGGTCGTTGATTTTGCCGTCGCCACCTATGGTGCCCTCCATTACGCCGTCAACAACGCCGGCATCGGAGGCGCACAGGCACCCACCGGCGAGACGGACCTCGCCGACTGGAAGCGCGTCATCGACATCAATCTCAACGGCGTGCTGTTTGGGATGCGCTATCAGATTCCCGCAATGCTGAAGACCGGACCGGGGCAATGCGCGATCGTCAATATGGCGTCCATCCACGGGACCGTGGCAGCCATCGGGAACAGCGCCTACACCGCAGCCAAGCACGCGGTCGTCGGGTTGACGAAGAATGCGGCCGCCGAGTATGGGCCGCAGCAGCTGCGCATCAACTGTGTCGGCCCGGCATATATCGACACGCCCCTGCTGGCGAACCTGCCGGCCGATGTCCGTGCGGGACTCGTTGCCCGGCATCCTCTGGGACGGCTCGGCCGCCCCGCCGAAGTGGCCGCGCTGGTGCGCTTCCTCCTCTCGGACGAGGCGTCGTTCATCACCGGTGGCTACTATCTGGTTGACGGGGGATACACCGCGGTCTAATGGCGGAGACGGAGGAATGATGGCGTGGCTGCTCCTGGTTCTGGCCGGAATCTTCGAGGTTGTCTGGGCGATCGGCCTGAAGTACACGCACGGCTTCACGCGACTGTGGCCGAGCGTACTGACGGCAATGGCGATGACCATTAGCCTGGGCCTGCTCGGCGTCGCAATGAAAACACTCCCGACCGGCACGGCGTACAGCGTGTGGGTCGGCGTCGGGGCCGTCGGGACGGTGACCCTCGGCATCGTGCTCCTCGGCGAGTCGGCGAGCCCGGCACGCCTCCTGAGCGTAGGCCTCATTGTGCTCGGCATTGTCGGCCTCAAGCTGGCGACACCAACGTGAACCGCCGTATGTCACGCCGCATTGCCGTCCTGATGGTCGCCACCGTGTCCCTGGCCGCACCGTCCGGGCCCGCCCTCTTGCCGACGGCATCCAGCGACTTCCTCTACCTGTGGGCGTCCTCGGCCGACGATTCCGAACCGGACTTTCTTGCGGTGTACGATGTGCGGGATCGGCCGTCGACCGACCACTATGGCACGTTGGTGACCACGCTGCCCGTGCCCGGCCGTGGCAACCGCACCCACCACACCGAACACACGATGCCCGCCGACGACCAACTGTTCGCCAACGGGTTCGGTACTGGGCAGTCGTTCATTTTCGACCTCTCCACGCCATCCGCACCGCGTCTGGCGAAACAGTTCGGGGGCGTGGGTGCGTTGATGCATCCGCACAGCTTCTGGCGCCTGCCCAATGGGAACGTGCTGGCCACGTTCCAGATGCAGCACGATGCGCTGGGGATGGCGCCGGGCGGCTTGGTCGAGTTGACCCCTCGGGGAGACGCCGTCCGTGCGACGTCCGCTGCCTCCGCCGGCGTCGACCGGCGCATCCGCCCGTACTCTGCGGCCGTCCTCCCGAATCTCGATCGCATCGTCGTGACGACGACGGATATGGATAATCGCGACACCACGCGCGCCCTCCAGTTCTGGCGCCTGTCGGACCTGTCGGTGGCGCACACGATCGAACTGCCGAATGGGCCGCGCGGCGACGAGGGATACCGGTCCGCCGAGCCACGCGTGCTGCAGGATGGCCATACCGTCCTGGTCTCGACCTTCAACTGTGGCCTCTATCTGCTGGGCAACGTGGCAGGCCCGACACCGACAGCCCAACTCGTCGCGTCATTTCCACGAAAGCAGGGCACCAGCTGCGCGGTGCCGGTGGTGGCCGGCAACTACTACCTCATCACCGTGCCGGCCTGGAGCGCCGTGGTCAGTCTCGACGTGTCGGATCCGATGCACCCGCGCGAGGTGTCGCGCATCACGCTCGGACGGGACGACGTCCCGCACTGGATTGCGATCGAACCCAATCATCGCCGGGTGGTCATCACCGGGTACCAGGCGATGCGGACGCGCGTACTGATGGCGCGCTTTGACGAGACGAGCGGAAGGCTCTCGCTGGACGAGCGATTCCGGGAGGCCGGGAACGCAGCGCCGGGGCTTCGTATGGAAGGCCTCAATTGGCCGCACGGCGGAACCGGCCCCGCCATACCGCACGGGGCGGTGTTCAGTCGACCACGGACAACCCACTGACAATGGCCAGCAAGCGCCCAGCAACGATTGCCGCGTACATCCGGGCTGCCCCACGCGAGGGCCAGCCGCATTTGCGTCGGCTGTATGCCATCCTCAAGAGCGTCGCGCCGAAAGCCGAGGAGGCGATCAAGTGGGGCACTCCCTTCTTCGTGGAGCCCCGGTTCCTGTTCGCGTTCTCCGCGTTCAAGACACACCTCAACTTCGCGCCGACGGCAGGGGTGTTGAAGCGGTTCAGCAAGGAACTGGAGAAGCACCGGACGACCAAGGAGTTCCTGCAGATTCCCTACGACAAGCCCCTGCCGGAGGCGCTGATTCGCAAGATGGCCAAATACCGTCTCCGGATAGTGCGCGAACGGACGGATACCGCGTTCTGGTAACTCCGCCCGATGGGGCGCGTACCGGGGAACACTTCCCCGATTCCCTGCTCCCCCGGCTAGGAGCAGTGGGCCTTGAAAGTGCGTAACCCTTTTCCCAAGCGGCAGTTAACTCCGGTGCCGACGCTGGCACCGTCCTTGCTTCTCCTGACGGCCAAGGACGCCGACCGGCGCCCGACGGTCAAACAACGTGAATCAGGAGACTCAGGATGCGTAATGGAATCTCGACGAAGGTCGCCGCTCTCTCGCTCGTCGCGGGCCTGCTCGTGGCCGCCACGGCGCTCCAGGCCGAGGCAGGGGCCCCGATCGTCGGCAACGAGTGCAAGGTGACGACCAGCGACACGCTCACGGTCCGCGAGGGAGAGCAGGAGCTGTCCGTGAAGGTGTCCGAGGAGCTTGGCGAGCCGCTCCAGGCGCAGTTCGCGGACGATGCGAAGATCAAGGTCAACAGCGTCGCGCGCGAAGGCGACACGGTCAAGATCCGCGTGGACGCCAGCGCGGCACCGGCCGGCGATTGGACGCTCACGCTCCGCGCCGGGATGACCGAGTGCAAGGGTGACGTGAAGGTTGCGGCGGCCGAGACGGACGCGCGTTAAGGCGCGTTAAGGCACGCGCAACACCCACGATGTGGCGCAGGGCCGTTCCCCCACGATGGGGGGACGGCCCTGTTCCGTATCGCGCGTCGTTATGGCAAGGATGGTGGCGAGCGGCTGGGGGGCGCGAGGTCAATGGCCTTGAGGCTGTCGAGCTCGGCGCGCAGCGCAACGATCTGCGCCTCGCGGTCGCGCAGGTCGGCCTCGAGCCGCGCGATCAGCCGATGCAGCAGCGCGCGTTCCTCCTCCTGCGCGACGACGCGATCGAGCAACCGCGCGTGCGCGGCCCGGACGCTGTCTGCGTCGCGCTCCGCGAGCGCGAGCAACGCACGCAACGCCCCTTCGCGCGCCTCGCGGTCGTCACGCTCGGCCACCATACGGGTGAGCACCGCCTCGAGCCGTACATCGGCAGGCACGGGACGCCCACCGCGCGAGCGGGCAAGCGCGAGCAGCATCGCCGCCCGCTGCGGGTCCCAGGTGGCGCTGTCGGGCTCCGCGTGCAGGTGCGCGACGCGACGCAGCGTCCGCGCGCCATATGGCCGCGTGGAGTCCGCCGCGAACGCGGCGGCGGCGTCACTCCAGCGTCCCGCCCGCAGGTGTTCGTCAAACGGCGTCCGGGCGCACCCGGCCACCAGCAGGATCGCCAGCACGGCGCCGAGGCGAGAACCCACGGGCGTCATCACGCGGCCGCCTCGTCCACCGCCAGCGGGAGGTCCAACGCAAACACGCTGCCAAGGCCCTCGCGTCCCAGTACGCGGATGGCACCACGATGCGCCTGGGCAATCTCGCGGCAGATCGTGAGCCCAAGCCCGACGCCGCGCGCCGGAACCGCGCGCCCCTCGGGCGTCTGGTAGAATCGCTCGAAGATCCGCTCGCGGTCGTCGGGGGCGATTCCCGGCCCCTCGTCCGCGACCTCAATCGTCATCCACCCGTTCTCCTGCCGCGCCCCGACCTCCACGACGCCGCCGACCGGGGAGAACTTGATGGCGTTCTCAAGCAGGTTGTCGAGGAGTTCGCGGAGGCGGTCCTCGTCGGCGAGGAGCTGCACGTCCGGCGGCGCGAGGGCGCCCCGGCATACGGTCACCTGGCACTCGCGGGCCGAGGCGCTCGCGTGGGCAAGCACGGAGTCGAGGAAGGGGTCGAGCGGGAGCGGGCGCACGTCGAGCGGAAGGCCGGCCTCGAGCCGGGAAAGATCGAGCAGCTTCGCAATCATCCGCCCCAGTCGATCCGTGCTCTCGCGCTGCAGCACGAGCACGCGTCGCTGCGCGTCCGACAGGGGGCCGGGCACCTCATCGAGCAGCAGCGTCGCCGTCTCGCGCAGCGAGGCGAGGGGCGACTTGAGGTCGTGGGAGACGGTCGAGACGAAATCCTGCTTCATCCGGTCGAGCGCGCCGAGGCGCTCGGTCATCGTGTTGAAGGCGGCGGCGACCTGCGCGAACTCGTCGCCGCGCCGCGTGTCGAGGCGATACCCGAATCGTCCGCGCGCCACTTCCCGCGTGCCCGCCGCCAATCGGCGCAGCGGCTCGGCAATCGAGCGGACCAACACCACGGCGGTCGCGACGGAGAGCAGGAGCGCGACCGCCGCCGCGAGCCACGAGAGCTGTGCGGCCCGGTCGGCCGCCGCGGCGGACGCGGCGAGCCGTGTGCGCATCGTCGCGCGCGACGCGTCGTTCACCGCGTCGAGTCGCGCACGGAGGGTCTCGAAGCGCGCCCGGAGGGGCGTCAGCGCACGCGTCGGTGTCGTACGGCCGAGCCCGGCGGCTTCCGCCGTGAAGCCGCGCCACTCCCGTGCCAGCGCGTCGAGCGCCGCCCCCTCGGGTGCGCTGACGGACAGGGCAAGGACCTGATCCAGGTCCACGCCGAACTCCTCCCGCAGTTGGGCGAACTTCGCGAGATAGCCCGCGTCGCGCGTGACCGCGTACTTGGCCACGGTCTCGTCGAGTTGCGCCAGCCGCGTGCCCTGCGCGGACGAGGCCAGGATCAGTCGCGCCGAGATATCGGAGAGTTCGTGCGCCGTGGTGACGGCGCGGTCGATGGTCCGGACGTGATAGACGAGCAGGCCCGCGAGCAACGTGAGGTGGAGGGCGAGGGCGATCGCGAGCTGTCGCGCGACGGTCACGAGGACATCCCCCAGCCGCGGAGCTTGTTGCGGATCGTCTTGACGTCGAGGCCGAGCTGCCGTGCCGCCTCAGCCTTGTTGTGTCCCGTGCGTTCCAGCGTCCCGAGGATCAGCAGGCGTTCCGCCTCGGCGAGCGTCGTGCGCGGCGGCAACTCGATCGGCCGCGTGCCCCCCACCTCGCCGGCCTTCACGTACGGCGGCAGGTGCGAGGGCTCGATCCATCCGCGCCGGGCGATCACCACGGCGCGCTCGATGACATTGCGCAGCTCCCGGACATTCCCCGGCCAATGCCACGCCTGCAGGCGCTCCAGGGCCGTGGCCCGCACGGCCTCGACCGTCGCGCCGTGCTTGGCGTTGAAGAGACGCAGGAAGTGCCGGACCAGCAGCGGGACATCCTCGGCCCGCTCGCGCAACGGCGGCAAGACGATCTCAAACACGTTCAGTCTATACAGCAGGTCCTCCCGCAAGCGGCCGTCGCGGACGGCATCCGCCGGGGCGCGATTCGTCGCCGCGATCACCCGCACGTCAAAGGCGATCTCGCGCGCGGACCCGAGCCGGCGCACGCGGCCATCCTCGAGCACGCGCAGGAGTTTCGGCTGCAGCGCGAGCGGCATCTCGGCGATCTCGTCGAGGAAGAGGGTGCCGCCATCGGCGACCTCGAAGCATCCCGCGCGGGCGCGCGAGGCCCCGGTGAACGCCCCCTGTTCGTGGCCGAAAATCTCGGACTCGACCAAGCCATCGGGAATCGCCGCCGTGTTGACGGCCACGAAGGGCCGCGCCGCGCGGGCGCCGAGCGTATGGATCAGGCGCGCCACCACCTCCTTCCCCGTGCCGCTCTCGCCCGTGACCAGCGCGCTCGCGTCGCTTGCGGCGAGCTGCTCCAGTTGCCGCTGCACCGTGCGCATCGCCGCACTCGCGCCAATCAGTCCCACGCCATCCGTGCCGGGACCGAGTACCGCATCGAGCGAGCGATCGGTCTCCCGCTGCTGCCGTTCCGCGCTCACGGCATCGAGCAGGGCCCGCAGCGTTTCCGCCTCGATCGGCTTCGTCAGGAAATCCATCGCCCCTTCCTTCATTGCCTCGACGGCCGCATCCACGTTGCCGTGGGCGGTCATCAGGATGACCGGCAACGCGGGATCGTGTCGCTTGAAACGGCGGAGGAGATCGAGGCCGGAGAGGCCGGGCAGCACCACGTCGCTGAGCACCAGGTCCGGATGCCGGCGACCGAGGGCCGCATCGGCCTCGGCGACGTCGGCGGCCGTGGTCACGGTATGCCCCCACCCTTGGAGGCGCAGCGCCAGCACTTCGCGCAATGCGGGCTCGTCATCCACGACGAGCACATCGAGTCGGGAAATCGCCATCGGCCGATCTGGGAGTGGGAGGCGGGGGCGGCGCCCCCGGGGATGGACGCCCTCCTACCCCAGTGAGGGCGAGGGGTGCGTCTCCCGGCAAACGACGCGGGTACACGGCTCCCCGGCGGGGGTTTTCCAGTGAAGATAGTCGAACCTTTACTTTGTAACACAAAGTACTTGACAAACACCCAGGATCGTCCGATACTCCCCGTATGGCCGCCCAGAATCCCGACCCGCCCGCGCTCCACGACCGCGCCCTCCAGGACCTCTCCTTCATCCGGCGCACGATGGAGGGCGCCGCCTCCTTCACCGATGTCCCCGGCTGGGGACTCGTCGGCGTGGGCGTCACGGCGCTGGTCGCCGCGCCCATTGCCGACCGACAGCCCACCGACGAGCGGTGGCTCGCCGTCTGGCTCGCCGCCGCGGTGGTCGGTGCCTCGATCGGCGGTTGGACGATGCTCCGCAAGATGCGCCGACGCGTGGGGAAGGATGGGGCACTCCTGCTCAGCGTCCCCGCACGCAAGTTCTTCCTGAGCTACTGGCCCGCAATCCTCGCGGGCGCGCTGCTCACCCTCGCCCTCGTGGACCCCTTCACTCCGGGGATCGCGCCGCACCTCGCCGCACGCGTGCTCCCGGGCCTGTGGCTCCTCCTCTACGGGGTGGGCGTCACCACGGCGGGGGCGTTCTCCATCCGCGCCGTGCCGCTGATGGGCCTGGGCTTCATCGCGCTCGGCGCACTCGCGCTCTTCGTGCCCCCCGTCGATGGCGACCTGATGATGGCCCTCGGCTTCGGCGCCCTGCAGGTCGTGTGCGGCGTGCGCATCGCCCGGAGGCACGGTGGCTAGGAACGACGGCAACGCCGCGCGCGCGCGCCGCAGTGCCCCGCGCGAGGAGGGAACCCCCTTGCAGCCCGTTGATGGAGATGCCGCAATGCCCATCGCGCTCGACCGCGTGATCCACGAGCGCGTGCGGCTGGCGATCGTGAGCGCGCTGGCCGTACACGAGTCGCTCACCTTCAATGAGCTGAAGGCGCTGCTCGAGACCTCGGACGGCAACGTTTCGGTCCACGCACGCAAGCTGGAGGACGCCGGCTATCTCGCGTGCAAGAAGGGCTTCGATGGCCGAATCCCGCGCACGGAGTATCGGCTCACGGCTGCCGGCCGCCGCGCGCTCGAGCGGTATCTCGCGCATATGGAAGCGCTGATCAAGCGCGTGGGGGGCGCGTGACGGTCCCCCCGCATCTCGCGATCATAATGGACGGCAACGGCCGCTGGGCGACCCAGCGTGGACGCCCTCGGTGGATGGGGCACGTGCGTGGCGCGCACACTGTCCGCGAGGTCGTGGCACACTGCGCGCGCGTGGGCGTGGAGCAGCTCACGCTCTACGCGTTCTCGAGCGACAACTGGAAGCGCCCGCGCGAGGAGGTCGGCTTTCTCTTCGATCTCTTCGCGTCGCACATCGACCGCCAGCTCGCCGCGCTCGTGGCGAACGGCATCCGACTGTCGGTGATCGGACGGCGCGACCGGCTGCCGCACGCGCTCACCGAGGCCATTGCCGCGGCGGAGGAACGCACGGCGGCCGGACGCCGGATGCACCTGCGCGTCGCGGTGGACTACTCGAGCCGGGAATCGCTCCAGCGGGCGCTTGCGCTCAACGGCACGCGACTCGGCCTGCCAGACACCGTGCCGGGCGGCGCGACGATCCTCCCGCCCGTGGACCTCCTGCTGCGTACGGGCGGCGAGCGACGCCTGTCGGACTTCCTGCTCTGGGAGTGCGCGTACGCCGAGCTCGCGTTTCTGGATGTGTACTTCCCCGACCTCACGACGACCGACCTCGAGACCGCCTTTGCCGACTACGCCGCACGTGAGCGGCGGTTCGGCGGCGTCCTCATCCCGGAGCCCGTATGACCGCACCGTTCGCCCGACGGCTGCTCGCCGCCGCCCTCGTCCTTGGCGTGGCGGGCAACTGGCTCCTGCGCGCCGACGAGCCGCGCGCCGGTGCCGTGCTCTGGATCCTCGGGGTCCTCGGCGTGGCGTTCGCGGCGGCGGCACGCGCCGAGGCGCCGGACCCGACCGCGGGGCGCGATCGCGCCATCCTCTTCACGAGCGCGGGCGTCCTGGCATTGCTCCTCGTGCTGCGCGATGCGGATATGCTCTACGCGCTCAACCTCTTTGCGCTCCTTGTGGTGGCCGCGCTGGTGGCGTGGCGCGCGGGCGGGCATCCGCTCGCGCACCTCGAACCCCGCGATGCGATGGGCGGGGGACTCGCGGCGGCGACGGCGTTGGCCGCCGGTGCGCCGACGCTCGCGCTGCGCGATGCAAGGGCGGGGGCCATCGATGCCGATCGGCGGCGGTCGATCGGCAGCCTGGGCGTCGGTGCGCTCATCGCCGTGCCGGTCCTGTTGGTGGTCGCGACGCTGCTCGCCAAGGCGGATCCCGTCTTTGCCGCATTCCTCGAGCGCGTGGCCACGCTGGGCGACGTGGAGATCATCGGCCATCTCGTCGGCAGCGCGGCCGCCGCCTGGGTGGCCGCCGGGGCCATCCGCGGATCGTTCGGGCCCGTGGGTCCCGGGCTCCTGGGGAGGCGGATCGAGATCCGGCTCCCCTTCGCCACGGTCGCACCGCTCCTCGGCGGACTCGCCCTGCTCCTCAGCGCGTGGATCGGGCTCCAGGTGCGCACGCTCTTTGGGGGCACCGAGTACGTGGCGGCCACGAGCGGCGTGACCATCGCCGACTACGCGCGCCAAGGATTCTTCGAGCTCATCGTGATTGCGGGGATCGTGCTCGCCGCACTCCTCGTGACGGACGAGGTGCTGGAGCGCGAGGCCGGGCGGGCGCGCGCGTCGTTCCGTGCGGTGGGACTCGTGCTGCTCGGACTCGTCGGCGCGGTACTCGTATCGGCGCTGCTGCGGCTCGGACTCTACCTGCGCTTCTTCGGGCTCACGGAGGACCGCGTGCTCGCGGTGGCGGTGCTCGTGTGGGTGGCGGCGGTGCTCTGCTGGTTCGGGTGGACCGTGCTGCGCGGCGCACGCGGACGCTTTGCCCCCGGGGTGCTGGTGCTCTCCGCGGCTTGGCTCGGCGGGCTCAATCTCGCAAACCCCGAGCGATGGATTGTCGAGACCAACCTGCGGCGCGCGGACCGCGGGCTGTCGTTTGACGCCGCGTACCACGTGCGGCTCTCGGGCGACGCGTTGCCGACGTTGCTGCGCGGCGTCGATCGCCTGGGGCCGACGCGCGCGGCCGAGGTGCGTGCGGAGATCTCGGACGAATGGGCGCGGCGGGCGGCGGACCGCGCGGACTGGCGGGGCTGGAGCCTGCCCCACGTCCTCGGGGCCCGCCGCGCACAGACCGTGCCTACGGCCCCCTAGGCGAACCGGTCGAGGTTCATCACCTTCACCCACGCCGCCACGAAGTCCCGCGCGAATTTCTCCTTCGCGTCGTCGGTGGCGTAGACCTCCGCGAGCGCACGGAGTTCGGAGTGGGACCCGAAGATGAGGTCCACGCGGGTCCCGGTCCACTGCACGGCGCCGGTCGCGCGATCGCGCCCCTCGAACACGCCGGGGGCGCC